>CAJUFS010000041.1 GCA_910585575.1 uncultured Adlercreutzia sp. | reverse complement strand
GGGGTTCACCGAACCGGAGAACAGGATCATGCGCTTGGTCATCTCGGTCATGGACAGGTATCCCTTCTATAGGAACTTGCTGGTTGTCTCCATTGTAGTACGTCGCCAAGCGAGCCGCGACAAGAAACAGGCTGCGAAGCGGAAAACTCCTCTCTGCGCCCAACGCTGCGCGTCTTTTCTGCGTATCGGATACAGGAATCTGACGAACGCGAAACCTTGAGGAAGTCACCCACCGATGAGTCATTCGCCTTTCTATGATGAAGTTGCTGCTTGATCCGACAGCCCGTTCTTTTCGCCTCGGCTCCTCCGAACCAAGCGCCCCGTACCATCATTCAAGGAGGATTCCATGACTCAGTCTCGTTCCCTTTCCCGCCGCACCTTCGTGCGCCTGGCCGCCGGCACCACGGCTTTTGCCGCTCTCGGACTCTTCGGCTGCGCTGCGCCGCGCACCACCGTCAGCTCCACGCCGTCCCAAACCGTCACCTGCGATGTGCTGGTGGTAGGCGCAGGGGCTGCAGGCACATCGGCCGCCCTGCAAGCAGCCTCTGCTGGTGCGCATACCATCCTCATCGACAAAGCCGCCTGGCAGTCGGGGTCGAGTGCGTTGGCCATCGGCACCCTCTACGGCGCCGGCACCCAGTTGCAGAAAGCCCAGGGCATCGACGACACGCCCGACGCGCTGCTGGCCTACTTTATGACGCGTGGCGGCGACAAGCTGGATCCCGCCATGCAGAAGTTCTGCGCCGAGCATTTCGGCGAGACCATCGACTGGCTGCAAACCCTGGGCGTACCGTTCAAGGAAGAGGTCTCGCTCAAGGGCAGCGACACCGTCCCCCGTGGCCACAACATCGACGACCGCGACGAGGTGGCCCTGGCGGCGGTCACCCAGGCCGCTAAGGACGCCGGCGTGCAGTTCGTCTTCAACACCGAGGCCGATTCGCTTATTGTGGGCGACGATGGCACGGTGGAAGGGGTCATGGCCCTGGAGGGCCATCGCAACCTCATTGAGTACCAGGCCAAGCGCACCATTCTAGCCACGGGCGGGTTCTGCCGCAACGACGAGATGATCGCTGAGTACTGCCCCGACTACAAGGGCGTTTATACCGAAGTGGGCCCGGGCTGCACCGGCGAGGGCCTGCAGATGGGGCTCGATATTGGCGCAGCCTACCTGGGCCACGGCGGCACTAACGGCATTCTGGCCTGCCCCGTCGAGGCCGGCCAGTCGAAGCTCATCGACAAGAAGGCGCTTTGGGTCAATTCCGACGGCAAGCGTTTCGTCAACGAGGACGGGCAGACCCACGATGTGTACTACACCGTGGCGCACTTCCCCGATCAGGCCTTCTACGCCGTCTACGATCAGGCCATGGTCGACGCTTTGGACGACAAACTGGCCGCTGCTTTCCAGATGGGCCTGGACAAGGGCTACTTCGCCAAGGGCGACACGGTGGCCGAGGCAGCTGACAAGCTGAAGGTCGACGGCGCAGCCGCCCAGACGCAACTTGAGTCCTACAACGCGCTGGCTAAAGCCGGCAACGACACCGAGTACGGCAAGAAGGCCGAGAACCTGGTTGTCTTGGACAAGGCCCCCTACTACGTGCTGACCATGGGCGTATGCACCCACGGCAGCTTCGGCGGCTACCACGTGAACACCGACTTCGAAGTGCTGGATGAGGAAGAGCAGGTCATCCCCGGCCTGTATGCCGTGGGCGAGGTGAGCTGCGGCTCCTTTATCTACGACGACTACCCGGCAGGCGGTTGCGGGCTCAACTATGCCTACACCTCCGGCCGCTTTGCCGGTCAGAACGCGGCCGAGGCCGTACAGGCCTAAGCATCATCCCCCGCATCAACAAAGCCGCCGGCCCGCTGTCTTTCCACAGTGGGCCGGCGCTTTTTCGTAAAGGAAGGGAGCGATGGCGCCGTTCGGCGACGTCCTCCTATTTTTTCTTCTCGATGGGGTGAGCGGCTACCCAGCCTTCTACCTGCTGCTGCTTGGCGCGGCCCAGGGCTAGAGCGCCCGGAGCCACATCTTTGGTGATGGTGGAGCCTGCGCCCACAAGCGCCCCCTCGCCGATGGTGACCGGGGCCACCATCATGGTGTCGGAGCCAATAAAGGCACCGTCACCGATGACCGTGGGCCACTTGTTGGCGCCGTCATAGTTGCAGGTGATGGAGCCGGCGCCGATGTTCACGCCCTCGCCCATGGTGGTGTCGCCAATGTAGGAAAGATGCGGCACCTTCGAGCCCTTGCCGATGGTGGACTTCTTGATTTCCACGTGGGTGCCGGCCTTGGCCCCCTCGCACAGATGGGCCGCCGGGCGCAGGTAGGCACGCGGACCGCAGGTGGCGCCGTCGTCGATTTGGGCCTCCACGGCCACCGTCTCGTCGATAACGCAGCCCTTCCCCACTTTCGTGTCGGTCAGACGCGAGTTGGGGCCCACCACGCTGTCCTCGCCGATGGCGGTGGTGCCCATGAGCATGACGTTCGGCAGCAGCTCCACGTCGGGCTCGATGGTAACGTCGGGGCCGATCCACACGGTGGAGGGATCCATCATGGTGACGCCGGCGGCCATGTGCCGCTCGTTGATGCGGCGCTGCATGACCTTGGTGGCCTCGGCCAGCTGGCCGCGGGAGTTCACGCCCAGGCACTGCTCGGCGTCGTTAGTCTTGTAGGCCAGCACGGGGCGCCCCGCCGCGCGGGCAATGCCCAGCACGTCGGTAAGATAGAACTCGCCTTGGGCGTTGTTGGAATCCACCTGGGCCAGCGCATCGAAAAGCGCCTGGGCGTCAAAGCAGTAGAAACCCGAATTGCACTCGGTAATGGCCGCCTCTTCGACCGTGGCATCCTTCTGCTCCACAATGCGTTCCACCTCGCCGGCACCGTCGCGCACAATGCGGCCGTAGCCGAAGGGGTTGGCCAACTCCATGGTAAGCACCACCACGGCAGCCTGGTGCTCTTCGCGCAGAGCCACCATTTCGGCGATGGTTTCCGGGCGAATAAGCGGGCTGTCGCCGGACAGCACCACAACTGCACCGTCCAAATCACCCAGAGCCTCTTTGGCCGCCAGCACGGCATCGGCCGTACCGCGCTGCTGTTGCTGCACGGCTACTAGAGAATCGTCTTCTACCAGCGGGATAACCTGTTCGCGCTGGTGACCCACTACGGCCACCACCTTGTCGGCTCCAGCCTCCTTGGCCGCCTCCACGACCCAGCGCACGAGCGGACGGCCGAGCACCTCGTGGACGACCTTCGGCTTTTTCGACTTCATACGGGTGCCGGCGCCGGCAGCCAAAATAATCGCAGCAGTTTCCATGGGCGGCCCTTCTATAGCTGTTACGCGCACCTCTGCGCCTAATTCCAATTGGTTCAGTATAGCGCAAGGGCCCTATAATCACGGAAAGAGTCACCGTCGATGCATCCAAGGAGGAGCCATGGCCGAAGGACTGGAAAGCTACACCCGCGAGCAGCTGATCGAGCTTTTGGAGATCACCGCGAAGGACTTGATTGCCATCGACGGCACCTGGTTCCAATCCCTCGAGCGCGAACAGGGCATGGATACCGCCATGGAGCACGATCGTAACGCCTGGAAGCGCTTCGTTCCCAGCGAAGCACGGCGGCTGCGCGCGTTCCTGGGTCTTGACGAACATTCCGGCCTGGAGGGTCTGGCCCAGGCCCTTCCCCTGCGCTGTACCTCGCTGGCCAACGAATGGGAAATCATCTGGGAAGACGACGGCGCTCTCGTTTTCCGCATCACCAACTGCCGCGTCCAAAACGCCCGGGCACGCAAGGGTATGGAGTTTCATCCCTGCAAAAGCGTGGGCATCCTGGAGTATGGCGAATTCGCGCGCGCCCTTGATGACCGCCTGCGCTGCGAGTGCGTCAGCTGTTTTCCCGACATCACCGACGAAACTTGCAACTGCGCCTGGCGCTTCTGGATGGAGAACTAGCGGCTGGAATTCACCCCCGGGACGCAAAAAGGAGGCTGTCGCTTCACGGCGACAGCCTCCTTTGGTTTATTCACGCTAGACAGGCGCTGCTACTTGAATCGCTTGAGCAGCAGCGAGTTGCTGACGACGCTGACACTGGAGAGCGCCATGGCAGCGCCGGCGAGGGCAGGAGCCAGAATGCCCACCGCGGCCAGAGGGATCATGATGCAGTTGTAGATAAGCGCCCAGAACAGATTCTGCTTGATCTTGCGCATGGTGGCTTTCGACAGGCGCAGAGCCACTACCAGGTCGGACAGGCGGTTGCGCATGAGCACCACCGAGCCAGCGTCGAGGGCCACATCGGTGCCCGACGCCATGGCCACGCCGATGTCGGCCGCCGCCAGCGCCGGGGCATCATTGATGCCGTCGCCCACGAAAGCCACCACGGCATGCTTGCTGGCCGCTGCGTCCTGAGCCGCTTGCTGGGGCGATTCCAGAGGCAGCGGATCCGGCTGTCCGTCGCCATCGAGGATGATCGGGGCCTCGCGAAGCATCTCCTCGTCGAACGCCTCGGTTTCGCGGGCTTCCCTGCCTGCCGCGCGGAGCAGGGCCACATCCTCGGCCGCCTTCACGGCGCTGACGCAGGCCGCCTTCTCCAGCGGCTTGACACCCGCAAACACATGGTCGGCGGCAATGCCCACTTCGGCAGCAATGGCCTGGGCGGTAGCTTCGGCGTCGCCCGTTACCATATAAGAGATAACCCCGAAATCTTGGCGCAGCGTCTGCAGCGTGGCGGCGGCATCGGCCTTGGGCTCGTCGCGGAACTGAAGAGCGCCTGCAAGCGCCCCGTCAACCGTCACCGAAGAGCCACCTTCGGCGGCGTTCGCGCCAATGGCCACCGTATGCCCCTCGACAACGCCGCGAACCCCTTCGCCGACGATTGCCTCGAAGCTCTCCGCCGAAGGCAGCGCACCCATCCCCTTGCTTTCCGCATAGGCCACGACGGCGCGGGCCAGGGGGTGCTCACTTTTCGCCTCTACGGCAGCGGCCAGACGCAGAGCCTCGTCGGAGAGGCTGCAGGCCACCACCTGAGGCTCGCCCACGGTAAGCGTGCCCGTCTTGTCGAATACTGCGGCGCCTAGGTTGCCCATGGTTTCCAGCACGGTGCCATCCTTGATGAGCACGCCCAGCTGAGCGCCCTTCCCCATGCCCACGGTAAGCGCGGTAGGGGTAGCCAGGCCCAAAGCGCAAGGGCAGGCCACGCAGATGACGGCGATGGCCGGCATGAGCGCCTGCACCAAGCGCGCGCTCTCGTCCGCCGGCGGCACGACGAAGAACCACACGCAGAAGACGATCAGGGCGATGATGAGAATAGCCGGCACGAACACTGCGGCAATACGGTCGGCGATGCGCTGAATGGGCGCCTTCGTTCCCTGGGCGTCCTCGACCGCGCGCACGATGCGCGCCAACGTGGAGTCGGCCCCCACCCGCAGGGCACGCACCGTCACCGAGCCCGTGGTGTTTTGCGTGCCGCCGGTCACCGCGTCGCCCGCCGTCTTCACCACCGGCAGCGTCTCGCCCGTCAGCATGGACTCGTCCACCTCCGTGGCGCCTTCAGTGACCACGCCGTCCACGGGCATCTTCTCGCCCGGGCGCACCAGCACCGTGTCGCCAGCCACCACCTGGGCCAGCGGCACCTCGCGCTCTTCGCCGCCGCGCACCACGCGGGCCGTGGGCGGCGTCAGATTCATGAGCGACTCGATAGCCTGGTTCGTTGCTCCCTTGGCGCGGCTTTCCAGCATCTTGCCGAACAGCACGAAGGTGATGAGCATGGCACAGGTTTCGAAATAGGGCATGCCGTCGTTAACCGCCAGCGACACCTCGCCATGACCCCAGTCGCCCGTCACCACGGGAAGGAACGTAATCCAAAGGGAGAACAGGAACGCGATGCTGGTGCCCAGCGCCACCAGCACGTCCATATTGGCCGAACCGCCCTTCAGCGAGCCCCAAGCGCCTTTGTAGAAACGAGCACCGCAGCAGAACTGCACGGGGATGGTAAGCACCAGCAGTAGGATATTCGCGACAAACATAGCCTGCACATGCGTGGGATCGGCCACGAAGAGGCCGGCCAATGCGTTGCCGGTGGCCATGTGGGCCCCGGGCAGCATGCCGATGCCCACAATGAGCACCGTGAGCGCCGCCGCCACGCCGAACACCCAGCGATCGCGCTTGGCGCGAGCAGCCTCGCGGGCACGACGCTTCTCGTCCACTAGCGGCGCATCCTCGGGAATAAGCTCGGCGGTGAAGGCCAAGTTGTCGAACACGTGCAGCATGTCGTCCACGCTGGCCTGGGCGGGATCGAAGGTGACGCGCCCCGTGTTGTTAGCCAAGTTTACTGCCACATCGACGACGCCCGGCGTCTTACGATAGTGGCTCTCGATGGAGGCCGCGCAGTTGGCGCAGTGCATGCCCTCGATGGCCAGGCGCAGCGTGGCTTCCGCCGGAGCGTCCTCACTTGCGGAGTCGCCGACAGCGGTAGCAGCCGCGGGGTCGCTCGCTGCCGTGGCGGCCGCACCCGCTTCTCCCCCTGCCTTCGCAGCCGAGGCGTCTGACGCCCCTTCCGCCGCCTTCGCCTTATCCTTGGCGGCTTTCTCGGCAGCATCGGCAGCCAGTTCAGCCGCGAAGGGATGCACGCCGCTTTCAGGCATGACCGCCACCTTGAAGTTCGTATCATCCAGGGCATGAAGCAGATCGTCCAGCGTGACCCGACTCGGATCGAAGGTCACATCGGCCCACTGGCCGTCAAGACTTACATCCACCGCCGTAACACCGGGAAGATCCTCGTAATGGGTAGTCACATTGGCCACGCATTTTTTGCAATGCATGACCGCCGTAGCCAAACGGATGGTTTCCATAGTTTCGCTCCTTACTTGGCGAATCGCCGCATGAGGCCCATGACCTCTTCAATGACCTCGTCGTTGCCCTGTCGCACTTCTTCCACCACGCACGTGCGC
Source organism: uncultured Adlercreutzia sp. (assembly GCA_910585575.1). GTDB lineage: Bacteria > Actinomycetota > Coriobacteriia > Coriobacteriales > Eggerthellaceae > Adlercreutzia. The sequence goes on along the minus strand of CAJUFS010000041.1, from coordinate 14,385 downwards.
ATGTGCTCTTCCAGCACCAGCTCCGACACACGGCGCACCGCCGATTCGGCCGCCGCTAGCTGCGTGAGCACATCACCGCAGTAGCGGTTGTCGTCGATCATGGCCTTCACGCCGTTCAGCTGCCCGATAGCGCGGTTGAGTCGCTTTTGCACGTCGGCCTGCAGCGCTTCGCTGCGCGGCGTATGTTTGTGGCGGCAGCCGCAACTAGGCTGCGCCGCTTCCGCCGTTCGCTCTTCCATAGAAGCCGCTCCTTACGGTATGCCCGACAATGCCGGGCAGTCCTTTGCTTGAGATCTTTATACCCCTAGGGGGTATGTTCGTCAACCCTTGAGCATGCCACCCCCGACAACAAAAAAGGGCTCCGCCTCAACGGAGCCCCTCAATCGTTCGCACTACGCCAAGCGTGGTTACTCGCCGCGCGTGCCCGTTACGTCCTCGGCCTCTGCGGCCTCCGCCTCGTCGCGGGCCGCATCCACATGGACGACGAACTCAGCGATGCCACCCTCGTTGGCCAGCAGCTCGCGCACATCATCGATGGTGTCCTCGTCGGTCAGGCCGAGCACCACGTCATCGGCCACCTCGGCGGCTTCCTTGCCCGCCGTCTGGCGATGCACCTCGTCCAGCGAGGCAGACACGTAGGCAATGCCCTGGCGCTCGGCGGCCTTCGCCTGCATGAACAGGAAGAGGAAGCCCACCACGCCCGCCAAGAGCGACGCGGAAAGAATACCGATCTTCGCATCCGAGATAAGAACGGCCTCGGGGAAGGCCAGGTTGGCCACGAAGATAGCCATGGTGAAGCCCACGCCGCCCAAAATGCCAGCACCCAGCATGTGGATCCAGTTGACGTTCTCGGGCAAGCTGGCAATCTTGAACTTCACCGTGAGGAAGCTGAACAGCATGATGCCGATGGGCTTGCCCAAAAGCAGACCGAAGAACACGCCGAAGAACACCGGGCTCGTGACCATGGCCAGCACATCGCCGCCCAGGAAGCTGACGTCAGCGTTGGTCAGAGCGAACAGCGGCAGCACAGCGAAGTAGACCCAGGGATACAGCATGTGCTCCAAGCGTGTAGCCGGAGGCACCACCTGCTTGGCCACGCGGGACAGGCGCGACACCGTAGACATGTAGTCCTTCTGCAGCACCACGGGCTCCGTCTCGACGTAAGCATCGTTGGCCTCGCGCACGCGGTCGCCCGACCATTTCATGAACTCGGACAGGTTCACGCGGCTGCCCGTGGGAATGGTGAAGGCCAGCAGCACGCCGGCGATGGTGGAGTGCACGCCCGACATGAACACGGCGAACCACAGCAAGCAACCTACCAGCAGGTACGGGGCCAGCGAGTACACGTGAGCGCGGTTGAGGCACAGCAGCACCACCAGGATGACAGCCGCCACAGCCAGCCACATAAGCGAGGGGCTCTGGCCGTAGAAGATGGCGATGACCAAAATGGCGATGATGTCATCGGCCACAGCCAAAGTGGACAAGAACACGCGCACGCCGTTCGGCACGCGATTGCCCAAAAGCGCCATGATGCCCAGGGCAAAGGCGATATCCGTAGCGGTGGGCACGCCCCAGCCGTGGGACGTCTCGGGGTTAGCCGCGTTGAAGATCGAGTAGATGACAATGGGGGCCAGCACACCGCCAAAGGCCGCGATGATGGGCAGCGCCGCCTGGCGGATGTTCGTGAGCTCTCCCACGGTCATTTCGTACTTGATTTCCAAGCCCACCAACAGGAAGAATACCGCCATGAAAATATCGTTGATGATGTGGGCCAAAGACATCTCGCCGATGAAGCCGCCCACACCCACCACTACATGGGTATGCCAGAACTCCTCGAAGGGCTCGAAGGCCGGCGAATTCGCGATGATCAGCGCCACGATGGCGGCCAACAGCATGATGGCAGCGGCCTTGGTGGACGACCCCGTGAACTGAATGACCTTCAGCCAGCGACGCTGGTGCCCCTGCACCTCGTCAATAAAAATATGGTGGGGGTCAGGATTTTTTGCCGTAGGATCCATTCAACTTCCTCGCTTCTGTGTGTTTTTCGCAGCTCGTACGCTTGTAGGAAAACCATTTTCTTGCAACGCCAAATTACCCCATGAATATTAGCAGAATTGCGTTATGCTTGTTTCTCATGTTGATAAGCGGATACGCGCAACGCAGAAAACGGGAGCGCCCGCTTGCAACATACAATGTAAGAAGCGAAGTAAAAAGAGGTGGACATTATGACGATCACCGTGTCCGGACGCAAAATGCCCGTTACCGACGCCCTTCGTCAGTACGCTGAGGAAAAGGTTGGAAACGCTATTAAGGCTGTGGACGCCGACACCGTCTCCACGGAAATTGTTCTGTATACCGAAAAGAACCCGGCCAACCCGCTGCCGGCCATTTGCGAGGTCACTGTTCGCGTGAAGGGCCACATCGTTCGTGTGGAGGAAAGCGAAGAGGATATGTACGCCGCCATCGACGTGGCCGCCGCCAAGGTTGCCCGTCAGCTGCGCAAGTACAAGACCCGCGTGCTGGACAAGCGTGTTCGCGCCACCGAGAAGATCGTCGACTACGCCCACGAGGACGCCAAGCCGGCCGGCGAGCTCGATCTCGACCGCCTGATGGACGAGCTGTCCGAGGACGAAATCGTTCGTACCAAGGAAATGGAGTTCACGCCCATGACCCAGGACGAGGCGCTCGTCCAGATCGATCTGCTCGGTCACGACTTTTTCGCGTACACTGATCGTGACACCAACAAGGTGCACATTCTGTACCGCCGCGACGACGGCGGCTACGGCCTGCTGAAGCAAAAGGAGGACTAATCCATGGCCACTATCGACACCATCGCCACCGTCCTGGAGAACAACCTGGACATCGACCCCGCCACCGTGGTTCCCGAGGCCACCTTCGAGTCTCTGGGCATCGACTCCCTCGACATGGTCGAGCTCATCTGCGACCTTGAGGAAGCCTGCGAAGTCGACTTCGGCGAGCCCGAGGGTCTGGAGACCGTCGCCGACCTGGTCACTTACATCGATTCTCTGTAAGCTGCACCAGCAACGTTGCTTGCATAGCCCCGCGCGTCTCTGGCTCGCGGGGCTTTTTTGTGCCAAAAACCGGACAAAACTGCCAGCTCTCCGTGATTCGCCAACCCTCTCGAGAGCCTGCGTGGCCATTTTGGCTAGTTTCTTTCGTTTTGTTAGCACTTCTGCAAAGGCGCGTGCCTGCTTGAATCTGATCGCCCTCGTCGTTCCTGGGGTTTTACTCCCTCGCTCCCGCAGCAAAGACCACGAGCTCGAAAACCGATGTCCAAGGTGCTAACAAAACGAAAAATACCCTCTCAAGACAGCCCGTTCCTTAGACCGGAGATGGCGTACAGAGTTCCGAAGGCCACCACAACTCCCGCGCCCGCTTCCGAGGCAACTAGCGCCCGCGCTTGCGCCATCGCCTCGGCCGGCGCGGAGGTAGCTGAGGCCTCCAATTCGCACGCTTCCTGCAGATAAGCAGCCAGTTCGCCCCCGGGCAGAGCCCGAGGGCTTTCGGGCGTGTAGGTAACCACCCGCCGAGCCCAGGGTGCTACGGCTGTGGCCATAGCGCGGTAGTCCTTGTCCGCCAGCACGCCCATGACGAAGGTCACAGAGCCGAGCCCTTCTTCGCCCAGGGCATCGGCCAACGAGGCTGCTAGCGCCTGCGCCCCCTGAGGGTTGTGGCCGCCATCGATGATAGTGAGCGGATTGGAGGCCACCACCTCGAAGCGCCCAGGCCACTGAGCCGCCGCCACACCTGCGAACTGCGCATCGGCAGGAATATCCCAACCGCGCTCAACCAACACGCGTGCCGTTTCCAACGCCAAAGCCGCATTGGCCGGCTGGTAGCTGCCCAAAAGACGCGTCACGAACTCCGCGCCTTGGTAGGAGAAGTGGCGCAGTCCCAGGGGGACAGCAAGCAGCGCTGATGCTTCATTCGAGGCAAGAGAGGGCAACTCGCGCATTGCCGGCGAGACCGATTCATCCGCGGCCTGCGTCGGCTTTGCAATCTCATCCACACCCCCTAAAACCTCCTCGCTCGTCCCCCACTCCAGTGGCTCCACGTGCAAAGAAGCGAAATCTGGCATCGTCAGCGCGCAGCCCCGCTCGGCGCATACGCGCTCGATCACTGCCATAGCCTCCTCGTCCTGCGGCCACGACACTACGGGCACGCCAGGCTTGATGATGCCCGCCTTCTCTCCCGCCACCGCCGCCAGCGTGTCACCCAGCAAGTCGGTGTGGTCGAGCCCAATGCGAGCAATGACGCTCACCTCGGGGGCCTCGATGACATTCGTGGCATCCAGCCGACCGCCCAGGCCCACTTCCAACACCACCACATCACACATGCTTGAGCGAAAATGCTCGAAAGCCACCGCGGCCATCAGCTCGAACTCCGTGGGATGATCCCCTGTCCGCTTCTCCACGGCCTCAGCGCAAGGACGCACCGCTGCTACGGCTCGGGACAGCTCCTCGGTGGTGATGTTGGCGCCGTTTACGCGGATGCGCTCTTCGAAGCATTCGATAAAGGGGCTCGTGAACAAGCCCACGCGGTAGCCAGCCGCCTGCAGGATGGACGCCAGGTAAGCGCAGGTCGACCCCTTGCCGTTTGTGCCCGCTACGTGGACGAAGCGCAGGTCATCCTGGGGACGTCCAAGTTCTTCCAGCAGGGCCACCATGCGGTCGAGGCCTAACCGAGAGGCTTGCCAGCGCGGAGTGTTGATCCACGCCACCGGATCGATCGGCGTCTGGTCGCCCGCGCTTGCGCCCGCGACACTCCCGTCGCCTGCGCTTGCGCTCGCAGAACCGTCGTCGGACACCACTGCGTCTTTTTCCCGCATCATTGCCTGCATCCTCCTCGGGCCATAAAGCCCTTCCAACCGTTTTCTAACAAACACCCTGACAAGCAGGCTCATCTTGGGGCTCATTCTATACTACTGGACAGGGAATATATTCACGCACTGGCATAAGGAGCTGAAAGGAGAGCATCATGGCCATCGTCTACGACCTTAATCGGCCCGACCCCCTTGCTGCGCCCTGCGATGCCGCGACCTGCAAGCCGCCGCTTATCAAGATCCTGACCTCTCACGAGTTCAGCCAACTGCCCAACATCTCCCTGGAAGGCCGCGAAGGTCTGGCGGCCCTAGAGCCCGCCGAGGCCAACTTCGTGGAGCTTTACCCCTCGTTCATTATCGGCTCTTTCGCCGTACCCGATAAAACCGATCCCACCAGCGATCCCGACCGCCTGGCCTTCTACCTGGAGAACGACCACCTCATCATTATCGATGACGGTAATATCGCCCAGGAGCTGCTGAAGAAAATCAAGGCCAGCGGCATGCTTACGAAGCCAACTACCTCGCATGCGCTCTACGCTTTCATGAAGACGCTCATCGCCGACGACTTCACGTGGTTCTCGGTTATGGAAGATGCCATGGAGGCCCTTGAGGAAACCATGCTCACCGACAACGGCGAGGTATCGGTGCAAACCATCATGAGCTATCGGCGGGCTGCTATGCGCATGGGCTCCTACTACCAGCAAATTGCCGTCATGGCCGACCTCATTGCCGACAACGAGAACAAGGTCATGACGCGCGAAGAGGCGCACGCATTCGCCCATGTGGTCACCCACGCCAACCACCTGGCCGATCGGGCCGACATGCTGCGCGAGTACAGCCTGCAGCTGTACGAACTGCATCAGACGCAAATCGACCTGAAGCAGAACTCCACTATGCAGATTCTGACCATCGTCACGGTCATGTTCGCACCGCTTACCCTGGTCACGGGCTGGTTCGGCATGAACCTCACAGTGCTGCCGGGCCTGGATTGGCCCTATATGGCCTTCACTATCATCGGGCTGGCCCTCATTATGATTGTGGTCATGGTGGTGTTCTTCAAGAAGAAGAACTGGCTGTAGCCCCGGTCGCCTCGCAGGACGAGCGGGCAGGCCGATGCCGCGACGCTAATTACTTGCAGGTCGCGTACCCAGCAGCTCGCCTAATGTGGCGAAATCGTTCTCGAGCGCCTCGCGCTTCTTGCCATCGTAGAGGGCCGCCGCCGGGTGGAAGATGGGGAACACTTTGAAGCGCCCTGCCTGCTGCAGCGTGCCATGCAAGCGCGTGATGCCCACGTCGGTCTTCAGGATGAACTTCGTGGAGAAGTTGCCCAGGGTGACAATAAACTCCGGATTGATGGTGCGCGTCTGCTCGCGCAGAAACGGCGTGCAGGCCTGGATTTCCTCGGGACGCGGATCGCGGTTGGAGGGCGGCCGGCACTTCAGCACGTTGGCGATGAACACCTCTTCGCGGGTGAGGCCCGCAATGGCTAGAAGCTCGCTGAGGTATTTGCCCGCCGCGCCCACAAAGGGCTCGCCTTGCAAATCCTCGTTCTTGCCCGGCGCCTCGCCCACTATAAGCACGCGCGCATGGGGGTCACCCGTACCGAACACCGTCTGCGTGCGGCCATCGCACAAGGGACAGCGTCGGCATTCCGCCACTTCGGCCCTTAGCTGATCAAGGGGAATATGAGTATGCTCCATATTTTTTATCTCCAATCTCAGGAATGCGCCCAAGGAAGCCAGCGAGGGTCCGACAGGTGCCTGGAATCGTGCTGAACCGCGGCTGAGCGTACTTCGCTACGCGAAGGAAAGCGGTGAAGTGCGAGGCCAGGTGCCTGTCGGAACCGCAGCGTCGGCGCCCCGTATATATAAATTTATTTATATATACGGGGCAGGCGCGAGCAGCCGAAGCCAATGGCCACTTCATGTTGAATAGTGCCCAGCGTCTCGGCCATCTGGTCGATGGTGATGGAGGCCTCGCCTTGCTCGCCCACGATGGTTACCTCGTCGCCAATTTGCGGATCGATGTCGCTGCGCTGCCGCAGGTTCACCTCGAACATGCACTGGTCCATGCAGATATTGCCCACCTGGTGGAAGCGGCGACCGCCCAGCAGCACATCGGTGCGACCGGAAAGCCCCCGCCGGAAACCGTCGGCATAGCCGATGGGCAGCGTGCACACCTTCACAGCGCCGGGGCTGCGGTAATGAAGGCCGTAGCTGACGCCCTCCCCCACTGGCAGCGTCTTCACGTCGGTGATGCGCGCCTTCACCGCCATGGCCGGCTTGAGCTCAATGAGCGGATACGCCTCGGGGCACGGATAGAACCCGTACAGCGAAATGCCCAGGCGCACCATGTCCAGCTGCACATCGGGATAGCGAATGGCCGCCGCGGAGTTGGCCGCGTGCACGATGCCCGGGTTGATGCCGGCAGCCCGCAAAGCGTTCACCGCTTCGGCGAACCGCTTCACTTGACGGTCGAAATCGATAGTGCCGGGACAGTCGGCTGTGGCGAAGTGCGTGAAAGTGCCCTCCATGTCGAGCGCGCGATGGAACGAGATCTGCCGCACGAAATCGACGACTTCGTCGTAACGCACGCCGATGCGATTCATACCCGTGTTCACCTTCAGATGGAAGGGAGCCCGCGACCCGAAGGCGTCGGCCGCTTCCCCATAGGCGATGGCGAACTCCGCCGTGTACACGCTGGGCATGATCTTGTAGGCCAACAGCAGCGGAATGGCCGTCTCGGGGGGCTGGCCCAGCACCAAAATGGGAGCGTTAACCAGGGCTTCGCGCAGCTGAATGGCCTCGTCCACCGTGGCCACGCCCAAGTACTCCGCGCCGGAGTTAAGCGCGGTTTTCGCGCACTGCACCGCGCCATGACCGTAGGCATCAGCCTTCACCACAGCCATAAGCCGTGTACCCGGGCGCAGGCTGTGCTTGACCACCGAGGCATTGTGGCGGATGGCATTAAGGTCGATTTCCACCCATGACCAGCGGCGATCCACTTCGGGAATGCGCGCCAGCTTGTCGGGATCGAAGCGAGGCTTTCCCGAGTTGGCGGTGCCCGCTTCCGCAAAGCGCAGAATGTCGGCCGCGGCATTGGAGCGCGGCGCCAGCCCAAACCCATTCGCCGTGGCACCGACGCCCTCAGCGGCTCCCGCCGCGGACGCCGAGCCCGCGCCCTGGGGTTGCCAGGCCCCGGCCGCTGAGCGCTCCTGCTTGCGCGTCACAAAGGACGTGTCATCATAGCGGGATGAGCGCAACGCATCGCCCGCAGAGACAAAGTTCGGGTCACGTCGGGAAAACCCCGTGAACCCATTGGGAAGATCGGCCATAACGCACTACCTCAGACTCGCTGTTTCTATCACGGATGACAGTATAGCCCTTTGCGGCCACTGCCACAGTCCGAACAACGCGAGGGGCGCCCGTGGACGCCCCTCGATGCTCGAACAACCAAATAACGCCGAAGCGCACCGTCCTAGTGGCCGCCGCCGCCCATCATGGACACGGCGTGGGGCAGCACCTCGACAATGCCCTCCCAGTTCTCGGTGGCCGCCTTCGTGGAACCGGGCAGGTTGATGATGAGGGTGCGACCGCGCTGAGCGCAGACCGCCCGGGACAGCATGGCGCGCGGCGTGATGGCCATGCTGTGGGCACGCATGGCCTCGGCAATGCCGGGCACCAGGCGATCGGCCACATCGGCCGTGGCATCAGGGGTGACGTCGCGCAGCGAAAGTCCGCTGCCTCCGCAGGTGATGACAATGTCCGCGTCGGTGTTGTCGCAGGCGTTGATGAGCGCGCCCGCAATAAAGGGGCGCTCATCGGTTTCCACGATGCGCTCGAGGCATTCCCATCCCTGATCGGCAATGAGCGCCTCCAGCTTCTGTCCCGCCTCGTCGGTGTCCTTCGAACGCGTATCGGAACAGGTGATAATGTAGAACTTGAGCGTGTCAGCCATGCTCTGCCTTTCTCTTAAAGGCGGCGCGCTGCGGCGCGCCGATCATTCCGTTGCCTTCCCTCGGCGCTGGTTGCTGCTTTGCACGCCGCGCCTTTTCGGCCCCGTGCCCTACAGGGCCACTTCCTCGGGCACATCCAGAAGGATGCAGTCCACCCAGGAGCCCGCCGGCTGGGGCTCCGTGCCATCGGGCATGATAGCCATGCTGTTCGTCTTCTGGATAACGCCGAACAGCCCAGAGCTCTGGTTGCGGGCCGGCGTCACCTCATAGGTGCCGTCCTCGGCGCGGGTCAACACCGAGCGCAGGAAAATGCGGCGCGGATCCTTGTTTTTCTCATCGGAGGTCAAGCGTGCCTTCACCACCGGATGGTCCATGCAGGTATAGCCCTGCATGGTGCGCAGAGCCGGACGGATGAGCATCTGGAAGCCCACATAGGCCGCCGCCGGGTTGCCGGGCAGCCCGAAGACCGGCGTCCCCTCCACCAAGCCGAAGGTTTGAGCCTTCCCCGGGCGCATGTTCACCGTGGTCATCTTGAGTTCGCCCAGCTCGGCCACTACCGGCTTGATGAAATCGTAATCGCCGTTGGCGGCACCGCCCGTGGTCACGACGAAGTCGTACTCGCGCGCCGCCGCAGCCACGGCATCGCGCAGAGCCTCGAAGGTGTCCTCCACGATAGGCAGCATAACGGCCTCGGCTCCGGCGCTGCGGGCGCAGGCAGCCATGGCGTAGCTGTTGGAGTTGCGGATCTTACCGGGACCAGGCACCTCGGTGGGGGGCACCAACTCGCTGCCCGTGGCGATGATAGCCACGCGCGGACGGGCGTACACCGGCACCTCCAGCACGCCGCAGCCGGCCAAGAAACCCACGCCAGCATCGCCCAGCACCTCGCCGGCCCGCACGATCACTTCACCAGCACGCGCTTCCTCGCCAGCCTCGCGAATATTGGAGCGCTCTTTGGTAGGGGCCGCGAAGGCTACGGTCGAGCCCGTCTTGCCATCGCCTTCCACCACATCAACGATTTCGTACTTCACCACGGCATCGGCGTCGGCCGGCAGGCATGCGCCCGTCATAATGCGCACGCACTCACCAGGAGCGATGGCGCCCTCGAACACGTCGCCGGCGCCGATCTCGCCGATCACGCGCAACGAAACGGGAGCTTCCGGAGTCGCGCCGGCCAAGTCGGCACCGTGCACGGCAAAGCCGTCCATGGCGGAATGGGCGAAGGGCGACACATCGATATCGCTCGTCAGATCCTCAGCCACAACGCGGCCCACCGCGTCAAGAAGCCCCACGCGCTCGACGGGCATTGTCGCCATAGCGCCCGTCACCAGCGCCCGCGCTTCCTCCAGCGGAATCATTTCTTTCACAAGTCCCCCCTTCTGGAATGGCCCAACGGCCCCTCCGCAATAATCTTGCCCGTGGTTCCAGGCACTCATGATGTTTTCCCAATTATAGCGATCCAAGAATATCTGAGAACCCTCTCTGCCGTGCTTGCGCGGGAAAGACATTGCTACAATGAAATCTAACACCCGCGTCCTCACGGAAAGAAGGCCGACTATGAGCTTTCAGGTTACCCCCTACACACCGCCCAATTTCGACCTTCCCCATTTGGCTGCCGCGCCCAACGTGCGCCTGGAGCCGGCACCCAAAGACTTCGTGGCGCCTCTGGACTACCACGCCATGTCCATCTATCCGGAATACCTGAAACTTGACGGCCAGTGGACGCTGGCCGAGGACAGCCGTATGGACTGCGTGGCCGTGGTAGAGAACGAGCGCATTTTTGTACGCGAGTTTCGCCACATCAAAAAAGGCGACCTTATTGCCTGCGGGCGCTCCGAAAACGGTGAAGAGGGCATCCTGGTGTACACCGACGGCTTCAAGAGCCCCAGCAACGACAAGGGCATTGCCCCTGTAGCGGGAGGTCACGACAACTTCGCCTTCCGTGTAGGCCGCTCCCGCGAAACCGCTTTTTCGCGCGATTACGACGAGCTGTACGAGCTGCTGCGTCACGACCGTGAGCACGGCTCCATTGTGTGGGTGATGGGACCCGCCTTCACCTTTAACGGCTACTCCCGTGAAGCCTTCTCGAAAATTATCGATGCCGGCTACGTCGATGCCGTCTTCGCTGGCAATGCCCTAGCCACCCATGATCTGGAAGGAGCCTACTTCCATACCTCGCTGGGCCAGGACATCGACACGCAGGAGAACCGCCCCAACGGACACTACCACCACTTAGACACCATCAACCGGGTGCGCTACTGGGGTTCCATCGACAAGTTCATCGCCGAAGAAGGCGTGCACGACGGCATCATGTACAGCCTGGAGAAGAACCACGTTCCCTATGTGCTCGCTGGCTCTATCCGCGACGATGGCCCGCTGCCCGGTGTGTTCGGCAACGCCTATCAGGCCCAGGATGTCATGCGCACCCACATTCGCAAAGCCACCACCGTCATTTGCATGGCCACTATGCTCCATACCATTGCCACGGGCAACATGACGCCTTCCTACCGCGTGATGCCCGACGGCACCGTGCGCCCCGTGTACTTCTACTGCGTGGACGTGGCCGAGTTCGCCGTGAACAAATTGGTCGACCGTGGCAGCCTGGCCAGTCGCGGCATTGTCACTAACGTGCAGGACTTCATTGCCCACGTGGCCAAGGGATTGGGCTTGACGGACTAGAAATCACCTTGATCGGCGGCCGCCTTTTGTGACGACCGCCGATCACGAACTCCCTTCGCTACACACACGTTGCACTGTCTCCGACAGCCCGCTCGTCTTTTGGCACGAAAGCAATCTGCAAATACATGCCCATCCCGTCCGCAAGGCGCTGCAACACCTTAATTGAAGGATTACGGGCACCGCTCTCGATACGACTAATTTCCGTCTGGGCAATGCCTGTTCTCTCTGCCAGCTCTTGCTGTGTGAGGTTTTGGCTGCGACGAGCTTCCACCATTGCAAGCATGAGAGCCGCTTCTGGCTGATACTCGTATTTAGTCGCAGCAAACTCTGAGTCGGTGCGCTCCTGATCTTCAATAAACTGTTTAAGCTTCATAACCATACCTCCTGAGATAATCGCCTCGTCTCATCTCGGCCAGTCTTATTTCTCTTAGCGGCGTCTTCCTTGTCTTCTTCAGAAAGCCATTCGTTACGACTATTACTCGGCTGCCACAATAAAAGAACAGGAGCCTGACGCTTTCCGAGCCCCATTGGCATCTCAGCTCAAAGATGCCTTTGCCAAGCGGCTTCGTATACGGCTCTCGTAAATCGGGACCTCCCTCCTCCAAAACCTCAAGATAAGTAGTGGTCTTTCTTCGCAGTTTCGGAGGCAAGCCGCCTAGAAAGTCGCTTACAGGACAGCTTCCCTGATCGGTCTCGTACAGCTCAATCTCGTATCTCATTCGTGCTCCTTCCCATAGTATGAGATATAACTCATTTCATCAACACTATGAAAGGAGGGAGCGCCATCCATATACGGGCAGCCTCCCACGGCTGTCCTTGGCATGATGCGAAGTTAGGAGGACGAAACCCCAGCCATTCTTTCTAACCACAGATTACCATGTTATTAGAACAAATGTTCTTGTATATGCAGTGCTTTATCGAACCGTCATGTTCCATCAAACGCCGCTGCAATACAAAAAGGGGCGCCCCTTGCGGGACGCCCCTGCGTGCGCATATCTTTCGGTAAATTTAGCGCTTGATGTTGTAGAAGGCGTTCATGCCGGCGTAGGTGGCCTGGGTGTCCAGCTGCTCCTCAATGCGGATAAGCTGGTTGTACTTGGCCACGCGGTCGCTTCGGCAGGGAGCACCGGTCTTGATCTGGCCGGTATTGCAGGCCACCGACAGATCGGCAATGGTCACGTCCTCGGTCTCGCCGGAACGGTGGCTCATAACGCAGGCGTAGCCGGCCTGCTTGGCCATCTCGATGGCCTCGAGCGTCTCGGTCAGCGAGCCGATCTGGTTCACCTTGATGAGAATGGCGTTGGCGCAGCCCAGCTCGATGCCCTTGGCCAGACGCTTGGAATTGGTCACGAACAGGTCGTCGCCCACCAGCTGCACGCGGTCGCCGATGCGGTCGGTCAGCTTCTTCCAGCCATCCCAGTCCTCCTCGGCCATGCCGTCCTCGATGGACACGATGGGATACTTGTTGACCAGGGCCTCCCAGTAATCCACCATCTCGTCGGAGGTGAGCTCGCGGCCCTCGCCCGCCAACACGTACTTACCCGTCTCGGCGTTGTAGAACTCGGTGGAAGCCGGATCCATGGCGAACAGGATATCGGTGCCCGGCTTGTAACCAGCCTTCTCGCAAGCCTCCACAATATAGGCCAGGGGCTCCTCGTTGGTCTTCAGATTAGGCGCGAAGCCGCCCTCGTCGCCCACACCACCGCCAAGGCCAGCGTCGTGCAGGACCTTCTTCAGGGTATGGTAGATCTCGGCGCACCAGCGCAGGGCCTCCGCAAAGGTGGGGGCGCCCACGGGCATGATCATGAACTCCTGGAAGTCCACGTTGTTGTCGGCATGCACACCGCCATTGAGGATGTTCATCATGGGGGTGGGCAGCACGTGGGCATTGGCGCCGCCAACGTACTTGTACAGCGGCAGCTCGGCCGCCTCGGCAGCGGCATGGGCCACAGCCAGCGAAGCGCCCAGAATGGCGTTGGCGCCGAAAGCGCCCTTGTTGTCGGTGCCGTCGGCCTCGATCATCACCTGGTCCACCAGGCGCTGATCCTCGGCCTCGATGCCCAGCAGGGCCTCGGCAATTTCGCCATTCACATGGGACACCGCGTCGAGCGTGCCCTTGCCCAGATAGCGATTCTTGTCGCAATCGCGCAGCTCAACGGCTTCGAAAGCGCCCGTGGAAGCGCCCGAGGGCACCGCCGCGCGGCCGAAGGAGCCGTCCTCCAGCACAACTTCCACTTCGACGGTGGGATTACCGCGGGAATCAAGAACCTCGCGCCCGTACACATCGATGATGACGCTCATGAATGCCTCCTTGAAGGTAGATTGATGCTCTCACTCAGCGTATGCCATCATAGCACGAGGATTGCCGAAAAGAGAGCTGCCACCTTACCGCCTTCCAAGAATGGATGAATTGCGCAGGCAGAAGCAGTAAACCCATCCCCTAGGGCGACGAGGCCCGCTCCATCCCCTGGAGCGGGCCTCGTTGTTGCATGCGGTTTGTCAGCTAACGGCTTCTAGTGAATACCAGGCCACACGGCACCCGTAGCGGGGCCCTTTACGTCAGCGTTCTTGTCAGTGGTGGGAATGACGCCATATTCCTTCAGCAGGCCGTAGATGTCGGTATCCTCAATCTCCTTCAGGCCCTTCGACAGCATCAGCTTCTCCATCAAGCTCATGTTCATGTCCGTAGCCGGCTTGCCGTCGCGCAGCAGCACCGTGGCGTTCAGCAGGCAACGCAAATCGTAGACGCTCCCCCACACCTCGGGCACGCCGCGGTCGATGTCGAGCAGCGTGTAGACCGCCTCCATGCCGGTGCGCATGGAGTATTCGGTGGTGAAGATGGTGTCGCGCGGCGTTTCGGCGAACTGGCCGATGAAGGCGAAGTTCACAGCGCCCTCGGGCACCACGT
>CAJUFS010000040.1 GCA_910585575.1 uncultured Adlercreutzia sp. | reverse complement strand
TCATGGCCATGGTGGGCAGCGTGAATTTGATAAGCGCACTGGTAGTGAAGTGCTTGGACATATCGACAGACATAGGAGTTCCTCGGGGTAAGTGAAAGTGATGCGGGAAAGGGAGGGGGCGGCGGCGTGTCGCTCGCCGAAACTGCGGCCGGAAGGGTGCTCCGTGCGAACCGGGGACGGCCGAGCGGCGGTTCTACAGGCGCTGGATAGCGGCTTCGAAAGCTTCCACGTAGGCGCCGTACAGGCGAATGAGCTCGGCTTGGTCGGCGGGGCTCATCATGGCCATGGCTTCCTGCTCGGCATGACGTACGGGCTCGACGTGCTCGGCGGCGAAGGCGCGTCCGTAGTCGGTGAGCCACAGACGCGAGGTGCGCCCGCAGTTCTCGATGCGCAGATAGCCCTCTTCCGCCATGCGCTTCACGGCCGAGTTCACCGTTTGCTTGGACAGGCCATTGCCCAGGCACAGTTGTTTCTGGGTCAGACCGTCTTCCTCGGTCAAGTCGTAGAGTACCAGCAGAACGCTGTCGGCCACGCCGGTACGGCGGGCGGCGGTGTGGTACAACTCGTTTTCGCGGTGATACAAATCAGTGAAGGCCGCCACGGATGCGACGGCAGTGGTTTGGGCCGTTGGCTGGGTCATGAATACTCGCTTGCTCATAAAAAAGTACGATTTCGGACTGAAAGTATAGTCCGAAATCGTACTAAAGCAAGACGATCAAATTTTCTTCATATCGAGGCGAGGCGGCTTGGCGGCCTAGGGCTCACGTCGAGGGTACGAAGGCGGCGCGGGCGCCCGAAAGTCGTCGATATGCCAAGGGCTACAGCTCGCGCTGTTCGTAGAACTTCGCAGCCAAGGGGGCGCTGGCGGCGAAGAGCGCCAGAGCCACGGCTAGGCAGCCGAATGCGAACAGGACGAGGTTGGCTCCGTTGCCCGCCTCAAGCCACTGCAGGAACCCGAACACGGCGCCCGAGTCGGGCAGGTGGTCGCTGAACAGGCCCACGCCCAAAGCCAGGGCCAGCACCACCACCAGGGGCACGAAGCGCGTGGCGCGGGTCATGCCGAAGCGCATCAGCAGCGGCAGGGCCACAGCGCAGGCGGCCAGAATAACCGCGATGCTGAGCAGCGCACTGGCCGTCATCGCGGCGCCCGAGCTTTCCGCCCAGGTAAGGCCCAGGGGTACGTCCAGTCCCAACCCTTCGCTGGCCCAGCTGGCTACGGCTACAACCAGAAAGCCGATGACCAGCGAAAACAGCGCCACGGCGGCACAGAGCACGGCCATGGTGGCGTAGCGGCCGAAGGCCACCTGGCGCCGTGACAGCGGCAGGGTGAGACGAAAGCGCTCCCAGCCGTTCTGCTCGTCGTAGGCACACAGTGAGAACAGGAACATGAAGGGCGTCATGGCGGCAATGACGGCCACAGCGCCGGCCATCGTGTCCATAACCACGCCCATGACCAGGGCGACGGCAGCGCAGATGCCGGCCAGCTGAGCCAAGGTGCTTTTCATGACGGTAAAATCGGCGACGACCATCGTTTTCATCGGTTCTCTCCCTTCAGGCGCAGGGCCATGTAATCCTCGATGGTGGCGCGGTCGAGGGCGATGGCGGGGAAGGCGCGAGCGAAGGCCGCGCGGTCGGGTACCAGCAGGTCGGCATGGTGGGGGCGCCGCTCGAAGAACGCTTCACCCGGACCAAAGAACGGGCTGGCCAGCACCTCTTCCAGTTCGGCCGTACGACAGCGAGCCACGGCGGCCTCGTCGGTGATGGCCTCCTTCGGCAGGGAGAACAGCAGCTGCCCCTGGTCGATGCATACGATCTCATCAGCTATTTTCTCCAGATCAGAGGTGATGTGCGTGCTCATGAGAATGCCGCGGTCCTCATCGTCCATGAACTGGCGCAGCAAATCCAGTACCTCTTCGCGCGCCAGCGGATCCAGCCCCGCCGTGGCCTCGTCGAGGATCAGCAGCTGCGGATGGTGGGCCAGGGCGAAGGCCAGTGTCAGCTTCATGCCCATGCCGCGCGACAGCTCGCTCACTTTTTTCTTGGAAGCCAGCCCAAAGGAGGCGCACAGCTGCTGGTAGGCGTCCTTGTCCCAGGTGGGATAGGCGGCGCGTCCTATGGCGCCCACACCGGCCACGGTGCACGGGGCGGGGAAGGCGCAGGTGTCGAGCACAACCCCGATGCGGCTTTTCACGGCGGACGCTGCGGAGCTGCCGGCGGTCAGGGCCTCGCCGAGCAGCTCGATGCGGCCGCCGTCGGGCTCGATAAGACCGAGCAGGACCTTCAGCGTGGTGGTCTTGCCCGCGCCGTTCGCGCCGATGAGGCCCACAACGGTACCGGGCTCAACGGCAAGACTGACGTCGCTCAGCGCGAAGCCGTCGTAGCGCTTCTCAAGATGAGATAGGCTGATTAAAGGTTCCATGATGCTATTCCTCCAGCAGCACATCGAGCATGTGGTGCAGCTCCTCGGGGGAGATGCCCGCCGCGGCCGCCGCTTCAGCGGCGCGGCCCAGTAGGTCCTCCACTTCGCGCAGGCGCTCTTCTTGAAGAAGCTCGCTGTTGCCTCCGGCGACAAAGGTGCCCTTGCCCTGCACGGTCTCGATCAGGCCCTGGCTTTCCAGCTCGGCATAGGCGCGCTTGGTGGTGATCACGCTGATGCGCAGGTCGTTCGCCAGGGCCCGGATGGAGGGAAGGGCGTCACCCTCGCTCAGCGTGCCGGTCATGATGGCCGCCTTCACCTGGGTGGCAATTTGCTCGTAGATGGGTTTGCTGCTTCCGTTGGTGATAATGATGTCCAAAATGCCTCTTTCGAAAGGCCGCTTCGGCGCCGAAGCGGCTCTTGGCGGCGACGGCCTCGGCGTCCCGCGGCTCGTTACCTTTAAGTGTATATACCTTACATATACAGTATATACACACCTATTCACACTCGTCAAGGGAGGGGGAACGAAGAGGGCGTCTGGGCTTTTGGAACGTTAGCGTCCGTAACGCTCGGCTACCCAGTGCTCGGTCACCTCCACGAAGGCATGGGTGGCGGCCGAGGCGGTGTCCCAGGAACGCACCGCCAGGGAAATGGTGCGGGCGCATTCCTGCTCGGCGGGGAGCACGGACAAAGGAAACAGCGGACGGCGCAGGATGAGGCTGGGAAGCACTGAAAAGCCCAGACCGGCACTGACCATGGCCATGACGGCATAGTCGCTGTCCACGGTGAAGCGCACGTTGGGCACCACGCCGTTGGCCTCGAAAAGCGCCTCCATTTCAGAGGGGCGTGCGTTGCCCTGTAGCTGGATATAGGGCTCGCGGGCCAGGGCCTCGGTGGGGAACACCTCGGCATGGGCCAGAGGATGGTCGGGAGGCAGCACGACGAGCAAGGGGTCGGTATGCAGCTCGATGGCGTCGAGGGCCTGTCGCTCCGGATCGACGGAGAATGCGCAGTCGGCCCGTCCGCTGCGCGTGGCCGCCGTCAGTTCCGCCTCATCATCGATACAGAGAAGCTTCAGGTCGATGTTGGGGTACTGCTCCAAAAACGCCGAGGCGATGCCCGGGAACCACTCGATGGCCGCACTGGTGAACGATCCCACGCGCACCAGGCCCCATTCCCGGTTGGCCAGCTCGTGGACGCGCGTGGCCAAAGCGTGCTCATCGGCGTTGATCGCCTGCACAAGCGAGAGCACTTCGCGCCCATCGGCGGTCAGGTGCACTCCGCCGTATTCGCGGTCGAAAAGGGTGAGCCCCATTTCCTTCTCTAAGGCGTTGATCAAATAGCTGATACCAGCCTGGGTATAGCCCAATTCCTCGGCCGCCGCCTTGAAGCTTCCCGAGCGCGCGACGGCCAGAAACGCATCGTATCGCTGGTTGGCCATAGAGTGCCTCCTTCAGTGGTGCGGATGCATAATTTAAAGAACATCTTTAAAAGTTTTACAAGAAGTCCCATTTTACTTTAATTCAAGAGGGCTTTAGTATATCCCTCGTTCCTTTATCAGAGAAAACACGGCCCTTAAAGGGGCTTAGCTACGTGCGCTGTGAGCAAGGTTGCCGCTGGGCGGTTGCGAAGGGCGAGAGGAGTGAGGTATGGAGCGTTGGAAGCAGGCTCGGTGGCCGTTCGTGGCCTTCGTGCTCATCGAAGTGGTCATCTTTGGCTCGGGCAGTGCGGTCACGAAGTTCGCCTACGAGTCCGTCACTCCGCTGTGGTGCATGACCTTGCGCTTCGGTCTGGCATCCGTGGTGTTCCTGGCCTTTTTCGGCC
Source organism: uncultured Adlercreutzia sp. (assembly GCA_910585575.1). Lineage (GTDB taxonomy): Bacteria > Actinomycetota > Coriobacteriia > Coriobacteriales > Eggerthellaceae > Adlercreutzia. Next base: position 17,141 of record CAJUFS010000040.1, on the reverse strand, counting down.
GCCGCATGGCGAAGCGGCTGCGCACGGTGTCCGTGCGGTTGTGGCTGCCCCAGGCGCTGTGTATGGCGCTCTCGTACCTGTTCTGCAACGTGGCGCTCGATCTGACCACAGCCACCAACGTCGGTTTCCTCGTGGCTTTGCCGGTGGTGTTCGCGCCTCTGCTTTCCACGGTGGCCGAGCGCACGCGTTATCCCCGCGCTCTCATTCCGTTCCAGGTGGGCGTGGCCGGTGGCCTGTACCTGCTGTGCAGCCAGGGCGGGAGCCTGCAGATAGGTGCGGGAGAGCTGTTGGCCCTGGGCTCTTCGGTGGCCCTAGCCGGAGCGCTGGTGTTCGGGAAGCAGGCCCTGGCCCAGCTGGATGCGGCCAGCGTGGCCGGCACGCAGATCGTGGTGTCGTTCGGGCTGTGCCTGGCGTGCGCGCTGGTGTGGGAGCCCGCGTTGAATGTGACGGCGGTGCAGCCGGTGGCGTGGGGCATCATCGCATTTCTGGCCCTGTTCTCTACCTGCCTGGCCTTCTACCTGCAAAGCTTGGCGCTCGATCACCTATCCTCGACCACGGTGTCGCTGCTGCTGACGGGAGAGCCGGTGTTCACGGCGCTGTTCGCCAACTTGTTCTTGGGCGAGACGCTGACGGTGGTTGGCCTGGTGGGCGCCGCCGTTATCGTGGCCACGGTGGTTGCGGCTACCTATGTGGATGGTCGCGAGACGGCACCCGCGCAGCCGGGGGTGGCGGTGGCTTTGCCGTCGGAGGCGTTCGTGGCCGCGCAGCCGGGGGTGGCGGTGGCTTTGCCATCAGAGGCGTTCGTGCCTGCACGATCCGAGGCGCTCGCGTCTGTGCGGTCTGCAACGGCCGAGCCCCTGTCGGTGCTGAGGCCTGTGGCGATGCCTGCAGGCGCCTCGGGCGGAACCGCTCTAGCCGAACCCCGTTTCCGCGCTCGTCCCCGTATGTTCCGCCGCAAGCGACGCATGGCCGCCTAAACGGGCTGCATGTTGCCCTTGGGCCTCTGCTGCCTCGTGCCTGAGTTGCGCCTGAACCGCCATCTCGCGTCTGATTAGCGCCTGAGCTGCCGCCCTGTACCCGAACCGCGTCTGAGCCGCTGCCGTCTCGTGTCCGAGTCGCATTGGATTCGCATCTGAATCGCAGGACGTCAATGCCGCTCCTTTCTCTTCCGCGATCGTGGTAGACTGCCCTTCGCCAGAGGCTGCAATCGAGCACAGAGAGAGGAGAAGCGGGTGCTGGCTACTATGGATCAAGCGCGCGAGGCGCTTTCGCGGCACTTCGGGTTCGACTCTTTTCGGCCGGGGCAGGAGGCGTTAGTCGAGGCGGTTCTCCAAGGACGCGATGTGTTGGGCGTAATGCCCACGGGCGCGGGTAAATCGCTGTGCTATCAGGTGCCCGGCGTCGCCGTGTCGGGGCTGACGTTGGTGGTGAGCCCCCTGGTGTCGCTTATGGGCGATCAGGTGCGCTCGCTGCTCGATGCGGGCGTGCGGGGCGCTTACCTCAACTCGTCGCTGACGCCCGGGCAGCAGGCTACGGTTATGAACCGTGCTCTGCAGGGGGCTTACGACCTGATGTATGTAGCTCCCGAGCGCTTGGCCGATCCGCGATTCGTGGCGTTCGCGCAGCAGGTGGCGCCGCCCATTGTGGCGGTGGATGAGGCTCACTGCGTATCCCAGTGGGGCCAGGATTTCCGGCCTTCTTATCTGACCATCGGCCAGTTCATTGCGGCGTTGCCCAAGCGGCCGGTGGTGGTAGCGCTCACGGCCACGGCCACCGAGAACGTCCGGCGCGACATTGCGCGCCTCTTGGATCTGCGCGATCCCTTTCAGCTGGTTACGGGTTTCGATCGGCCTAATCTCAGCTACGGCGTCGAGCGCCTGGCCCCTAAGCGCAAGATTGCCCGCATTGCCGCCCGGGCCTTGGCGCGCCCCGATGAGTCGGGTATCGTGTACTGCTCCACGCGCAAGGACGTCGAGAAGGTTCATGAGGCGCTTAAGGCGGCCGGGGTGCGGGCCACCCGTTATCACGCGGGGCTTTCGACGGCCGAGCGCACGGCCAATCAGGCAGCCTTTATCAACGACGACGCGCCGGTCATGGTGGCCACCAACGCCTTCGGCATGGGCATCGACAAGTCCAACGTGCGCTATGTCATCCACCACAACATGCCCGCCTCCTTGGAGGCCTACTACCAGGAAGCGGGGCGCGCCGGTCGCGATGGCGAGCCGGCGGAATGCCTGCTGTTCTGGAGCGACGGCGACATTGCCACGGGCCGCTTTTTCATCGAGCAGGAGTCGGCGAACGAGGAGCTGACTTCCGAGGAAGCCGAGTGCGTGCGAGCTGCCCGCCGCCGCATGCTGGAGGCCATGGTGGGCTATGCCTACACCACCGACTGCCTGCGGTCCTACGTCCTGCGCTATTTCGGCGAAGAAGCAGCCTCGTCGTGCGGCAACTGCGCGAATTGCCGCGGTGAGTTCAAGGCCGTCGATGTCACCCATGAGGCCCGGGCGATCATGCGTTGCGTGCATAGCCTGCGCGGCCGTTTCGGCAAGGGCGTCGTGGTGGACGTGCTGCGCGGCGTGGTCAGTGAGCGCGTGGAGAGCTGTGGGCTTCAACAGTCGCGCTGTTTCGGTGAGCTGGGGGAAGAGGGAGGACCGGGCGCGGCCGGGGCTGCATCGCCGGCGCTTCTTCGCGAGGTCATCGAGCTTTTGGCCGCACGGGAGTACTTGGTTATCACCGAAGGGAAGTATCCCACGGTGGGGCTGGGCCCGCGCTGCCGGGAGGCGGCCCAAGACGACTTCGCGCTTTCGATGAAGCAGATCGAGCGTACAGCCAGTACCCGAAGTGGTCGCGGCGGCGCTTCGGCGCCGCGGGTGTTCGGCGCCGGGGTTCCCGACGGTACCTCCAGCGCCGGCGACGAGGGGCTTTTCCAGGTGCTGCGTGCTTTGCGCAAAGAATTGGCCGATCAGCAGGGGAAGCCTCCCTATGTGGTGTTCTCCGACGCCACGTTGCGCGACATGTGCGCTCGTCGGCCGGCCACCGACGAAGAGTTCCTGGAGGTGTCGGGCGTCGGACTCACCAAGCTGTCGCGCTACGGCGAGGCGTTCATGGATGCTATCCGCTCCTTCGAAAAGGCCTAGGAATCGAAGGAGAATCCGTGGGGCGCCGGCCGTGCCGTTCGGCGCCCCTTGCCCATCCTGGGGTTTTGTGGCACAATACCGCTTCACGCGAGTAATCGCGCATTCATGGTCGAGTGGCGCAGCGGGAGCGCAGGTGCCTTACAAGCACAAGGTCGGGGGTTCAAATCCCTCCTCGACCACCATGAATTTTCGCAGGCCGTCGCTGGTTTTCAGCGGCGGCCTGTTTGTTTTCTCTCTTTTTGGCGCGCCGCGCGTTTGCGAATCGTCTGCGAACCATAGGCGACTTTCTGACGATAGATTCCCGACGAAGAGCTTGCATCCTGCCTTCGGTTTTTGAATGACAGGAGGTGCGATGAAGTCTCGCAAATCGTTGCTCGTCGGTACGGGCTGTGCTGTTTTGTGCGCGCTCTGCGTGTCCCTGTATCTCGTCGGGGTCCAGGGGCAGGTGGAGGAGGCACGGGCAGAGGCCCTGGCGCGCTATGGCGGCGACCAAATCGAGGTATGCGTTGCCAAGCGCGATTTGGCGCCTGGCGAGGTGGTCGAGGAAAACGCCATTGCCATGCGGCTTTGGGTGGCCGACCTGCTTCCCGAGGGCGCCATTACCGATCCGCAGCGCATTGTCGGACAGCGCCTGGGCTCCAGTGTCTACAAGGGCGAAGTGCTGTGCGCACGCCGTACCGAGGTCACCAACGCGGCGCTCAGCGTGCCTGCGGGCAAGGCGGCTATCAGCGTTCCTGCCCAGGCGGTACAGGCGGTGGGAGGCTCGGTGGAGCCTGGCATGGCGGTGGATGTGTACGCCACAGGTCCTGCGGCTACCAGCCAGCTTGTGCAGGGCGCTTTGGTGCTGGCCACCAGCGCGAGCACCGAGGACGCGTCAGCGAATAACGCATGGATCACCCTTGCCGTCGACCCCGATCGCGTCCAGGAAGTGGTGGCGGCAGCCCAGAATCTCGCGCTCTATTTCGTGCTGCCTGCAGCGGCTTTGCCGTCATCGCCTGAGGCTTCCGATGAGATTGCGCCTTCCGGCGACGGTACTCCTTCCGGCGCTGTGGCGCCGTCGGAGCCACCTGATGCCCTCGAAGGGGTCCCATCGTCTGGAGAGGGTCCTGATCCTGCATCGGCTTCCGATACCGACGCTCATTCGCCGGCTGCGGTGTCCGTTGCGCCCCCTCAAGATCCTCGCTCTCCCTCCACTCAAGAATAGGAGGCTGTTCATGACGTCCCATCCATCCGTGATGCTTTGCGCTTCGCCTGACGATTTGTCGCTGGTCTCTTCGTTTGCGCTCTCGCTTGAAGAGCTGAAGTCGTTTCCCTGGCTCACCCTGTGCTCGGATGCTGCGCAGGCGCGCCAAGAGTTGCTGGACAACCCTCTCTATCAAGAAGCGTGGGTGCTTTCCAGCCGTGAAGTTGAGGGCATTAATTTAGCTGCTGCCATTAAAGCGGACAAGCCGAAACGGCCGGTGCATCTTGTGGAGCTCGAGCCCAATGACGAGACCTTTGAGCGCGCTCGGGCTGCCAACGTCGATGGCGTGTGGTCGGTGGAGGAACTCGTTTGGCGCTGCGAGACCTATGCGGTCGAAGTGTCGGTCTCGTCCCAGGAATCAGCAGGATTGGATGACGGTGCCGCCTCTTGCGGCGGCGACGCGGAAACGACCCGGACCGTGGACTCGGGGAACGCCGACGAGCGGGGCAGTGAAGCCGTTGGGGCGGTGCCGGCTCTCTCGGTGCCGCCTTCATCGGAGCTATCTCAGGGGCAAAACGACCCGGATGGGGCTCGAGGGAAAAGTGCGCTTCTGCCCGATCATAAGGGTTTCCTCCTGTCGGTGCTCAGCGGCAGCGGGGGAGCGGGAAAAAGCACGGTATCGCTGCTGGCGGCCGCGCTGGCCCGGCGGCGCGGGTTGCGCGTTGCGCTTCTTGACGGGGATTTTCGCTTCGGCGATCTTGCTTCTCTGGCCCCGTTGCTGCCCCAGGTGGCAGCTGATGACCTTCTTTCATCCTCCGATATCCTCGATCCGGTTGATGACTGCGATCTAGTGCTGGTGGCTGCCCCGCGTCGGCTGGAGCAGGCCGAGATCTTGGCGCCGCGCATCGATCTTCTTGTCGAAAGGCTCCTCGAGCGATTCGACGTGGTGGTGGCCAACACAGGAGGCCCTTGGGAAGAGCCTCATGCCTTTCTGCTTGAGGCAAGCATGACGGCGCTCATTCTTGTGGACCAGCGCGCCTCGTCGGTGCGGGCTTGCCGCCGTTGCCTCGATGTCTGTGCGCGATGCGGTATTGCCACAGGTGCGTTTCTGCTCGTGCTTAACCGCTGCGGCAAACACGCGCTGTTCACCGGCGCCGACGTTTCGGAGGCCCTTAACGGCGCCCATGTCGTCGAATTGCAGGAGGGCGGGAGCGAGGTGGAAGAACTACTCGGTGCGGGGCGTCTCGATGAGCTGCTCTCCCAAGACGGGCCCCTTTGCGCCAGTGTGGACTGGCTGCTCGACGAGGTGGCCCTTCCGATGGGCAAAACCCCAGCGGGCCAGGGCGTTCGCCATGGCCTTGCGGCGGGAACGGCAAGAAGAAGCACGTCAAGTCGTCGGCGCGGCGCCTTGAAGGGGCGCCGAGGCCGCCGTCCTAAGGTCGATGCTCGTGCATTGGCCATCTCAGGCGATGGGCGATAGGGGGCTCTATGGCATTTTTGGAACGTGTCCGTTGCGTTGAAGACGGCCGGCCACATGAAGGCCAGCCCAAGGAAGATGCTGGCCTCGAGGCACTTCGGCGGGCTGTGGCGGAGTTGGTGCCGCTCGATCGCATTGCCGCCATTATGGGCGAGAGCCCCGAGCGAGCACGCAATGAGTTGCGCTCGGCCTGTCGACGCCTGCGACCGCAAGCGCCCTGGTGCTATCAGGAAGAGGCCGTGTTTCGCCTCTTGGTAGAGAACCTCATCAACACGGTTTTCGGCTTGGGGCCTCTTGAGGACCTCATCGCCGACGAAACCGTGACGGAGATTATGGTCAATGGCACGCGCAGCGTATTTGTGGAGAGGGAAGGCAGGCTCCAGGCGGTGCCGGTGCACTTTGAGAGCGACGAACAGGTACGCGCCCTCATTGACCGCATTCTTGGTCCCTTGGGGCGGCGCATCGATGAGTCGTCGCCGCTTGCCAGCGCGCGTCTTCCCCAGGGCCATCGCGTCCATGCGGTCATTCCGCCGCTGGCCATTGACGGCCCCCATCTCACCATCCGTTCGTTTCGGAGGCGCATCCTGTCCCTTGACGAGCTGCGAGAGAACGGCTCGTTCGGCGAGGAAGTGCAGCAGCTTCTCGTGTGGGCGGTGCGCCTGCGCAAGAGCCTGGCGGTGGCTGGAGGCACGGGCAGCGGGAAGACGACGTTGCTCAACGCTCTGTCCTGCTTCATTCCTCCCGGCGAGCGCATTATCACCATCGAGGATGCCGCTGAGCTGAAATTCGATGAGCACCCGCACGTTGTGCGACTGGAAGCGCGCGGGCGCAACGCCGAGGGGGAGGGGGAAGTGACCATTCGCGAGCTCGTCGTCAATGCTCTGCGCATGCGCCCCGATCGAATTATTGTCGGCGAATGTCGTTCCGCCGAGGCCATTGACATGCTCCAGGCCATGAACACCGGTCATGACGGCTCTCTAACAACGCTGCATGCTAATTCGCCGCGCGAAGCCGTGGATCGCCTCGTTACCATGGTGCGCTTTGCCGTCGATTTGCCGCTTGACGCCATCGAGGCACAAATCGGCAATGCCTTCGACGTGGTGGTGCAAACCGCGCGCCTGCCCGGCGGAGGTCGCTGCGTTTCCGAGATTGCCTCCATGAGCTTCGACGCCCAAGCGCGGCGCTGTGTGCTTACGACGCACTACCGCCGCGATATCGGGGAGGAAGCGGGGCGATGGCTGAGCGTGCCCGCTTGGATAGACGATGTTGCCAAGCACCATGTGGCCGACAAGAAAGAGGTGAAGCAATGGATCCGTCGCTTGTCCTTGCCTTTGGCAGCGTAGGGCTGTCCGCTGTAGCAGGGTTTCTGCTCAGCCGCGAGTGGTATGCGCACTCTCTCAGCCGCGCTCGCGCCCGGGCTTTGCTTGACGTGCAGCGGGAGAGCCGCGGTAAAGCGGCCCTTCGCTGGCATTTGCGCAATGGCATTGCCCCTTTGCGCCCTGCCGCCGAGGCGCTTTTGCAGGTAAAGGCCGTCCGTCGGTCGTTGGGGCAACTCGAAGGCTCGTGCGAGGCCCGCGGGTACCTGACGTCGCAGGTGGCTCTCATGACCATGCTCATATTTGCCGGAGTGGGGTGCGTGGCAGGCGGCTGGGCTTTGACGCAGTCGCCGGTGTTTGGGGCGGCCATAGCCGGGGGTGCCTTGATCCTCGGTGCCAGTGCGACGAAGGCCGAAGCGGAAAAGCGCGCGTGCGCCCTTCGCGACGAGATTCCCGATGCGCTGCGCTCGATAGGCGTCTGCTTCAAGGCGGGGCTGTCTCTTATGCAGACATTGCACCAGACGGGGAGCGAAATGAAGGGTCCGCTGGGTGCATTGTTCCTTGCGGCGGCGCGGGTGCTGGAAACAGGCGGAACTGCTTCTGAGGCGCTGGCGCTTTTCAAGCATCGTGCCGATGCGCCCGAATTGGCCTTTGTGGCGGTTGCGCTCGACGTGCAGCATCAAACCGGAGGGAGCTTGGCGCCGGTGCTCGAGGCTGCTCGCGAGTCAGTGGAGGGGGAAATCGAGCTGGCACGCTCGCTCAAGGTGCAGACAGCCCAGGCGAAGCTGTCAGCGCGTATTGTCACGGTGATGCCCTTCGTGCTCATCGCACTGTTCTCGTTCATGAGTCCCGGGTTTCTCGACCCCTTCTTCGCCAGTGTGCCCGGCATGGTGCTTTTAGCTTTGGCGCTGGTCATGCAGGTGGGCGGGGTGATGCTTGTTCGACGTACGCTCGCTGTCGGGGCTGGGTGAGGTTCATGGGCACGAAGGTGCTGATCGCTGTGGCGGTAGCTGCGGTTGGGCTGGCGGCGGTCGCGGGCTGGTGTGCGTGGCAGGTGTATGGCCGCTGGAGGAGCCGGGCAAGGGCACGTCGGGCGGTGCGCGAGATGGGCCACCAGGATCATGCTGGCTTTTGGGGGCTTTCGGGCGCGGCGGAAATGCTCGAGGGGGACGATGCCGTTGCGCGCCTCATCGCGTTTGCCGTAGCCCTCGATCACCGGGCGCGCGGCGTGTCGTTTCGCTGGCTGGCGCCCTCATCGATACGCTGCCGTCCCGTTGATGAGCGTCGGTGGATGGCAGCGGGGCTCGCGGGACGAGTAGGCGCTCCGGTGGTTTGGGAGGCGCGCATCCGCTTGGCGATGGGGTTCGGGCTATGCGGTGGGCTGCTGGGTTTCTGCTTCTCGACGGAGTTTGGCCTGGCTATGGCAGGTGCGGCTGCAGTTGTTGGGTGGCGGGCATTGCCCTGGGCTGTCGAGCAGCGCGCTCGATCGCGCGCCGAGGAGATGGAGCGCCACCTGTCGGAAATGCTCGATGTGATGGCGCTGGGGTTGCGAAGCGGTTTGTCCTTCGATCGCAGCCTCGAGCTGTATCTCGAGCACTTCGAGAGTCTGTTGGCCTCCTCGTTCGCTCGGGCGCAGCAGCAGTGGACGCGCGGGCTTGCCTCGAGGTCGCAAGCCTTGCGCCACGTGGCCGCCTCCTATCGGTCGCCGCTCCTCGAGCGGGTAGTGGAGAACATCATCCGCTCCCTTCGGTTCGGCTCAACGCTGGCAGACAACCTTGAGGATGCAGCCCGCGAGGCGCGGCGCGGCTACCAGGCGCGCAAGCAGGAACAAGTGGCGAAAGCGCCGGTCAAGATGATGGTGCCGACGGGGGTTCTTATTCTGCCCGCCATGCTGCTTTTGGTATTGGGTCCTGTTCTGCTCGAACTGGCAGGCGGGTTTTAGGAAACAAGAAAGAAAGGAAGGAACGATGGGTATATGGAAGCGCGTGGCACGTCGGGCAAGCAGAGGGTGGAAGGCGGCCAACCGCATCGTCGTGCAGGCGGCAGTGCGCGGACGGTGCAAGCTCAGCGACGCGAAGGGCCAGGGCACGACCGAGTACGCCATTCTTGTTGGCGTGCTGGTGGTTATCGCCATCATTGCCATTACAGCGTTCAGGCCGAATATCGAGAAGCTCTGGACGGCCATCAAGGACGGTATTCAAGGGCTCTAAGGGGCGAGCGGGGTCAAAGCACGGTTGAGTTTGCCGTGGTGACGGCAGCGTTCATGGCGGTAATAGTGGCGGCTGGCGCCTTGTGGCATGCGCTTGCCCAGGGTGCGTTCGTGGAGCACGCCCTCGCCGCCGCTTCCCATCATGTGCACGGTGTGGTGGGATGGGTCGTCGACATCTTCAGCTATTGAGAAGGAGGCGAGAGAATCATGGGCAAAAGGCCGATTTCTGCCAAGATGATATCCCGCAAGGGACAGACGACGGTGGAGGCGGCGGTGGCTCTGCCCGTGCTTCTTATCTTGGTGCTGATGCTCGTGCAGCCGGCCATAATGCTCTATGACCGCATGGTCATGGAAAGCGCCGCCTGGGAAGGCTGCCGATTGTTGGCTACGGCGCAATCTCAGGGCAAAGCGACGTGCGAAGCGCTGGTGAAGCGTCGGTTGGGGGCCGTGCCTCCCCTGGATTGCTTCCATGTGCATGAGGGAGGGTGCACGTGGCGCGTGAAGTGCCAGGGAGGGGGCGGCTCGTCTCAGGTGAGCGTCGTCGTCTCCACTGAGGTGAAGCCGTTGCCCCTTCTCGACACGGCCGGGGCCCTGCTTGGAATCCTCAACGAACGAGGTTGTTTTGAAGTCAGCGCATCGGCTTCATTGGACACGCGGGCTCCCTGGGCGCAGGCCTCGCTTGCCGGGAGCGATCCGAACGAAAAGGTAGGGAAGTGGATCGATGGTGACTGATACCTGGTTCCGCGATGAACGCGGATTCACGACGGCAGGCATGGCGGTAGCGCTGCTCGTTGCGCTCGCTTTATTGTTTTCAACAGCACAGGTGTATCGCGTTAACTCCCAGGCATCGGAAATTCAGAACGTGGCGGACGCCGTGGCTCTGGCTGCCGAAAACGAAGTGGGCGAATTCATGATTGCGGTGCGCCTGTGCGACAGTGTGGTGCTGTCGATGTCGCTTCTGGGGGTCTCGTGCTATGGTTTGGGCGTCGTGGCGCTCTGCGTGCCCCCGACGGCCGAGGTGGGCGCCACATTGATCGAAGCGGGCGCCAAGACGCTCAAGGCGCGTGACGGCTTTGCCGAGCGGGCGGCACAGGGGCTGAACCAGCTGCAAAAGGCGCTGCCCTTTGTGGCCGCCGCCCAAGGCGCAGCAGTGGCTGCGGCCAATGGGAAGCAGCGGCCCTATGGCTACTACGCGATGGGGCTGTTGGTGGCCTCTGAAGGCAAGCCTATCGTTGCGGGGTCCAATGCGGCGGAGGGGTCTTTGCAGGATGCCGTGGACGATAAACAGGATGCCCTTGCCGAAGCGGCCGCAAAGGCCGAGGAGGCAACGCGGGATGCCCAGGCGGCGAAGCGCCGAGCCTTCATGCGCGATTGCGGCGACAATCCGAGCTACTGCCTCTATGAGCGCGCCGCGCATCTTGCCGGACTGGGCTCGGGGGCCAATCCGCTGTACCACTCCGTTGATGCCTGGTCGTTCTCGGTTCCCTTGGAACGGGCGCGCGCTTACTACCGGGCCCGCGTGTCCCAGGAGGCGCCCCAGGGGACGTCGGTAGAGGAAGGAGCGCGCTCGGCGCTGCGCAAACGATTCTACGCCTATGCCAGCAACGAGCTCGCCCGAGCCTTTGTCCACGAGACGGCCGATGGGTTCGAGGCGTCCTTTCCGCGCTTCCCCCGCAATACCGAGCAGATGAAGAAGACGGTGCTCTATACCGAAGCGGTCTATCCCATAACGTCCGATGAGGAAGGGTCCAGAACCATGCATGCCTGGTCGGGTTGTCCCGAGGCGCAGCCCGTCATGGCGTATGGGTCAGCTTCGCTTCTCGATGCCGAAGAATTCGAGACCTGCTCGGCCTGCCAGTTCAAGGTGAGCCTGCTCGGCTCGGTGGCGGCTGCCTCGACTTCTATCGACAACGGATTTGAGTACCACTATGACGCCATTGCACGGGCGGCCGAAGAGTACGAGAAGGCCTTGAAAGAGGCGAAGCCCTTGAAGCGCGCCGTTAAAGCCGATGCCGGCTCGCTGCTCGACAAGGCGCTGGCGGCGCTCAAAGGTGCCGCGTCTCGGCGCATTACGGCCCAGCCGCCCGGGTCATCGGGCTGCATTGCCCTGGTGGTGTCGCCCCAGGGATCGTCGACGGGCGTGTTCGAGAGTGCCTTCGTCAGGCAAGAAACCGTCTTGGGCACACGTGCGGCGCTGTCGGCGGCCACGCTTGTCGAGGACACGACTGACGACGCCTCGGTGGTGGGCAATCTGCTCGATGGATTTAAAGAGGGAGGCTCGCCGGTTGCCGGTGCCGGACGAGTGGTGCTGCAGTGCTGGTCGAGTCTGCTCGATGCATACAGCTCGGGCCAAAAGGCACTGAGCGAGGGCATCGAGAATGCACTCAACGGTCTTCCGCTGGTAGGATCCTCGGGTCTGGGGACCTGGGCTGCCCATGCGTTGGAAGACCGCTTGAAGGACGTAGGGCTCGAGCCGGCGCGCGATGCGCCCCTCAAGCCTGTGCTCGTGAATAGCACGGCGGTGGCTCAGGCCGACGGGGGCGATTTCGCGGTGAGGTTTCAGCGCGTCAAGCAGCAGGTGCTCTCGTCGCCCGCTTCGACGACAGATCCGTTTGTCGCGCTTGCCGACCACATCGATCGCGAGGCCTATGATCGTCTGGGCCAAGAGATTGAGATAGCGCGCATCGAGGTGCCCTTGGTGGGATTGACGTTTCCCGTCACGGTAACCCTGCCCTCCTCGGTGCGCGACGGAGCGGCCGGGCTCGTGGAAAAGGCCACCGATTTGCTGCGCTCGTTGAACGGATCGCTTAGCGGCGTGCGGGCTTGGGGGTGAGGGGCAACATGGGTCAGGGGGTAAGTCTGTGGACGGTGAGGGATATCGGGCGCGACGAGCGCGGGCAGTCGACCGTAGAGCTGGTTGTCGTGCTGCCGGTGGCCATTCTTGTAGCGGTGATTGTGGTGAACGCCCTCACTTTCTTCGGGCTGTGCGCCTCGTTCGATCAGGTGGTGCGTCAAAGCGTGTGCACGTACGGCGCCGCCCCCGATGCGGGGCGAGGTACGGCGGGGGTTTGTGCTCAGGTCAAGCAAGCGGCCGAGGAGGCGCTTGGAAAGGAGGCATCGGTGGAGGTGGTGCGGGCCGAGGGTTCGTTTCCGGGCTTGACGCGCTACCGGGCACGGCTCAGCTATCGGCCGTCGCTGTTCGGCTTGTCTTTGCGAAGCAGCCTATTCGGCATAGCGCTTCCTCCGCTTGTGCACGAGGTAGATATGGTGGTCGACGGCTATCGGCCGGGAATTCTGTTCTGAGGAAGGGGAAGCATGGTTGATAAAAAGCGCGCGCTGCGAGCGTGTCTCCTTGTAGCGCTTCTCTTTCTCGTGCTTGCGGGATGGGGGCAAGTTCAGACTGTGTCGGGTCCCGCGGCCCGGGCTCCTGCTTTGTCGGGCCGTGCCTTCGCCCTCGGTGCCCTAGAGGCTTCTCCAGAAGAAAGCTTCGACGGGTTGGCCAGTGCTCGAATGCGGGAGAAGCTCTCGTCTCGCGAAGTGCCGGCGTGGTTCGAGGAAGAGGTGCTCTCGCTCGAGGGCGAAGAAGAGGTGATGGCCGACGAATCGTGGTCGGTGGTGGGGTTTACGCGCGAGGGCTCCGCGGCAGAGGTGGCCGCCGAGGTGGCGTGTCAGTTGCGGCAGCATGGTTGGACGATGGTGGAAAGCGGGGTGGCGGGTAGCGCCACCGGTGTTAAGGAAGGGGGTCGATGCCAGTGGCTCTGGTTGAGTTGCACGGCGGTCGGCGAGGAGGTCAGCGTCGTCGTGCAGGTGTCTGGCGCGCCGTAGCGGGAGCGCCGGCTCCCTTTGGGGGAACCTGGGAGGTGGCATACGGCCCGCTGGAGCGGTTGCGCGGCTTAGCCGGTCGTCCTGAAAGCAATGTGGTGCTGGCATTTCCCCGATGCCGCGATGTGCACACGTTCACTTTGCGACGCTGTATCGATGTGCTGTTCGTCGATGAGCTTGGCCGGGTGATTGAAGTGCATCGACGGGTGAGACCGCGCTCGCGTTTGCGTTGCGATCGCGCGAAAGCCGTTGTGGAGCGTTTTGCTCGATCGGGGCCGTGGTTTCAGGTGGGCGACGTGGTGGGCGTGCCCGGGTGCCGCGAGTATCCGCGGGTACTGCGTGCGGGTGAAGTGGGTACCTGTCGGCTGATCACAGCCGAAAGCTTAGGACTGGGCCGTGCGCCGCGACGCAGGGCGAAGGGAGGCGGCCATGAAGAAGTGCCCCGCCTGTAGCACATGGCTTTTTGACGACATGGACTACTGTTTCAAGTGCCTGCAAAGTGTGGAGGAAAACGAGCGCGCCCCGCGTCCCGCGGTAGGGGAGGCCCCTGATGCGTGCGGTGCCGAAGACTATACCGTTCTTGTTTACCGCGAGAGCCATCCTTTTGGCCGTGCTGGAGGAGAAAAGGAAACGCTGGATACCGCTCAGAGAGAAAAGGAGGTGTCGGATGCCGCCCAGTGGACGACGCTGTCTGTCGGCCCGGATGGCCCGTGGGAAAGCACCGAGACTGGGCACCCCGAGAGGGGCGACGTGGTGCTGCGTCTTATGATCGAAGTGCGTCGCGAGGGCGGCGCTCCTGAAGTTGCGAGGGTTCGAGGCGACCCGACGCCGCTCTATCCCACCATCTCTTCGTAGAGGCGCTGGGCTTCGGCCGTCAGCTGCTCCTCAACGGCATGGTAGGCATCCAGCAGCTTGCTGCCCTCCTCGGTAAGGGACGAGCCGTGGGCGCCGTCGCGCAGCAGCAGCTGCATGCCCAAGGTTTCCTCGGCTTCCTTGATGACGCGCCACGCCTTGCTGTAGGCCATGCGCATTTTCTTGGCTGCGGCATTGAGCGAGCCGTAGTCGCGCACGCCTTGGCAAAGCGCCGCGATGCCCGGTCCGAAAACCGACTTTTCGCTGGTCTGCGGGTTTTTGACAGAAAGACGGACGCTCAGTTCCAATGATTGAAGCTGTCCCATGATCCCCCTCCATTCGGTGGTGCGGGCCGCCCTTGAGCGGCCCGTTGCATGCTTGCGTGCGGTTATTGCTGGGCCAAGAAGGCGTCCGCAGCGTCTTCGATGGCGGGCACCGTGTTGTCGATGACGTCGGTAAAGCGCACGGTCATGGTATCAAGTTCTGCCAGGCCGGCGGGAATGTCGTGCTTTCCTGTTTCCGTAGCGACAACCTGGTTGAGCTGGCAGCCGGTGAGCGCTTCCACGGTGGTGGGCAGCGGCGCGTGGGGTGCCAGCTGGTGCAGGGCGCGGTAGACGTTGTCACCGAACTTGGCCCAGTGGGCGGTAGAGGCCACCAGCACGGGGTTTTCGCCGCGCAGGTTCTGGGCTGCCGTGTAGGCAACGGCGGTGTGCGGGTCGAGGAGATAGTCGTGCTCGTCGAGCACCTGCTTGATGGTAGCCAGGCACGTGCCGTTGTCGACGGAATCGGCGCTGAAGTCCTCGCGCACGGCGCGGAAGGTGTCCTCGTCGATGCGGAAGCGCTGCTTCTCGTTCAGGTCGGCCATCCATTGGCTGATGGCCTCGGCGTTGCGGCCCGTGAGCTCGAAGAGCTGACGCTCGAGGTTGGAGGACACGAGAATGTCCATGGACGGGGAGGCGGTCAGGATGAACTCGCGGTCGGAGATGTCGTAGGTACCGGTGTTGATGAAGTCGGTCAGCACGCGATTGTCGTTGCTGGCGCACAGCAAGCGGCCGATGGGCGCGCCGATTTGCTTGGCGTACCAGGCCGCGAGAATGTTGCCGAAGTTGCCCGTGGGCACGCACACGTCGATTTCCTGCCCCGCTTCGATTTTGCCTTGGGCGACCAGCTCGGCGTAGCTGGAAAGGTAGTACACCACCTGCGGAAGGAGGCGCCCCCAGTTGATGGAGTTGGCGCTTGAGAGGGCGATGTTGTGCTCGTCCTTGAGTTTCTGGGCGAAAGCTTCGTCTGAGAACGTTTTCTTCACGCCCGTTTGGCAGTCGTCGAAGTTGCCGCGCACGGCCCATACCTGCACGTTGTCGCCCGTGGTGGTGACCATCTGCTTGCGCTGGATGTCGCTGACGCCGCCGTCGGGGAACAGAACCCCGATGGAAACGCCCTCGACGCCCTTGAAGCCCTCGAGGGCGGCCTTGCCCGTGTCGC
Organism: uncultured Adlercreutzia sp.; assembly: GCA_910585575.1. Taxonomy (GTDB): domain Bacteria; phylum Actinomycetota; class Coriobacteriia; order Coriobacteriales; family Eggerthellaceae; genus Adlercreutzia. The sequence continues at coordinate 1,663 of CAJUFS010000040.1, read as the reverse complement.
CGGAGGTGGCGACAAGGATCATGAACTCGGGCAGATCCTCGCCGCGGTCGCGCAGCTCGGCGGCACTGGCGGCGAAGAAGTGAGGCAGGCATTGCAGCGCCATGTCCTTGAAGGCGCTGGTGGGGCCATGCCACAATTCGAGGATGTGGGTGTTCTCGTCAAGCGAGGTGATGGGGCAGACGGCCTCGGTATCGAAGTTCGCTCCATAGGCGCGCTCCATCAGCTCGTCGATGAGCGCATCGGGCAGGTCGATGTTGAAAGCCTTGTAGACGGTGGCCGCTCGCTGGGCATAGGGCATTTGCGCGAGATCGACGATTTCCTCCACCGTCAGCGAAGGAAGCTCCTGGGGCACGTAAAGGCCACCGCCCTGGGCCAGGCCGTCCACGACGGCCTGGGTGAAGGGCACGGGTGTTTCAACGGCTCCGCGCGTGTCAACATAACGGTTCGCGCCAAAGGCGGCGGCGCGATCGACAGAGTGCGACATGGTTCATCTTTCTCATAGGTAATAGCTGGGAAAAGTATACTATGCCGCGCTCTTGGTTGCGCCGTCGCACCACAAAGACCCCACTGAGTGGCGAAATGGTTGGGAGTTGCTGTCGCGAAGGCAACGCTCGACAACGTTTTTTCTCCGCTCCCAAAAAAGTTAACTCGGGGGTACTCATTCTGTTAGCTTTGGTTTACAATACTCAGTTGCATGCAGCTAACAATGTTAGGAGTCATTATGAGCAATGCGATGGTTATGGAAGGTGTCCGCAGCCAGGCCTGCGCGGGCCCGTCGTGCCAGCCGATGCCGCTGACCTTTTTGAAAAGCGGTGATACTGCTCAAGTTACCCGGGTGCGGGGAAAGGGCGAGGTGCATCACCACCTGGAGAACCTTGGGTTCGTTGCCGGTGCGTCGGTGTCCGTCGTTTCCGAGCAGGCGGGAAACTTCATTGTGGCGGTCAAGGGTGCGCAAGTGGCCCTCGATCGATCGGTGGCCTCTAAGATCATCGTCTCTTAGCACCACCAAGATCCCGAATGGCCGTCGGGCAGGCGACGCGCGTGTGGGCGCTGCGCCGCCAAAGACGGAGTTCGAGACGACGTGAGTCCGAGCGCTGTGTCGTCGTTGTGGGACCGCTGGTTGGTAGACTCCGAGCGGAAGTTCACTGAGGAAAGAAAGGAAACTCCATGGCAGAGGATAAAACCCTGCGCGATGTGCCGGTAGGGGATACCGTCACGGTTCGTCGCCTGGTGGGAGAGGGCGCGGTGAAGCGTCGCATCATGGACATGGGCCTGACCAAGGGCACCGAAGTGCATGTGCACAAGGTGGCGCCCCTAGGCGATCCCATCGAAGTGACCGTGCGCGGCTTCGAGCTCTCGCTGCGCAAGGACGAGGCCGAGCACGTGCTGGTGTCCTAGCGGAATGAGCGTTCGAGCAGCTCAGGCGGCTCGAACAACGACCGAGCCAGGCGGTGTGACCGCTGCGGCTTGGCCCTGCGCTTCGGCGCATTTTTTCTCCCAACCAGTTAGTTTGAACTAACTTTTGGCCAGGCGGCGCTTGGAAGGGCGCCTTGAGAGAGACTTTGGCCGAGAAGGAACATGGAAAAGGAAAGGCTGATCATGGCAATTAACATCGCCCTTGCCGGCAACCCCAATTGCGGCAAGACGACCATGTTCAACGATC
>CAJUFS010000039.1 GCA_910585575.1 uncultured Adlercreutzia sp. | reverse complement strand
CTGGAGATCGACCCCCGCGCCGCGGCCATGGCCAGCTTCGCCCTGTCCATGGAGGCCTGCGAGCTCGACCGCCGCTACCTGCGCCGCGAGGAGCGCGCGAACCCGCGCATCGTCTGCCTGAGGCCCGCGGAAATCGCGGAGGAGGAACTGGCGGAATTGCCCATGCTGGCCGCCCGCGGCAAACTGTTGGACGCCATGGCCCACATGGGCGAGTGTGGTAGCCTCTTCGTCCCCGAGCCGGCGGACTTGGAAGCCCTGCGCGCCGCCGAGAACGAGCTTGACGCCCGCGCCGCCGGAGGGGACCTCCTGGCCGCCGCCCCGTTGGAGCAGGTAAGCGCCATGCTCGCCAACTGCGAGCCCCTAGCCGAAACCTACGACTGCGTCATAGCTAACCCGCCCTACATGGGCTCCTCCAACATGGATAAGTGGCTCGCCGCCTGGACGAAGAAGCACTACTCCGACAGCAAGCGAGACCTCTGCACCTGCTTCATCGAACGAGGCTTCTCCTTGGCAAAGCCCGACGGCTACTCAGCCATGATCACCATGCAAAGCTGGATGTTCCTCGGCAGCTTCGAGGCCCTGCGTGAGAAGATGCTGAAGGAGCGCTCTATCGCCTCCATGGCCCATCTGGGCACAAGGGCCTTCGGATCCATCGGCGGCGAGGTAGTCGCCACCACGGCGACGGTCTACTGCAATGCTCCATCCGAAGAGCCGGCTAGCTACTTGCGTCTCGTGGATTTCGAAGGCGAGGAGCCGAAAGAGCAAGCGATCCGCGAGGCTGTCGCCAACCCAACCTGCGGCTGGTTCTACCGCCGCCCCGCCAAAGCCTTCAAATCCATCCCCGGCACCCCCATAGCCTACTGGGCGAGTGAGGCGATGATTTGCGCGTTTTGCAATATGGAGAGCTTAAACGCTGTAGCATTCGTTCTTCAAGGCTTGGCAACGGGCGACAACGACCGTTTTTTGCGACTGTGGTGGGAGACGTGCGAGAACGTGCTGCATCGCTTCGGTCTATGTGAATCGGCCGAAGAAAGCTGTACTTGGTACCCGTGCGATAAGGGGGGCGAGAGAAGAAAATGGTATGGAAATTTAGAGTGGGTGATAAATTGGCGCAGTGACGGACAAGAGATTCGCTCCTTTCCAGGCGCTGTAATTCGCAATCCGACCTTTTATCTTAAGGAAGGTCTTACCTGGGGAATGATATCTTCAGGCTCGTTCTCTATGCGCTATGTCCCTTCTGGGTCAATTTTTACGAATGCAGGGTTGCGCGTAGCGCATAAAGAGGATATCGGCGTCTCTCTGTTTCTCATATTGGGGGCTATGAATTCTAGCGTGGTCCAAGAGGCGCTTTCTTTTATTGCCCCCACAATGAACTATACCAATGGCGACGTAGGGAAGGTTCCTATTCCGAGATCTAATAATGAATCGAGAATTGAAAGTGCCGTAGAGAAACTCATCGATTTATCGCGGAGGGATTACGACGCGTTTGAAACATCTTGGGATTATCGGCGCAGTCCGCTTGTTGGAGGTCCTGAATGAGTACGGAAGTGTTTTTGCGTTATAAGACAAATTTAGCGCGTGTTGACAGCATGCTAGTAATTTATGAGGAGATAAGGAAGACTGCGCTTCCTGAAGATGCTAAAGCGACTGACATTTTGCGATCTTGTATTGTTTTCTTGCATGGTGCGCAAGAGGACTACCTGCGGACGTTGTTGGCGCTGTGGCTGCCTCGTAAGGCGACCAGAGAAGTGCTCAAAGATATTCCCTTGATGGGGAGAGACGGGCATTCTTTGAAATACACCCTTCAAGATTTATTGCCTCTTAGGGGTCTAGATATTGACGACGTGATAAATAATTCTGTGGGCCAGGCCTTGCAGCGCCAGACATTCAATAGCTATTCCGAAATTGTGTCATGGCTGCAGAAAATCGATATCGATTTACGTGAATTCTCAGAGCAATCCTCGATTGATGCGATGACAAAAAGACGTCATCGCATCGTTCACGAAGTTGATACGGTAAGAAAAGACGAGTCCAACGCTGCGGGGCGCCTATCGATGATCGAGGCAAAGACGGTGAAGAAGTGGATGGAGGCATCCCGAAGTCTGGTTCAGACAATCGATCTGCAGGCTGAGAAATGGGATATTACCAATAGCGAGTAACTTGCCTTCCTTTTGCGTTGTGTGGGCCTCATCTGTTCTCCGCAAGGCCAAGCTGACTGTCGTCAATCTTTATGCGCGTACGCTATGACGTCATAGGAAAAATGCGATTCTGCTCAGGAAAGATAACCAGCAAAATGAACGAACTCATAAGAACGCTATCCAAAGATATCGTAACTCCTCTGCAGGGACTTAATCCTCGGCGTCCTTTTGTCTGTCGGCGGGGCGTTATGCGGGTGCTTGATGCTGTGAACTTGCCCACTTCGTTCAACGCCACGGTGGTGTTTTCTGTGGGAGGCGCCAAGAACGAATGATCTTCCTTATTGGCGAAATATTCAAAGCTCAGCGCGTTGAGCCTTGCTCAGATTTTGTTGCGGCTGCTACAATAACGATCAGCGGATGCCCGTGTTTGGTGATGCGAGCAACGCCGTTTGTTTACCGAGCGGCCACAAGGAAACTGGCTCCTGTGGCCGCCCTTCGTTTCGGGGCGCTCACCCCGTGCTACGGACACGGCCCACGTCATCGCTGTCATGCAGCGATGACGGTTAGGCCGCTAGTCGATCCGCTTCTTACGCAGCTTTCTCAGGAAGTTCTTCCTGAACGACGTTCTGCCGCCGAAAAACCGTTCATCGGTTTTCGTCTGGGTATGCGCGTCGTATTTGAGTGCGGTCAACTCAATTCCACAAATGTAGTCGGCCACCTGAAAGAGCGTATATTTTACGGGTCGCGCGTTGCGATAAATAATCGCCTCCTTGGAAAGTGCGTACTCTATCGAGTCATGAAGCGCTTCGGTCACTTCTTCTTGCCCGTTGTCGTAGTAGATCTTAACGACAGGGTAGCTCTGAAAAAGCGCAATATTATCCAGCAGGAAGATGGCGAGGTCCCTGCGAAGCCTCTTTGCAAGTCCACGGCGTTCGTCGCTGAATTGATCCTTGCGATAGCTGAATGTCTTATAGGCGATGGGGAGCCGGTTCGCCAGAATTTGAAAGCTGGACAGGAGCAGCTTGCGTTCGTCGAGCGCCAGGTTCCTGTAACTATCGTTGCCGTTGATCAGCGGGCCGAAATGCATGGGGATGGCTGCAAGACCCCTGTCTTGCAGGGAGCGACGATAGGTGGAAACGGAAGGGTCTATCATCTCTGCTTGGTTGTGGAATACCAGAGTAACAAGGTAATACCGAGATGTTTCCCCAACATCGCCCGATTCGTCGACAAAAATGGAGAGTTCGTTCATAGGGCGCGCTCCTTCTGCTCAATGCGAATTGGCCATGCCCTTAATCACAAGAATCCGAATATGCTCAACTGCAGCTTACAGGCGAACCGATCGGGCAAATTAAAAACGCCGGGGGAAACCCCCCGGCTCTTGGACGCCGACTCTTTCGAGAGGACGAATTGGTTACCGGGGCCTTATCCCCGATTGTCGGTGCCCCTCTTGCGAGGACTCCGAATCTTTGCCGCGAAGCGAACTTCTCAGCTCGCTGGCCCGCTCCAACGGAGAAGCCAGCGGTTGCCGAAGGATTGCCTTCGGCTCTTGGCGGCCGACCCTGTTAGGGAGGACCGAGTTCTTTATATCACGGATAGCAAATCGGTTTCAAGGCTTGGCTTCTTGAATTACCAAAAGCGAAAGAGAACCGTCTCATTCGAAAGGAGGGCCGCTTAGTGGCCACGCTCATTGCTGACAAGTACGAGGCTTGGAAGGCCGAGGCCAATGCGCGCTTCGACCAGCTGAAGGCCAACGAGGAGGAGCTCAACCGCATCTTCGCGGAGATCTACGACATGGTGGGGGAGGTGCCCATCGAGGTGGAGGACAAGTACGTGTCTGTCGCCCGCATCTTCGACACGGCTGAGGAAATCCCCGAGTCGTTCAAGGGCAACAAGTACGTGCGCACCCGCCGCGACGAGATCGTCTCGCTGATCAGCTACGCCGTGGGCTGTATGCTGGGGCGCTACTCGCTGGACGAGGACGGCCTCATTCTGGCGAACCAGGGCGACACCCTGGCCGAGTACCTGGCGCGCATTCCCGAGCCCACGTTCATGCCCGATGAGGACAATGTGCTGCCCATCACCGATGACGAGTACTTCGAGGACGACACCGTCGGCAACTTCGTGGCCTGGGTGGCCGCCGCCTACGGTCCCGAGACCCTGGAGGAGAATCTGCGCTACATCGCCGATGCGCTGGGCGGCAAGGGCAGCCCACGCCAGGTGATCCGCGACTACTTCCTGAAGGAGTTCTTCCGCGACCACTGCCAAACCTACAAGAAACGGCCCATCTACTGGCTGTTCGACTCCGGCAAGAAGAACGGCTTCAAGGCGCTCGTGTACATGCACCGCTACCAGCCCGACCTGCTGGCGCGCCTGCGCACCGACTACGTGCACGAGCAGCAGGAGCGCTACCGCACGCAGCTAGCGCACCTGGAGGAGGCCGAGCGCGAGGCCTCCGGCGCCGAGAAGACGCGCATCGCCAAGCAGCAGAAGAAGCTGGCCGACCAGCTGGCCGAAACCGTGGCCTTCGAGGAACAGGTGCACCACCTGGCCGATCAGATGATAGAGATAGACCTGGACGACGGCGTAAAAGTGAACTACGCGAAGTTCCAAGACGTACTGGCGAGGATTAAGTAGGAGGAAAGACATGATTTGAGTTGTTCGGAGGGCGTCGCTGCAAGCCAGCTTTGTCCGATGAAGTAAATCGTAAATCGTGAGGCGACTGAAATGCATCCTGAAAAGAAAGGACTGAAAGAAAATGCAGACAGCAGTAAGTAAAGTACTGATGAGTTTTCTCTCGTTTACCCTTGCATTTGCTGTGGTACCTCTTACCCCAGGGAATGCCGCAGCTGAGCAAGTCGAGGGGATGCCAGTAAGGGAGGTTGCAGCAACCTCCCAAAGCATGGGCGGCGACGAGGAAGCTCCGATCATCACTTCAATTTCGGTATCGCCCTCGACGGTGTCCAAGCCCGGTGTGGCCAAGGTGACCCTCGGCATCAAAGAGGATGGCACCGGTGTGCGCGTGGCATCTATTGATTTGCGGTCGTCGACTGGCCGAAATAGTCTGTACTATTACGACGATGTGCTGGATGCGGATGATGGCAGGGGCCCGTATTATACTGGAACTTATACGTTTAACGTTCCTATTCCTGCGGACGCGCGCAATGGTGAATGGCACGTGAAGGAGGTATACCTTACCGATCAGGCTGGCAATACGCGAACTTATTGGCTGCAAGAGCAAGTCGCCGATGATGGCAGTGTGGTCGAGGTGCTCGAAGAGCGCTACGGCGACACTTACCTACCTGTGCCACGATTCGAAGTGAGAGATGAGTTTGACTATAATTTCGCGGCTGCCCTTTCCAATCCTCAGCTTATAGCCAAATTGAGAAATATGCCCGAAGGTTCAGCGGCAAAGATTCTTATCGACTCTAATAAAATCCTCCCCAAGGCGGCTTTTGAGGCCATTCGCGGCAAAGATAAAACTGTAGTGTGCTACGACGATGCTGTTCAATGGATTTTCAACGGTCGCGACATAACGAAAACCTCCAAAGACGTGAAGCTTGATATTGACATCAAGACGGTTTCAGGCGCTGACCTAAATGTAGGTAAGAAGTTGGTTCAGATAACTTTTGCTAATAATGGTGAGTTACCAGGAAGAGCGCAGGTTCGATTTAAATCTGACTACCTACATACATTCCATGGTGTTGAAGGTCAGCTTCGAGTCTATCGTAAGGATGGCGGGGAGCTAATCCAGGAACAGGGGAGGATCGACCTTGTCTTCGACGGCACCGACAAATGGTGTTACATGGATGTCACCCATAATGTCGAGCTCATTGTCAGTCCGGTAGCGCTGAAGTCCATCAAGATGCAGGACGCGAAAATCGCCGGCGTGAAAACTGACTATAAGTATACGGGCCGCAGCATTAAGCCTACTGTGCGTGTGTCCATCGCCGGCAAGGCTTTGATGAAAAACAAGGACTACACAGTTAAGTACAAAGCGAATAAGAAAATCGGCAAAGGCTACGTGATCATCACCGGCAAGGGCGAGTATAAAAAAGCCGGCACGAAGAAGATAGCCTTCAATATCAATCCTGTCGGAACAAAACTGTCTAAGCCCAAGGCCTCTAAAAAGTCCTTTACGGTGACATGGAAGAAGCAGGCCAAGCAGACGACGGGTTATCAGATCCAGTATTCCACCGATAAGAAATTTAAGAAGAAGGTAAAAACGAAGACGGTGAAATCGTCGAAGAAAACCAGCCTGAAGATAACCAAGCTTAAGAAGAAAGCTAAGTATTACGTGCGCGTGCGCACGTACAAGAAGGTAGGAAAGAGCAAGTACTATTCCACCTGGTCCAGCGTGAAGTCGGTAAAGACGAAATAGCTTTCAAGCATCATTCGCGTTAGTGGATATTGCAGAGACTGGAACATTGAGGAGACGTGCTAGTGCAGACAGAGGCTAAGGATCAGTTTCTCGCGCGGTTCGCGGCGCCCCTTTCGGGGGCGGCGCGGCGGCGCATTGTGGTGTGGCATGACGCGGACGGGGAGTTTTCGGAGGACTTCGATGCCCTGGCCGCCGCCGCGGCAGCTGGTCAGCTGACGCCGGGCGAGCGCCCTCTGCAGTTCGCACGGGACGAGGACGGCGTTTTGTTCGCCCTCAAACGGCGTATCGCCCGGGAGGATACGGAAAGTGATTTCGCCCTGTACCGGCCACGAGCGGCGGGTGATATCGCCGGGGACCTGCTGGCCGATATCGAGCTGTATGCCGAGCACTTCCAGGCCGACGGTCTGTCGCTGCTCGTGCAGGACTTGGGGGCGGCCGACACGCGCGAGGTGCGCGAGGCGCTTGCCGAGCTGCGGGCGTTCTTCGCCGCGAAGGATCGTACGGCGAAGTTCAAGGCGGTTATGTCTCAGGCTCGGACGGCGGCCGACGTGCGCGCGGGTGTGCTGGCGGCGGCGCTGGGGCGCGTGGAGCCCACGCCCCAGGCGGTAGTGCGGGCCTATGCCCAGGCCGCCCTGGTCGATGCCGAGGCGGGGGAGTCGGGTCGCACTTTGGCCACGCTCGAACGCTATGGCGTGGCTGCGGCCCTGGCGCGCTCAGTATCCGGCGTGACAGGCTATGGGGGCGATTTGGCCGATGCCGACGCCCTTGCTGCCCATCTGCTGCTTTCGGCGTTCGCGGCCAGCGTGCCCGAGAGCCTCGTCCGCGGGCTGGAGGATGCCTGCTCACCCCAGTGCGGTCAGTTCTGCCTGGGCATTGTGCACGATTGGGCCGCGGGCGACGAAGCGGCCCGAACCCTGCTGGCGGACGCAGCCGAGAAGGTCGAGCGCGAGGCGAACCTGCCGATGCGCTTTGCCGGCGCGTCGTTGGAGTCGCTTCTGGAAACCGATGTGTTCCCCGGGGTGAACCGCGCCATTGTCGCCAACCTGGCCGCTTCGCTCGGCCAAGGTGCCGATCGTCGCGATGACGTGCGTGCTGCGGCGGCCGCGCGGCGCGCCTTGGCGGGCTATGCCGAGGTGGCGTGCTACTTCGACGCGCTGCTGGCGGCGTCGGCCATGCAGGACTTCCTGCGGGTTCACGGCGAGGGCTACCACGAAGCGCCGGCGGCCAAGGTGTGGGAGGCCTATGTGGGCGACTGGTGGCAGATGGATGCGGCCTATCGTCGGTTCTGCGAGGCCTACCAGCGCTGCGTGCGCGACGCTGACCCTGAGCTTTCAGAGGCCATGCAGCCCGTGGCCGAATGGGCCGACAATCACTACGTGAACGGATTTTTGACGCCGGCCAACGAGTGCTGGATCGCCTGTGCCGAAGGCGATTGGGCGCGCGAAGGGTACGTGGCCGACGTGCCGCGCCAGAGCCGCTTCTACGACGAGGTAGTGGAAAACGAGCTGGCCGGAGCCAAGCGCGTGGTAGTCATTGTCAGCGACGCGCTGCGCTACGAGGTGGCCCGTCAGCTGGGCGATGAGCTGGAACGCCGGCTGCGAGTGGCTTGCGAGTGCTCGGCGGTACAGGGGGTGTTCCCCTCGGTCACGCCCTTCGGCATGGCGGCGCTGCTACCGCATCGCTCCCTGGCCGTGAACGAGGAAACGCTGGCCGTCAGTGTCGATGGCATGCCTACTTTGTCGACGGCTCAGCGCGAGGCAGTGCTGAAGGCGCGCCGCCCAGCCAGCATGGCGCTGACGGCCAAAGACCTGTTGGCCATGAAGTCGGCCGAGCAGCGTGAAGTGGCCCGCGAGGCCGAGGTGGTGTACATCTACCACAATACCATCGACGCCACAGGCGAGGATGCCTCCACCGAGCACGACGTCTTCGGGGCCTGCGAGCGCGCCATCGACGACATCTGCGCCCTGGTGAAGGTGGCGGTCAACCAGATAAAGGCCGCGCGTATCGTGGTCACGGCCGATCACGGCTTCCTCTACACCCGGCAGCCCCTGGGCCAGGCGGCGAAGGTGTCCGCCGCGGAGATTGCGGGGGAGGCTGAGAAGGCCAAGGAGCGCTTTGCCCTGGTGTGCGGCTCGGTGAGCGACGATCGGCTGCTTTCCGTCAACATGGAGCCGGTGGGCGCCGGCTCGCTGACCGGCTTGGCCCCCCGTGGCATAGCGCGCCTGGCGCGTCCCGGCGGCACGAGTCACTACGTGCACGGCGGTGTGAGCCTGCAGGAGCTGTGCGTGCCGGTGCTTCGCGTGCGGTACGGCGGAAGCCGATCGAAGAGCATCGGCGCTGCCGAGGCGGCGGAGGTGCGGCTGCTGGACACCAACCGCCGCATCACGAGCATGCTGTTCGGCGTGCGTCTGTACCAGCCCGAGCCGGTGGGCGGCAAGGTGGCTCCCGCCGAGTACGAGCTGATGCTGGTCGATGACGCCGGCAACCCGGTAAGCGATACGCGCCGAGCCGTGGCCGATCGCGCCGACGCTGACGAGCGGGCTCGGGCCATGGAGGTGCGCTTCGCCCTGCGCGAGGGACGCACCTACCGTAGCGCTGACGAATATTACCTGGTGGCGCGCAACGTCGAGACGGGCGAGCCGTTGTTCCGCGAGCGCTACACCGTCGATATCGCCTTCGCCCCCACTGATTTCGGATTCTAGGAGGATGCCGTGACCGAAGAGATCAACTTTTTCACCAGCGCGCCCGACGACGAGGACGCCGTGTTCGCTGACAACTTCTTCGCCGAGGAAGAGCAAGGTGCCGCTAGTCCGGTGGCTGAGGAGGCCGTATTCACCGACGCCTTTGCCGCCGACGAATCCGAGCCAGGCGGTTCCGAGCCCGAATCCGAGCCCGAGTCCGAGCCTGCTGCCGAGCCCGAGCTGACCGTCGACGCCGCCGTCGACGAGGCAAAGGAGGCGGCGGCCTACGACACGGCCTTCGAGACCGACGAGCTCGATCGCCTGGCTCTGGAGTACTTCTCGGGCAAGATCGTTCGCAAAGACCTGACGGCCCTTATGAAGCGCGGCGCCAACGTGCCCACGTTCGTGCTGGAGTACCTGCTGGGCATGTACTGCTCCACCGACGACGAGGCGGCCGTGGCAGAGGGGCTCGAGCGTATCCGCGCCATTCTGACCAACAACTACGTGCGCCCCGACGAGTCCGAGACCATCAAGTCGAAAATCCGCGAGTTGGGCCAGTACACCATCATCGACAAGGTGTCGGCCCGTCTTGACGAGTACCGTGACTTCTACGTGGCCAGTTTCGCGAACCTCAATATCGAGCCCTTCGTGATGCCGGCCGAGTATGTGCGCGACTACACGAAGATTCTCCAAGGCGGTATTTGGTGCATTATGCGCATTGAGTACAAGCGCCCCGCCGACGAGGAGGATTTCGACGACATCTTCGACGAGCCCGCGCCCAAAAAGAAGAGCGCGAAAAAGCGAGGGCCGGAGGATTCTCCGTTCAGCGTTATCTCTCTCAATCCCATTCAGATGCCGAATCTCGATCTGGACACCATCATCGACCAGCGCCAGCACTTTACCACCGACCAATGGGCCCATCTGCTGCTGCGCTCGGCGGGCTATGAGCCGGACGCCCTGTCCGACAAGGAGCAGCTGCATTTCCTCGAGCGCATGGTGCCGCTCATTGAGCGCAACTACAACCTGTGCGAGCTGGGTCCGCGCGGCACGGGCAAGTCGCACATCTACAAGGAGGTCTCGCCCTACGCCATCCTCCTGTCGGGCGGCCAGACCACCACGGCCAACCTCTTCGGCCGCATGAACTCGCGAGGCGTCGACCGCACGGGGCTGGTGGGCCATTGGGACTGCATCACTTTCGACGAGGTGGCCGGCATGCGCTTCAAGGACGCCAACGCCATCCAGATCATGAAGGACTACATGGCCTCGGGCAGCTACGCCCGCGGCCGCGACCAGATCAACGCCGACGCCTCCATTGTGCTGGAGGGCAACATCAACGACACGGTGCAGAACGTGCTGAAGACCACGCACCTGTTCGACCCCTTCCCGCCGGAGTTCAACGGTGACTCGGCCTACTTCGACCGCATCCACTGCTACCTTCCCGGTTGGGAGATTCCGAAGATGCGCAGCGATTTGCTCACCGACCACTACGGCCTTATCACCGACTGCTTGAGCGAGTTCTGTAAAGAGATGCGCAAGCGCGACTACACCCACTACATCGACCAGTTCTTCCGCTTGAACGCCGATTTCAACAAGCGCGACGAGATTGCCGTGCGCAAGACCTTCAGCGGTTTGGCGAAGCTGCTGTTCCCCGACGGCGCCATGACGAAAGAGGACGTGCGCCGCATTTTGGAGTATGCCATCGAGGGGCGCCGCCGGGTGAAGGAGCAGCTGAAGATCATGGCGGGCATCGAGTTCAACGACGTGAACCTGGGGTATATGGACCTGGATACCCAGGAGGTATGCGTGGTGTCCGTTCCCGAGCAGTCCAACGACACGCTGGTGGGCGAGGGGTCATTGCTGCCGGGCCACGTGTTCTCGGTGGGCCGGACTCCCGGCGACGACTACGGCGTGTACAAGCTGGAAAATCGTGCGGTGGCCGGCGAGTGCAAGCTGCACCACGAGGGTCTGGGACGTAGCGCCAAGGTGCGCGAGTCCATGGAGGCCGCCTTCCGCTCCTTCGAGAACAACGCTCGCCGCGTGGCCCCGGGCATGCACATCGGCTCGAAGGACTACCTGCTGTTTTTGAACGATCTGCAGGGCAAGGGCCCCTCCGACGAGCTTTCGCTGGCCGAGTTCGTGGGCCTGTGCTCGGCGGCGGCCAATCGACCGGTGCTGTCGTCGCTGGTAGTGCCGGGCATCATCCGCCTGTCGGGCACCATGGACGAGCTGCGCGGGCTCGAGGACATCATGCGCGTGGCGAAGAATGCCGGCGCGAAGAAGATCCTGCTGCCCATGGGGGCCATCAAGGATCTGCAGAACATCCCGCCCGAACTGATGGGCGCCGTAAGCCCCATCTTCTATATGGATGGCGACGCCGTCGACGCCGCTAAGAAGGCATTGGACTTGTAGGGAATCCCCTCGAAGAGAAAGGTTGCAGCTATGGATATTCAAGCCGCTCGCGATTGCGGAGCTGTGGTGGGCACGGAGCTGGTTTCTATTGAGCCTCTAATCGAGCAACGGAAGTATGCGGTCATCCCCTACGGAGTTACCGCGGCACGAGAGGGCAGTTTGTCGAAAGGTCGCGGGATGGCTATTTACCTGCCCGAGACGCTTACGGAGTTTCAAGGCGATCCGTGTACCCGGCATTGGGAGCACACCACGCTTTTTGTGTCCTATGAGGGCGAAGACGTCGACTGCGACCAATGCCCGCCCAATCCATCAGAACTTGACCTGAGATTTGTGACGAAATATGGCATTTTCCCGCCTCTTGCGTCGTCGATCTATGCGGACAAAGATCGTCACATGCTCGCGCAGGCCGATTTCGTGGCCGATACCATTCTCGGCGGTGGCTATCCGATCGAGCTGACAGGCGATTCGACGCGCTATACGGTGCTAGAGGGGATGCTTTACGATAAGGAAGTCGAGACGCTTCTCTATTGTCCGACCCTCCCCAAGCCCCTCCTCCCCAAGCTTCCGAAAACCGTTACAACGCTTGCTAAGAACTCGTTCTATCTTGCACGATTGAAAGTGTGGGCTATGAAGAGTTCCGTAAAGCGTATCGAGGCGGAGGCTTTTCGTTTGGCCCATGGCGCCCGCGTTGAGCTGCCGAAGGGAGTTCTCCTTGAAACCTACGAGCATGTCCGTGAGAGCTTTCTCGATGGGCGCACGGTTGAGCACCGAGGAGCCTTTTATTGCGCCTCTATCGATGAAGTGACGCTTCCCGACGATATGCGAGAGCTTCCCGCTGGTACCTTTTCTGAGTCAAGCCTGCAGCGCCTTTCGTGGCCGAGCTCGCTGGAGACGGTTGGCGCCGAGGCCTTCAAGGGGTGCCGTTACCTGTCGCTGATCGTTCCTGATTCAGTGACAGAGATAGGGGAGAGCGCCTATACGGGTATGCGATCGGTGAGCCTCCCTGCCGTGATGGCTGACGATTGGCGTTCCTCGTTGGGGTGCGCCGGTGATACGCTGGTGGCCATTCGAGACGGGAAGGGCGGTTACTGCTTTGCCACCTACGTTCCCAAGGACGGGATCGCGAAAAGCCTGAGGCCCCTGATCGAGGGAGGCCTGGCGTTCCAGAAGACCGACGAGCTGTTCAAGGCGGATAAGATCACGGGCTTCGAGGACAAGATCCGTGTTGCCCTCGTGCGTCTGTGCACGACGGGTGACGCCGAGGCGCGTCCGGCGGAGGAAATGCGCAGCGAGTACGCAGCCTATGTGAAGAAAAATGCGAAAAAGGCCGCCAAGCACTTCGAGGAGACGGGCGAAATTGTGGGGCTATCGATGCTCGAGTCGCTCGGCTACGGGGCTACGGCTGCGAAGAAGACCGCTAAGGAAGAGCCGGAGAAACCCAAGAAGCCGTCACCGGCCGTTCAGTGCGCCGCGGTGATCAAGGCGCTGCGCAAAGGCGACGAGAGCCTGCTTGATGATCTGGCTCCCATAGCCAGTAAGATCAACCCTGTTTCCGCCGGTGAGCTGCTGATGTTCGGGGCCATTAAGGGCAATAAGGCCACAATCGATCGTCTCTACGATATGTTCGATTCCTTTGAGATGCCCTGTATTGCCCTGAGTCGGGCCTTGGCTGCCGGCAATGAGGAGACCGCTCGAGCCCTTATTGCTCGAGGCGCCACCCTCCAGCCGACATTCGAGCCTTGGGCTATCAAGGGGGATACCGAAAGCAAGCAGGAAAACCGCAAGAAGAAGTACTTGGACAAGGTGTTGATCGAGGACGGTTTGAAGATACCTGGTCGATGCGGAACCATAGGGTATCACGATGGCTATCTGTACTTTATGGCGCTGTCGAACAAAAGCGACGGCCTCATTGCCCGACTAGCTGCAGATGGTCTTCTTTCAACGGTTGACCTCAAGGGCCTTATCATGGCGGCTCTTGTAGATTCCGGAGATTGCTATCGTTCGGTAAAGCTCAAGCAGGGCCTGGCAAAGAAGCTCTATAAGATCGCCGCTCAGGAAAGCGCATCGGTGCCCTTGGTGTATCAGGATGCACGTCAGTCTCATTGGCACGCCATTGAGCAATACGAAGGGATCTTGTACCCCGGATGCGCGACCGAGACCGTTGAGGCGGTTTGCGCGGTCATGCCCGACCGCGTTGCTGCCATGTGGGATCCCGGCTTTATCCGCTACCTCGATGCCGCGAAAAAAATGGTGGCCTATCTCGATCCGGAAACCTTCTCGAACACTGCTGCGCTCCTGAACCTCTTCGCGAAAAACGGTTGCACGGACGAAATTCGAATCATGGAGAAGAGAGGATTTGCCGTCACCGAGAAAATGAGGGCCGGCGCTGCGGCCTTGGCGCGCGAAGCGGGCTTCTCCGCCACGGCCCAAGCTATTGAGGCCCTTGGCGCCTAGGATGCCGGTGGTGCGGAGAGGAGGGAAGCTATGGATGCCGATGAAAAAAGCCGCAGCAGTGAACTGGCTGAGGCCTTAGCGGAACGGGATGCGGCGGCGCGAGAGGCGCAAGAGGCGGCCGGCATCGAGGCGGCGCGCCGCGAGCGGGTGCGCACACTGCAGGAGTCGTTCGAGAGCACGGCGCGCAACGATGTGTTGCGCCGTGCCGACCGGGGACGATGGGCGGCAGCGGCGTTCTTCCGCGAGGTTGCGGGTCGACGTATCCAGGCCCTTCAGGCTGATTTGCGTATGCCGCAAACGATCAACTACGTGCAGCGGTACCAGGCCTTCACCCGTATGCAGGATCGCAAACAGATGCTTGCGCGTTTGGAGCAAACGGTGCATCTGGCATCCAAAATCCTCGATGCGGTGCCGCGCCTGAATCCCGACGAGGCATGCCGAGAGGCCGCCCGCGGCATTCGTCTTGATGTGCAAGTGTGCGCGAACGTGCCGGTGCCTTTTGCGAAGGGGGCGAAGGAGAGCGGAGGAGTGCATGCTTTCCCTGGAGCGAAGGCGGTCGTACGCTCTTTGGACGGCGTCTTGCAGGCCGCTTTTGAGGCCAACGCGCAGAGCTTCTCGGAGAAAACGCCGCAGGAGGTGTCCGAGGAGGAATTCGGCAAGCTTTGCGACCGTTTATGGAGCAAGCTCGATCAGGCGTTCGTCGCCTTCAGGGATGAGCAGGCTGTTCTTGTCGGCGGCAAGACGTTGAGTCCCGACAAGCTCGGAGAGTACGACGGGCATGTTACCTATGAGCTTCGCTACGATCCCGGCGTTTTGCGTCTTCTGCTGGAAGAGGTGCAACGGTCCTTGGAGACGTTCAAGCAGGTGGTGGCCGACAACGGCCTTTTCGCCGCCTTCCTTGATGAGTCCGACTACGGCCAGTGCTGCGGCTACTCCTGGGGTTGGGTCGGGGAATTCGGCGAGGAGGTTTTCGCAAGCTATGGCGGCGCGAATCCGCGGACTTCTTCGGGCGGTTCCATTCCCCTGGCGTTCGAGGAAGACGAGGGAGGGGATAGTCTGCTGAAAGCCGCAGAGCGCATGAAGGTTTTCAACGCGAAAAAGTACTTCGGCATGCTCGACGACGACTTCTCCTTCCACGTGAAGGCCTTCTGGTACGGCTTCGTGAAGCTGATGGAGTTTACCAACGATCTTGTGAACGTCGAACTGGCCCCGCTTCGGGATTACCTGTTCGTAGTGCGCGAAACGCTTAAGGACCAGGCGGCCCTTCTGGGTGCTTCGATGGATGACGAGCAGTTGGATCAGTGGGAGGAATCACTGGCTGAGGCGGCCAAGAACTTCTAGTAATAACGCTTTGCCGTGCGGATG
This sequence comes from uncultured Adlercreutzia sp., assembly GCA_910585575.1. Classification (GTDB taxonomy): domain Bacteria; phylum Actinomycetota; class Coriobacteriia; order Coriobacteriales; family Eggerthellaceae; genus Adlercreutzia. The sequence continues at coordinate 7,384 of CAJUFS010000039.1, read as the reverse complement.
CTCGGCACTGGCTTGCAAGGCGAAAGGTGGGCATGAATGGCAACTATAGATGTCGACGCACTGCGCGATTACCTGCGCGACTACTACGGCACGGCCATGATGGCGGGACTATGGCCGGCGCTGGGAGACTTGGGCCAAATTGATGCGCGCGACGGCTACGAGCTGTGCGAGTTGGCCGAGCGCGAAGGCGTGGACCTGACGCGCTTCGAAGTGGAATAGCCCCGTATTTGACATCGCCAAGCGCAGATTGTTGCGCAACGGAATTCGGTGGGTATCGGTTAGCATCGAATCGCAGCCAGTCTGGGAAAGAAGCAACCGCAAGCAAGGAAACGAGAGAGGGGCAATTGACATGTATATGGACGACAATGAATACATTTGGAGAAGTGGCAAGACGTACTCGAGTTTGCTCAAGCTGGTCACCAAGCCGCCCAAGGCGCTTGGTCTCACCGCCGAGTCCCCGGTAAAGATCAAGGCAGAAATCCAGAAGGGCATGGATCCCAAGGTGCTGAACTTCGACGATCGACTGCGGCTGAGAGTGCGTCGCAAATGCGATAAGGACACCTATAACGGCATTGAGTTCTACTTCGATGTAACGGATAAAGAGGTCAATCCCTACGAGATTACGTACGACAACCTTTGCAAGGCGGTTCTGGCGCTGCAGGAACAGGCCAATCCGCGTCGCAAGGTCGTCTTCTTCTTCCCGGCCTTTGGCGAAAAGAGGGGAGCCCAGCCGGCAATGCTGACCAGCATCTCCGACGAGTCCGGTGTGTTAACGCTCGGCTTCGACCTCTATTACGAGTACTAGGGGCTTTCGCGCAAACTGCATGATGTGCAAGGGCGAGGGCCTTTGGGGCCGCGAATGATAGGAGGTAAAGGTTATGGAAAAACCCATTCTGCAACTTTTCGAAGAGGACGGTGTCGAGTATTTGGCTACGCACCAGTCCTCTATACCTACTTTGAGAGTACTCGAAAAGACCGATGAGCGTGTTTTGGTAATTAGCAGGGATATCATATATGAGGCGACGTTTGACCAGCATTGCAAGACGGAGCTGTGGAAGGATTGCGCGCTCAGATCATCGATGGAGAAAAAGATGCCGGGACTTCTCGGGCCGGCCATTTGGGATGCGGTTGTTGAGGTGGAGCTCGACAACGATCTGATTCCCGTTCCTGATCATTTCAAAAAGTACGAAACGAGAGAGCCGTATAAAACAAAAGACAAGGTCTTTGTGCTGAGCTTCGATGAGGCAAACAAATACTTTGCCGATAAGTTCGACAGGCGATGCAAGCCCATAAAGGGTGTCTTTTCCAAAGGCTTCTGGCTGCGCACCCCGGGACGAAAGGTGTCCTCCTCTCCCACCAAGCATGCGTGCATAGTGGGTGAAATGGGGGATATCAACAAGAAAGGCTCGTTGCCCAATGAGGTATGGGGTGTTCGACCCGCATTCTGGCTCGATAGGTCCAAGATCAACATCGAGGTAAGGGATGAAGGGAAATAGGCTCCTGAATCGATTTCCCGGAAGGGTAAACGATTGATCGATGTTGCTCGGCATGATATATTTATCTATAAATAAGTAACTTATTTATAGAGGTGATTGCTATGCCCGCTGCTGTTCCCCTTATTCGCCCCATTAGCGATTTGCGTACTAATTTGAACGATGTGTGCCAGCAGGCTCAAGAGAGCCGGCAGCCCATCTTCATGACCAAGAACGGCAAGGCAAGCCTCGTGCTGATGGATTGTGCCGCCTACGAGGACGAGCGTCAGCACGAGCGTTTTGCCCATAAGCTGCGTGAGGCTGAAATTGAGGAGCGGTACCTCAAGGCCTCGCTCACGCAAGAAGAGGTCGATGCCTCCCTGGAAGACATTTTCGCGGTCTGGGGCGTGTAATGCGCGAGGTTTCATATCGCCCGCGCGCTAAGTTCGATCTTGAGTCGATGGCTATCTATCTCGGAGAGGTGTGCCGCAATCCAACGGCTGCGCGCTCTACCTACACCGCCCTTGTTGAAGCGGTGAAGCGCCTGGCCGAAATGCCTACGTTGGGGCGCCCCTTCATCGATGAAACGCTTACAAAGCGCGACTATCGCTCGTGGCTGGTGGGCTCCTATCGCATCTTCTATTCGTTCGACGAATCGTCGCTTACCGTATGGCGTGTCATTCACAACCGCCAGGAAATCGACGACTACGCTTTTGTCGAGTGGCGAGAAGACAACGACGGCGAACGGGATGGCGAGTAGCGCAGTCCATTTCTGCCTTTGTGCGAAATTCGCCGCCGCTGTCGGGTGCTTGGGCGCGGGGGCGGCTCGTTCGTATACAATGGGAGGCGATTTATTCGCAGATCACGTGAGGAACGAATCGCATCCTATGAGTGAAGCTATGGAACAAGTAAACGAGGGGGCGTCGGCCGACGCCCTGGCCGACGTCCCCTTCTCGGCCGTGGCCGTTATCGGCCTGGGCCTTATCGGCGCGTCGCTGGCGGCTACGCTGGCGGCGAAGATGCCCGGCGTTACCGTCTTCGGCGTTGATACCGATCCAACTACCTGCGCCACGGCCGTTGAGCGCGGCTGGGTGTCCGCCGCCTCGGGTCCCGACGACGAGGCCTTCCGTGCCTTTATCCAGGGTCCTTGCCAGCTGGTGGTCATCGCCACGCCCGTGGCGGCGGTGGACGATTACCTGGAGCGCCTGCGTGCGTGGGACTACCGGGGCGTGGTTACCGACACCATCTCCACCAAGGGCCATATTCTGGCCGCAGCTGCCGAAATTCTGCCGGCGCCCGAGCGCTACGTGCCGGGGCATCCCATGGCCGGCTCCGAGCAGAATGGCATTGCCGGCGCTCGCGCTGACCTCTTCGAGGGCGCGAATTGGATTCTCTGCCCCGACGAGACCACGTTACCCGAGGATTTCCAACACCTGCACGAGCTGGTCACTGGCATCGACGCCCGCGTGGTGTCGCTCCATCGCGAGGAGCACGACCAGGCCGTGGCCATTGTGAGCCACGTGCCCCATATGGTGGCAAGCTCGCTCATGCAGCTGGCCAACGCCCACGCCGATGATTCGCGTTCCATCATGCGCCTGGCCGCCGGTGGTTTCAAGGACTCCACGCGCATTGCCGCGGGCAGCCCGAAGCTGTGGTGCGGTATCGCCTTCGACAACGCGGACGCCCTGCGCGCCGGGCTCGATGAGATGGCCGGCATCATCGGCTCCTTCTCCGCCGCCCTGGCCGAGGGCGATCGCGAGACCTTCACCCGCCTTCTGGCCGAGGCGGCCGAGGCCCGGCGCGCTCTGCCCGCTGCCTGGGTGCCCTCCACCGAGAAGCTTTTGGAGGTGCGCATCCCCATGGTCAATCGCACTGGCGTGGTGGCCGAGGTCTGCACTATTGCAAGCTCGGTGGGATGCAATATACAATCCATTGACATCGACCATATTAGCGAGGGCAACGCCGTTTTGTCCCTCATCCTCACCGATGAGGGCGATGTGGGTCAGCTGTCGTTGCAGCTGATCAACGCCGGCTTCTCTGTATCGTTCAGTCCCCTTATGCCGAAGGAGTACGCTCATGTCGACGAGTGAATCGGTCACGCTGCCGCCGTACACCATCATCGAACCGTTGGGAGGTCCGCTTGAGGGATCCCTCACGGTTCCCGGCGATAAGTCCATTTCCCACCGCGCCGTGCTGTTCGCCGCCATGGCCGAGGGCACCTCGCATTTGACGGGCGTCCTCGATTCCGAGGACGTTCGCGCGTCCATCCGCGCCGTCGAGGCCCTGGGCGCTTCGGTGCTGCTGGACCGTCAGGCCGACGGCACGCTGGCCGGTACGGTAACCGGCTGGGGCCAGCAGGGTCCGGCCCAGCCCGATGCCCCCATCGACTGCGGAAACTCCGGTACCACGGCGCGCCTGCTCATGGGCATCGTGGCCCCGTGGGACATCAAGGTTACCATCGCCGGCGATGCCAGCCTGCAAAAGCGCCCCATGCGCCGCATTGTGGCGCCCTTGGCGAAGATGGGCTGCGACTTCGAACCGGAAACGCCGGAGCACCTGCCCATCACCGTGTGCGGCTCACGGCAGCTGCGGGCCATCGACTACACGTCTCCCATGGCTTCGGCCCAGCTGAAGACGGCCGTGCTGCTGGCCGGCACCTTCGCTGACGGCACCACCACGGTGAACGAGCCGGCGCCTTCCCGCAACCATACCGAGCTCATGCTCCCCGAGTTCAATGTGCCCACCACGGCCGGTACCCGCGTGGCCTCGGTGCAGGGGCCGGCCGAGATGCTGGCCTCCGACGTGGTGGTGCCGGGCGATCCGTCCTCGGCCGCCTTCGTGGCTGCGGCGGCGCTTCTGGCTCGCGGCAGCTCGGTGCGCATCGAGAACGTCTCGCTCAACCCGGCCCGCATCGGCTTCGTGCGCACCCTGGAGCGCATGGGCGCCGACATTCGCGAGAGCTATGAGGGCGCCGAGGGCAAGGAGCCCCGTGGCGCCATCACCATCAACTACACGCCCACGCTGCGCGGCTGCGAGATTCCCTCGCAGCACATTGCCTCGGTCATCGACGAGATTCCCGTGCTGGCCCTGGTGGCCGCCCATGCCCGCGGCATCACCGTGTTCCACGAGGTGGGCGAGCTGCGCGTGAAGGAATCCGATCGTTTGGCCGCCATCATCGAGGGCCTGGGCCAGCTGGGCGTCGACGCCTGGGAAGAGGGGGACGACCTTTACGTGGAGGGCAACCCCAACTTGCAGGTGCCTGCGGGCCTCGTATTCGATTCCCATGGCGACCATCGTCTGGCCATGACCTGGGCGCTGGTAGGCGCCTGCGGGCGCGTGCCCGTCAACGTCACGGAGTTTACCTGCGTGGCCGTAAGTTACCCCGATTTCCTCGCTGACCTGAAAGGCCTGGTGAAATAGTGATCGTCGCCATCGACGGCCCCTCGGGGGCCGGCAAGTCCACCGTGGCCAAAGCGGTGGCCAAGGAGCTGGGCTTCTCCTGCCTCGATACCGGGGCCATGTACCGCTCCATCGCCTGGCGCGCGCTGCAGGACGGCGTTGCGCTTGACGATGAGGAGGGCCTGGGGGCCATCGCCCGCACCTACGACATTGCCTTCGGCCATGTGGAGGGCGACCCGGTGCCCCGTCGCGTGTTCATCGGCGACGACGAAGTCACCGATGCCATTCGCACCGCTGAAATCGACCGCGCCGTCAGCCCCGTCTCCGCGGTGCCCGCTGTGCGCGCGGCTCTGCTCGATCAGCAGCGTCGCATCGGCAATGCCGGCAACTACGTGGTGGAGGGTCGCGATATCGGCACCGTGGTGTTTCCCGATGCGGCCGTGAAGGTGTTCCTGACGGCGTCGGATGAAGAGCGTGCCCATCGCCGCGTGCGCCAGAACGTCGATCGCGGCATCGGCTCCATCGACTACGACGAGGTGCTGGCCGATCTGCGCCGCCGCGACGAGGCCGATGCCTCCCGCGAGACGGCGCCGCTGCGGGCGGCCGAGGACGCCGTGCAGATGGATTCCACGGGCCGTTATATTGAGGAAGTCATCGAGGACATCTGCGCGTTGGCCCGCAAGGCGCAGTCGTAGCTCTGCCAAAGTCGGATCACGGGGTAGTGCTCAGTCGCTCAAACAGTCCTCGCTCGGCGAAACAGCCCACCGGGCTGTTTCGTTCGCTGCGGAACTCGCTTGGTGAGCACCACCCCGTGCTCCTCTTCGCTCAACTCTTGTAGGGAGTGCTTTTCAATGAGTTTATTCCTGAAATACGAGGATATGTGGGATATGGATCTGGGCGGCGAGCCCAGCAAGAAGGAGATCCCGCATTGGTTCGGCAACCTGGCCTGGATTGTCATCGGCGGTCTGTGCAAGTTGCTGTTCCGCTATCGGGTGGACAACCGACAGAAGCTGCGCGCCTTCCAAAACGCTGAGGGCGCCATTGTCATCTGCAACCACACCTCGTTCTTCGACGTGGTGTTCATGTACCTGGCTGCGCGCCCGTCGCAGTGGGTGCGCCTCATGGGGCGCGATTCTCTGTTCGACAACGCCGGCGGCCTGTTGGGCCAAATCCTCTCGCGCGTCGGTGCCTTCCCAGTGAAGCGCGACACCGCCGACATGACCTCCATCAAACGCGCCGTGCGCATGCTGAAGCGCCAAGAGCTGGTGGGCATCCTGCCCGAGGGCACGCGTCGCGGCAAGAGCAACCGCAAGCCCGACATCCATGCCGGCGTGGCCATGATCGCCCGTATGGCGAAGGTGCCCATTCTACCCATGACCGTGCGCGGTGTGGAGAAGATCAAGAACAAGGGCGAGCGTGTGCATTTTCCGAAGGTGACCGTAGATTATGGCGACCCCATCTTGGTCAGCGATTTCGACTTTCTGCCCAAGGACGACCGCCTGGAAGCTTGTTCCTGGTACGCGCTGCGCGAGTGCTTCGCGCTGTTCTACAACGTGAAGCCCGAAGAGGTGGACATGCCGGCACTGTTCCCCGATGCGAAGGATTACACCGCGGTCTTTGCCGAGCATCCGGTGCCCCGCCACACCAGCGAGGAACTGGCTGAGGCCGCCCGCGCCAAGGCGTCGGCCAAGGCAGCCAAGGAGGCCGCTAAGGCCGAGAAGGCTGCGGGAGACGCATAGAAAACGTGCTTCTGCCCGAACTGATCCTTGCTGGTGTGGCTTGGAAATGGCGGTTTTGTAACCGATGGCCTCGAAATGAAAGAAAGTGAGGCTCGATTGGCTGCAAAAGAGCGATTTTGGAACGCTGAAGATCGAAAATGTCGCGTTAATGCTTGTATTGCAAGGTTTTTGGCTTCAAAAAGACGATTTTGGACGGGTTCTGTTCCAATATCGGGCTTTTCCAGCCAATCGGACGAGTGAAAGGTTGGATTCGTGGAAGTTGTTCGTGCGAAACGGGCCGGGGCCTGTTATGGCGTGCAGCGTGCGCTGGACATGGCCGACGAGGTCATTGCCGACGGAAGCATTGCCTACACGCTGGGGCCGCTCATCCATAATCCCCAGGTAGTGGCCGACTTGGCCGAGCGCGGCGCCGAGCCCGTGGACGATGTTGCGGCTATTGAGTGGACACCCGCGAGCGAAGGGGAGGGAGAGGTTCCGTCGGTGGTCATCCGTTCCCATGGCGTGACCCCCGAGGTGCTGGGTGCTGTGCGCGAGCGCGGTTTCGCGGTGGTCGACGCCACGTGCCCCCACGTGGCCCGCGCCCAGGCTGCTGCGGCCGAGCTGGCCCACGAGGGCTGCCGCGTTATTGTGGTGGGGGAGGAGGGCCACCCCGAAGTGGAGGGCCTGACCGCTTGGGCTCGCCAGGCCGGCGGCAAGGTCGACGTGGTGGCGAGCCCCGCCGACATCCCCGAGGGGCTCTACGATCCCGTGGGCGTGGTGGCCCAGACCACCCAG
>CAJUFS010000038.1 GCA_910585575.1 uncultured Adlercreutzia sp. | reverse complement strand
TGTTCGGGGTGAGGTTCAGCAGCTCGTCGCCGGGGCGGTGAAGGATGACCTTCTTGAGATTGCCGATCTCGCTCTTGACGTTTACACCTTGCATCTGACTCTCCGATCTGGCGCTTGGGGCGCCTCTCGTTGCCGGCTGTCGCGGCTTCCATCCGCGACCCACCGCCCAAAGGCGATGGCTTGATGAATTCAATGTGCAGGAAATATGAAATCGGCGAAAGGTCTAAACAAGGTTTAGGAGGTTTTTAGGTAGCAAAATCTCATTGATTTACTCCCTACACCCACCGTAAACCGCAGGTCAAACCTATGTTTTTCATGAATCCGCAATTGACAAAATGTCACCTCATTGTTCACTGTTACCTTCCCGTAATAGTTCTTGATCGATTTTTTCGTTGCTGCATCGATAACAGCAATAGAAAAGACGGCGCTGGAGCCACAACAGGAGAAGACGAACTCATTGTTTCTGACTGAATTCAGGTCTTCCCGCTGTCGCGGACACTTGAGCGATGACCGAGGACTATAATGAAGTCACTTCGCATAGATGGCTGTGGCTGGCTGAAAAGAGGGATCTATGGGGTTGGCGATTTTCTACGAAACGCTTTTCGTCATTCTGGTATCGGTGCTGACGGCGGCCGTGTGCCTGTCGTCCTATCTTGTTACCCGACGAAAGACCATGCTCTACGCTTGCATTGCCTTTCTCTTCTACTTCCTCGACGTCGTTTCCATTCTCCAGGACGACTACGCCACCCGAACCCTGGGCTCCGACCTCTCCCCGGAGTACTTCTTCATTCGGTCTATCTATACTCTCATCACCGGCGCGGGCTTTCTCGGCGCCTTCTGGCTCATGGTGTGCTCCTACGTGGGAGAAAACCGCAAGTCGATGCGCTACGCCCCCATTATCATCTTTGTCGTCGCATCGTTCTTTCTTCTGCTCATTTCCGGAGAGAGCAAAATTCTGCGCTTCTGCTACTACAGCTGCCGCGCCGCCTTCATGTTCTGGATTCTTATGTTCGGCGGCCTGCACTACCTGAAAACCCATGACGCCGTCGAGCGCCAACGCCTGGGACGCTACCGCATGCAATGCGTGGTGCTGGGGCTTTTGGGGCTGCTCATGGTGTCGGAAGATGTGCTGTTCTTCCTTATACTATCGACCGACATTCTGCAGGTAGGGCCTTTCACCCTGTCGGCCGAGCGCAACTATTTCGAGAACCTGCTGATGGTGTGCTGCGCCCTCATGGTGGGTCATTTCGCCTGGAAGCAGCTGGACATTCACTCAAGCAAGTCTCCCGTCGTCGACGACACCCAGCGCTATCGGCAAACCGCCGAGGACCTGCTGGTGTACGCCAAGCGCCACCAGCTCACCGCCCGAGAGCAAGAAGTGCTCGACTACATTCTGCGCGACCTGGACAACCAGAACATCGCCTCGTCCATGTCCCTGGCTCCCTCTACAGTAAAGGTGCACGTGCACAACATCCTGCAGAAGACCGGTCACGCCAATCGCCAAGAACTCATTCAGGATTTCTGGAAGACTGTGTAACATCACTCCTGCCCCGCCCGGCCCCGGGCGGGGCCGCATGGGCTACAACGCTGTTAATGGGCTTCGGCCCAGGTTTTGGCCCAGTTTACGTCGACGGTTAGCGGCACCTTCAGCTCAACGACGTTCTCCATGATGTCCTTCACCATGGCCGCGAGCGCCTCCGCTTCAGCCGGAGGCACCGAGAAGTCCAGTTCGTCGTGCACCTGAATCATCAGCTGCGCCGCGAAGCCCTCTTGCTTCAGGCGCCGCTGCACCTCGTTCATGGCCATCTTGATGATGTCGGCGGCACTCCCCTGCATGGGATGGTTCATGGCCGTGCGCTCACCGAAGGCGCGCTGCTGGCCGTTCGAACTCTTCAGCTCGGGGATGTGACGCTTGCGGCCGAACATCGTCAGCGCGTAGCCTGCTTCTTTCGCGTCGGCTACGGTCTGGTCGAGATAGGCGCGCACGCCCGGATACACCTCGAAGTAGCGGTCGATCATATCGCGCGCTTCGGCCAGGGGAATTTCCAGCGACTGGGACAAGCCGTAGGCCTGCTGGCCGTAGACGATGCCGAAGTTCACAGCCTTGGCGCGGCTGCGCATCTCCGTCGTCACCGCGTCGGGCTCTACGCCGAATACGCGGGCGGCCGTAGAGGAATGCAGGTCGGCGCCCGAGTTGAACGCCGCCACCAGATGCTCGTCGCCGGAAAGGTGCGCGAGCAGGCGCAGCTCGATCTGCGAATAGTCGGCCGACAGGAACAAATCGCCCTCGTTCAGGCCGATGAAGCACTGGCGGATCTTGCGGCCGAAATCGGTGCGCACGGGGATGTTCTGCAAATTCGGATCGGACGAGGACAGGCGCCCCGTGGTAGTGACTGTCTCGTTGAACTGGGTATGCACTCGGCCGTCCTGGGCCCGCATACCGGGCAGCTGGTCGATATAGGTGGCCTTGATCTTGGCGAACTCACGATAGCGCAGGATGAGGTCGGGCAGCGGATGGAGCGAGGACAGCTCGCTGAGCACCTTTGCATCCGTGGAGTAGCCGCGCTGGTTCTTCTTCACCGGCGGCAGCTCCAGCACCTCGAATAAGATGTGGGCCAGCTGCTTGGGCGACCCCAAGTTGAAGGGCTCGCCGGCCAGCTCGTAAATTTGCGCCGTCAGCTCGTCGAGCTCGGCCTGGGCCGTACGGCCAAGGGCCTCGAGGCGCTCCACGTCGAGGGCCGCCCCCGTGCGTTCCATCACCGTCAACACGCCGACTAGGGGCAAATCGATATCACGGTAGGACGCCAAGGTGCCGTCCTTCTCCAGGGCTTCTTCCAGCAGCGGCTTGAGCATGCGGGCCGCAGCGGCTTGCACCAAGGCGCGTTCGCTGTCGGTCTTCGTCTCGGGCAGCGTAGCGCCGCGGTAGGTTTCCAGCAGCGAATCGAAGGTGTAGGCGCTGGTCGAGGAGTTGAGCCCGTAGCCCGCCACGCCCAGGTCAAGGCCGCTCATGGCCAGCACCTCGTCGTCGCTGACGAGCGCCGGCTGAGCCGTGTCGGCCGGATAGACGCGGTGCACCTCGTGCTTCACATCCAAAGCGCAGAACACGCCTTCGCGCACGATGCGCGCGAACAGCGCGAGCGCCTCGTCGCCCTCGGCGGTTACCAGGGCCTCCTCCGTGGCGAAGGCAGCCTGGGCGCCCTCGTCAAAAAGCGACACCTGCTCCGGGTCGACAAAGGAGACGCCCACCAGCTCGCCCGCCTTGCAGGCACGGTCCAGCTCGGCGGCTCCCTCTTCCCCCGTGAGCACCGGCTCAAGCTTGAACGCCACCTCACGGGCCGTGGGCTTGGCGTCGATCATGCGCAGCACGCGGGCCAAGGGGCTCATAAGCTGATACTTGCCGAAGGCTTCTTCCACGTCGGCCGCATCGAAGGAGGGGAACTGCACGCTCTCCAGGTCAAGGGAGAAATCGAGGTCGCACACGATGGTGGCGATATCGCGCGACAGGAAGGCCATGTCGCGATTGTTCTCGAGGTTCTCCTTCTGCTTGCCCTTCAACTCGCCGATGTGCTCGTAAATGCCCTCGATGGAGCCGAACTGTTGCAACAGCTTCGTGGCCGTTTTGGGCCCGATGCCCGGCACGCCGGGGATGTTGTCGGCGCTGTCGCCCATAAGCCCCAGGTAATCGGTGAACTGGGCCGGCGTGATGCCGTAGCGCTCGAGCACCTCCTCGGGCCCGTTGATGGTGACGTCGGAGATACCCTTCTTCGTAGTGACGATGCGCGTCAGATCGCTCGCCAGCTGATAGGCGTCCTTGTCGCCCGTTACCAGCAGCGTCTCGTAGCCCAGCTGCTCATCGCGGGCGGCCACGGTGCCCAGAATGTCGTCGCCTTCCCAGCCGGGAATCTTCACCACGGGAATAGCCATGGCCTCCAGCAATTCCTCCATCACGGGAAACTGCACGTGCAGCTCCTCGTCCATGGGCGGACGCTGGGCCTTGTACTGCTCCATGGCCTCAATGCGGTGCACCGGCTTGCCGGCGTCGAACGCGCACACCACCGCGTCGGGCGCGGCCATTTCGATGAACTTGCACAGCATGGACAAAAACCCGAACACGGCGTTGGTGGGCGTGCCGTCCTTGGCGGTCATAGGGGTCTGCACCGCATGGTAGGCGCGATGCATCAGTGAATTGCCATCGATGACAGCGATCTTCTTCGACATGGAGAATCCCTTTCGTGGGAGCAGATTTCGATAACCGACAGTGAATTCTACACCAGCGCAATACCCTCTTGCCGCTTATGCGACATATCCCCACGGGAGCTTCTACAGGATGCCCCTGGGAACCTACAGGACGTCCTGCAGCTCCCTACCCCGGGCGCCCCCCCGGGCCCGCGCCCCAGCAAAACACCCCACAGGAGACCACCTAAGGCCTCTCTCCCCTCCCCTCGACACAACAAGGGGCCGATCTTTCGACCGGCCCCTTGCATCTTGCTCTAAAAGACTCGCTTACTTTCCTTCCGCGTACTTCGCCGCGTTGGTGCCGGCGTTGCGGCCGAAGGTCATGCAGTCGGCGATAGCATTGCCGCCCAGACGGTTGCTGCCGTGGATGCCGCCCGTTACCTCGCCCGCAGCGTAGAGGCCGGGAATGGGATTGCCGTCGGCGTCACAGGCCTCAGACTCCACGTTCACGCGGATGCCGCCCATGGTGTGGTGCACGGTGGGCACCTTGCGGCAGGCGTACCAGGGGCCCTCGGTCATGGCCGCGTCGGCAGTGTTGTCGGCAACGAAGCCGAACTCGTCCTCCTTGCCGCCCACCACCTCGTTGTAAGCATCGATGGATGCCTGCAGGTTCTTGGCGTCTACGCCCATCTGCTTCGCCAGCTCCTCCACGTTGTCAGCGGCTACGATGTGGCCCAAGGCCAGCATGTTGTTGATCGTTGCACCGTTGGCATCGGGCTCGTCCGGGTCGGGGTAGCGCAGCTTGTTCACCACTACCCAATAGGTGCCATCGGGCTGCTGGAAGATGTTCTTGCACAGCACGTCACGCTCGGCGCCCTCGTTCACGAAACGCCTGCCATCGGTGTTGACGAAAATGCGGTTACGGCCAGAGGTACGGATGTCTTCCATAAGGCCCGTGCCCGGGGTGCCGCAGGGATGCAGCTGGATGTCGGACAGGCCGATGAGCTCGGCGCCGGCGCCTTCGGCTAGGGCCAGGCCCTCGCCCTGAGCGCAGGGCAGGATGTTCGTGCAGCCGATGGAGTCGTCAAGAGTGACTTCCTTCCACACGCCGGTGTTCACCTTCTGGCGGTACTCCACATTGCCGCCGAAGCCGCCCGTGGCGATAATGACGGCCTTGGCATCCACGGTGACGTCCTTCTCGCCGTTGTACAGAGCCTTGACACCTGTCACCTTACCGTCCTTGGTGATGAGCTCCTTGGCCTGCATGTCGTTCAAAATGACGATCTTGTCGGCGTTGTCTTTGATGAACTGCTCGAACACGCGGATGTAAGAGTTGCCCGACGGCGTGACGGTATAGTGGCTGCGCTCGCCGAGCGATCCGGTGGCCGAACCGCACTCGTCCTGGAACTCAACGCCCAGCGACTCCAGCCAGTGCACGGCGTCCAGGGCGTTGTCGGTCAGATAGTGCACCAACTCCGGCGTGCCCTTCTGGTGGCCGCCCTCCATAGTGGTGGTGTAGAAAGTCTCGATGGAGTCCTCGATGCCCTGCTTCTCCTGACGCTCGGGGTCGACGGCGTTCAGCGCGCCCTCCGACACGTTGGTGGAGCCGCCGGTAATGCCGCACTTCTCCAGCACAACGACGTTGGCGCCAGCTTGCACGGCCGCGATGGCGCTGGCCAAACCGGCACCGCCGCCGCCCACGACGCACACGTCGGTCTTGTAGGTATCTTCCACGTCGGCCGCAGGCACCGCGTCAGCGGCCATAAGGCGATAGGCCTCGGCCTGCTCGGCGCACTCGGTCACGCCCTGGATAAGGGCCGCGCTGGACAAGGTTGCACCGGTGACGCCGTCGACGTTCACGGTCTGGTACTGCAGGATTTCCTCGGACAAGTCGTCGAGGGCGCGAGCGCCGACGCCCAGGGACTCCTGGTTGTCGGACACGTCGATTTGCTCGATGGCATCGGGCGTGAAGGCCACGTTCACTGTGAAGGGGGCGTTGTGGCCCGAGACGTTCGCCGTATAGGTACCGGCGGCAAAAGCAGCCTCATCGGCATCCTTCGGGGCGCAGCCGGAAAGTCCGGCGCCGGCCAGAGCCACGACACCCAGAGCGGCGGCTTCCTTGCAGAAACCACGACGCGTTACGGCGGCGAAGCCTTGATTCAGCGGTTCGGAACAATCGTTGGTAATGTGGCTGGTTGCCTTCATCGTTCTCACCCTCCTTGGGCCTTGGATTGCGGGTTCCCCGATGCCGGCGCTCCCTCCAAAGACCGTCGCGCTTCAGGAATCTGGTTCCCAGCATAATCAAGTGAACGATGAGGGATCCCCTCAACGATAATCGGAAACCGCCACGACCAATGACGGTTTTCTCTTCGTTATTTTTCCACGCCTCTGTTACCTTCGTAACTTCGCCGTTAATATCTAGTAATTTACTAGAGTTTAGTTTGGGTATAGACGAAGAATGACCTGCGGAAACGCTGAGCCCTCTTCTACGCTGTCCACAAATATCCCACGCCGCGCACCGTCTCGAGGCGCTGCGCCAACTCAGGGCCGAGCTTCGCGCGGATTCGGCGCACATGCACGTCCACGGTGCGGCTGCCGCCGTAGTAATCGAAGCCCCACACCCGCCGCAGCAGGGCGTCGCGAGAGTAAGTGCGTCCCGGATGGGTAACGAGGAAGGCCAGCAGCGCGTACTCCAAGTAGGTAAGGTCCACGGGCTCTCCCGCCACCTTCACCTGGTAGGTGGCCAGGTTGATGGTCATGGTATCGATGGCGATGAAATCACTGGTCGAGCTTTCGTTGCCCGGCCACAGCAGTTGGCGAATACGGGTGGCGCACTCGGCCGCGCTGGCTCCGTGCACCACGAAATCGGCTTTGCAGGACACCGGCAGACGGAACTCGGCCAGCTGCTCCTCGTTCACAATGACGAGCATGGCGCTGGCACCGTCCTCGGCAAGCGTCGATTCCACCTGGGCCACCGAGGCCAGGCCGTCGGCCCGAGCCTCGTAAATGACCAGATCGTGGGTGGGGTGTGAGGCAAGCAGCTTCTTGAACTGCACCGAGGAGCCCGCCGCCACGTCCACGTCGAGCTTGGAGAGCACCTGCTGGAACTTATGGGCATTGTCGAGGCTGTCGGCAATGAAGATAACGGTCTTGCGCTGCATGCTACAACACCGCCAAGTCGCGCTCGAGCTCCCACGGCGTCACAATGCCCTGGTAGGCGTCCCACTCGGCGCGCTTTGTGCGCACCAGGTAGTCGTGGATGTGCTCGCCCAGGGTTTCGCGCATAAGCTCGCTGGCGGCGAACAGCTCGACGGCCTCGCCCAAGGTTTCCGGCAACGTCTGCACGCCGCGGGCGCGATGCTCGTGACGGCTGCAACCCAACGGCGCCGCCTCGTCGGCCGGGGGCATCAGCTCGAGCCCCTCCTCGATGCCGGCCAGGCCCGCTGCCAGCATAACCGCAAAGGCCAGATAGGGGTTGGCCGCCGGATCGGGGCTGCGCAGCTCCACCCGACAGGCCGACTCGCTATGAGGGCGATACCCCGGAATGCGCACGAGCGTCGAACGGTTGCGCGCGCCCCAGCTGATGCACGTGGGCGCCTCTCCCCCCGGACGCAGGCGCTTGTAGGAGTTCACGTACTGGTTGGTGATCAGCGTGTACTCCGGCGCGTACTTGAGCAGTCCGGCGATATAGCTTTTCGCCGTCGCCGACAAGTTGTACCCAGAGGGATCGTCGGGGTCGTAGAAGGCGTTGTTGCCGTCCATGTCCATCAGGCTTTGATGCACGTGCATGCCGCTGCCCGGCTCGCCGGCCAGGGGCTTCGGCATGAACGAAGCGTAAACGCCGTGCTTCATGGCAATTTCCTTGACCACCATCTTGTAGGTCATAACGGCATCGGCCATAGAGAGCGCATCGGCATAGCGCAGATCGATCTCATGCTGGGAAGGACCCTTCTCATGATGGGAGTATTCCACGGGAATACCCATCTTCTCCAAGGTGAGCACCGTGTCGCGACGCAGATCGGAGGCGGAATCCAGCGAGGTGAGATCGAAGTAGCTGCCTCGATCAAGCACCTCGGTGCCTTCGGAGTCCTTAAAGTAGAAGTACTCAAGCTCGGGCCCGACGATGAACTCGTAGCCCATCTCGGAGGCTTTCTCCACCACCTGCTCAAGCACATGGCGAGGATCGCCCGCATAGGGCGCCCCCTCGGGCGTGCGAATATCGCAGATCATGCGCGCCACGGCATTGGACTGAGGGCGCCAGGGCAGCACCTGGAAGGTAGACGGGTCGGGATAGGCCAGCATGTCGGACTCCTGAGCCTGGGAGAAGCCCTCGATGCAACTGGCGTCGAAGCCCATACCGTCCTCGAAGGCCGCTTCCAGCTCGCCGGGCACCACGGCGAAGGACTTCATGTTGCCCAGCACGTCGGTGAACCAGAAGCGCACGAAATGGACGTCGCGACTCTCGATGGTTTTCAGAACGAAATCTTGCTCGGGGTTCGTTACCACTCTTCTCTCCCTTTCCCCAGGATGATGCTTGGCGCTATTGTACGCCAGAGCGCTCTCTTAAACGAAAAAGACCCGCTGAAATCAGCGGGTCTTTCATAGGTAACGGCAAAGGGCGCTTACTCGGCGGCCTCTTCGGTAGCCTCGACGGCCTCAGCCACCTCGGCGTCGGTGAGCTCCACGCCACCGGCCTCTTCAGCGGTGCCCTCGGCAGCAGCATCCTCCATATTCTGGACCTCGGCCTCGGCCTCGGCACGGGCGGCCTCCTCGGCAGCCTTGGCAGCGTAGGCGGCGGCACGCTCGGCCTTAGCAGCGGCCTTGGCCTCGCGCTCGGCCTTCTTGGCGGCCTCCTGCTCGGCGATCTTAGCGGCGCGCTCGGCCTTCTTGGCAGCCTCGCGCTCGGCGACGACGTCCTTGGCGGAACCGAAACGGTCGGCGAAGCGCTGCACGCGTCCACCGGTGTCGATGAGCTTCTGGGTGCCGGTGTAGAAGGGATGGCACGCGTTGCAGATGTCAATCTTCAGCTCGGGCTTCGTGGAACGGGTGGTGAAGGTGTTGCCGCAGCTGCACTTCACGACGCACTCCATGTACTCCGGATGGATATCTTGCTTCATGGGTTCTCCTAACTTTCCTTGGTTTCCGACCAAGGAACCGAATCGGGCTTGGTTTCCGACCAAGCCAAGACAAGCTTGTTTATAGTAGCACCACCCGTGCAAAACGCAAGAAAAAAGACCCGTTGTTCACGGGTCTTTCAAGAATCACGCGGTTAGCGGCGCCGAATGTCAACACTGGGCGCTGGAGCATCGAGGCATCGCGACACCGACCACCGCAGCGCGCCAGGTGCCCCGATGCCCGATGCGAGCCCTTTAGATTTCGGTCACCCACAGGCCGTGGATGTTGCAGTGCTCGTACACGCGCAGCGGCTTCTCGCCCTCGGGCACGATGAACTCGGCATGGGGAGCATCACCGGGGTTGAGCGGGTGAATCTGGTAGCCCCTGTCGGTGACAAGGCAGATGAACTGGATCCAGTGCTCCTCGAGCATAGGATGGTCCACCGAGCCGATGTTCACGATAACGCGATCGCCCTGCACCTCAACGGCGGGCACGTGCTTCTCCAGGGCGGCGTCCTGGGAGTCGGCCACCAACTCGACCATCTTCTCGCCGCAGCAGAACAGCGGCACACCGGCGTCGTAAACCTTCACGGCAATGTTGCCGCAATGCATGCACTTGTAGAACTTGACGTCCATTCCAAACCTCGTTTCTCGTTTTTCCTCGTAACGCCCTTGAGGCGCCTAGGCGCCCGAAAGGGGGCTTTGTCCATTGTAGAAGAAGCCTCTGGAGGCGCGCCACCCTTTGACGAACCGACAACGCACCGTTACCACACTTCGCCCCCGGAATCAGCCGACTTCCCTACCCCTCGCTTCGGGGAATGCCGTCGAGTTCGACGAGATCGAGGAGGGCCTGCTGGGAATGGACGCCGAACTTCCGATAGATGCGCTTGATGTGCGTCTTCGCCGTTTCCTCGGAAATGACGAGTTGGGTGCTGATGAAGCTGCAGTTGCGCCCGCGGGCCAGGTACTCGAACACCTCTACCTCGCGCGGGGACAGCCCGCGGCTGCGGGCCAGCGACGCCAGCGAGCCGCCCTCGCTCTCGCCCTCTTCGTCGGCGGGCACCTGAAACACCGTGCGGTCGGAGCCGGGAAACGGGCTCTCAAAGGCAAACAACGCCACCAGCAGAATAACGAACACCGAGCAGGCCGCCACCACCGCGATGTGGTAGGGGCTCGTGGCCGCCGTCACCAACTGGGCGCCCACCACCGAGCCCACCAGCTGGCCGCCCATAATGGCCGCCATCGATACCGCGGCAAAGGGCGCCACGGGGCGTCGCTGCCCTAAAGAAAGCACGGCCCACAGCGCCCAGATGATGATATAGAAGTACTGGTAGCCCATCTGATGGGCCGCGAACCCCACCAAATCGAGCGGATAGCCCAGCGAGAAGAACACGAATCCGGCCGCCATGAGCGGCAGCGCCACCTGGTAGGTCATATGACGGAAGTCCATGCGGAACACGCTCGTGGTAAGCAGCACTGCCACGGCTCCCAGGATGAGCGCCACAATGTTGAGCCCGTCGCGAACGGCGATAAGCTCATCGGAGCTGATGACGAAAAAGCCCTTCATCATGCCGTAGGAGAACCCGAAGAACAGCGCCACCAGGCCAATTTCCACCAGGGAGCGTCGCAGCGCCGGGGAGGCCGCTCCTTCGGGCTCGCTGTCGACACTGCGCGCCTCGGTCACCAAACGCCGGCAGCGGCAGAACAGCCACATCTCCACCGCCGGCAACGCCGCCGTCACACAGCGGGCCACAAGCCCCGGCAAAAGCATGAGCAGGCAGAACACCAAGCTGCCCGCCACCGTGGCCATCACGCTGTACACCACCACTTGGCGCGCCCCGCGGTTGGCCAGAAGCTCGGCCCAGAGCATCACCTCCAAGGCGCTTCCCACGCCCGTGAGCAAGGCGCCGAACACGTAGCCGAAGGCGCCCAACTGCCCCACAGACGCCGGAGCCGGCGTGGCAATGAACAGCGTACCGACCACCGTCAGGGCCGCGGCGCCCCAGGGCAGCATCGCGGCGCGGCTGAACACTCCCACGCGCAGGCCGACAAAGAAGAGCGCCCCATAGCACAACACGTTGGTTAAAAGCGAAAGCAGCCATAAAGGCTCAAGGGACAGAATCTGGTCGCCCGCCGGCAACGGCGAGGCGGAGTAGAACTTCGAGCTCCAAAAGGTGATCCACACCCACGCCCAGTGAAGGGCGAAACCGGCCACGATGGCGGGGTGCAGATCGAAGCCGAGCACCGCTTGCTTAACGCTCCCCCGCAGGCGCTCTAAAGAAAGTTTGTTCATGATGGTTTTCCTCCGCCTTCATTCTATCGGTTTTGGCTTGCCCCGCTGATTTCAGCTCCGTAAACAGGGGCCGATTCTTGTCCCCCTCAGAGGGGTATTTTCACAATGACCCCTCTTCGGAGGCTGCTTTTCGCACCGGTCGCTGATAGGTTGAATGCGGGACGCGCCATCGTGAAAGGAGCAGGCAGCGAAGGGGGATGCCCTCGCGTCACCGCCGTCCCGCACCGTATTGGAGGAGGAAATTCGGGGGCAAAGCGCCTCGAATCAACCAAGAGGAGGAGAGATGACCGAAGAGAAGCTTCACGCCATCAGCCGCCGCACCTTTGTGAAGGGCGGCACGGCCGCTGTGGCCGCTGGCGCCGCAGCCGGGCTGGCCGGCTGCGCCACCCAGGCCGCTGCGCCGGAAGAGGACGGCCTGGCCGAAACCGGCACGACCGGCCCCGTGGCCCAGCCCATCGCCCGGGAGGACGAGGGCGAGTGGCTGCCCTCGCAGTGCAACATGTGCTTCAACGCCTGCAGCATTTTGGGGCATGTAGTAGACGGCAAGCTGGTGGAGATCAAGGGCGACGACCGCAGCCCCGCCGGCTGGGGGCATCTGTGCGGCAAGGGCACCGCGGGCATCATGCAGCTCTACGATGAGAACCGCATCACCAAGCCGCTCATCCGCACCAACCCCGAAAAGGGCGTCGGCATCGACCCCGGCTGGCAGGAGATCAGCTGGGACGAGGCCTACGACCTCATTCTGGAAAAGCTGGAGGAGCAGAAGGAGAAGGGCAACCCCATCATCGTGTTCGCCCTCATCACCTCGCTCATCTCCTGGATCGACGCCATGAACTGGCTGGGCAGCAACGGCAACATCCCCGTGCCCTTCAAGGCCGACATCTGCGGCGCGCCCACCCACACCATCACCGGCCTTATGACCGGCTCAGGCAACGCCACCCCCGACTACGGCAACTGCAAGTACCTCATGCAGTTCGGCACCCAGGCCGGCGTGGCCACCCGCCACGGCATGGGCATCACGGCCAAGATCTTCGCCGAGGCCCGCGCCAACGGCTGCAAACTGGTGAACTTCGACCCGCACATGTCCGGCGCCGCCGAGAAGGCCGACGAGTGGGTGCCCATCCGCCCCGGCACCGACGCCGCCGTGGCCCTGGCCATGGCCAACCTGCTGGTGAACGAGTACGGCCTCTACGACGAGGAGTTCCTGACCAACCGCACCAACGGCCCGTCGCTGGTGAACCCGAAGACCAAGCGCGTCATCCGCGACGCAAAGAAGGGCAACAAGGCCCTGTACTGGGACACCACGGATAACAAGGCGAAGCCCTACGACGAGTGCACCACGCCCGCCCTGGAAGGCGAGTTCGAGGTGGACGGCGTGAAGGCCAAGACCGCCTTCAGCATCTTCAAGGAGCACGTGGCCTCCTACACCCCCGACTACGCCGAGAAGATCTCCACGGTGCCCGCCGACACCATCCGTCGTCTGGCCAAGGAGTTCGGCGAGGCGGCCTGCATCGGGCAGACCGTGAACGTGGACGGCCTTGAGGTGCCCTACCGTCCCGCCGCCGTCGACATCTTCAGCGGCATTGCCCGCCACAAGCACGGCTTCGTGTCCCAGTGGGCCCTGCTGCAGCTGAACACGCTGGTGGGCAACACCTTCGCCCGCGGCGGCTACCTGGGCTACTACACCAAGAACGCCTACGGCTTCTACGAGGGCGACACCGACCACACCTGGGCCTTCGACGTCTGGGAAGAGGACGGCCTCATCAACGATCTGGCCATGGCCCATGGCTATCCGGCCAACCAGTCGCACTACCAGAAGGTGCGCGAGATGAGCTACACCCCCACCACCGAGGCCTTGGAGGAGCTGCAGCCCCTGACCATGGACCAGCACTTTGGCTACATTGCCCAGGTGCAACCGGACGTGTACAAGACCAAGCCCTCCGAGGTGGCCTTCTGCGTGGCCTCCAACCCGCTGAAGAACTGGTGCAACCACGACTACCAGGCCAAGGTGCTGGAATCCTTCGACTGGATCTTCGGCATGGACATCTATCTGAACGATTCCTCGTACTACTACGACCTCATCATCCCCGAGCCCTCCTACCTTGAGCGCTTCGACCCGCTGCCGCTGTCCTTCAACAACCACCGCGTGCCCGGCTGCCCCGAGGTGCCCTTCATCGTGGCCGGCCGCATGCCCATCGTGCCCGCCAAGGACGACTGCCCCTCGGCCCTCGACACCTTCGGCGCCCTGGCCGCCAAGGCCGGCAAGACCGCCGAGTACTCCGGTGCCTTGAACGACTACTACCGCCTGGCCGACGCCTACAAGCTGGACGGACAGGAGCAGATTACCGCCGAGCGCGTGTGCGACGCGGCCCTGAAGTCCCTGGCCGGCGGCGACCGCGGCGTGGAGTGGTTCCGCGAGAACGGCGTGTGGACCCGCGACCGCAAGGCCGACGAGGTGTACGTGTTCGCTGCCGGGCAGCCCGGCCGCATCCCCCTGTACTTCGACTTCATGCTTGAGGCGAAGGAGAAGGTGGAGGCCGAAGTGGCGAAGCTCGGCATTCCCTGGGAGACCGACGACTACATGCCGCTGCCGGAATGGAAGCCCTGCGTGGACCACGAGATCGAGGACCCGGACTTTGACCTGTTCCCCGTGTACTGGACCAACGCCATCAACACCGACACCTGGCAGGTGCAGAACGCCTGGATCAACGAGATCAACGAGCTGGACGAGAGCTGCTACTTCCTGGAGATCAACTCGGGCACCGCGGCGGCCAAGGGCATTGCCTCGGGCGACAAGGTGCGCCTGTCCAACCGCGACGGCGACACCGTGGAGGGCGTGGCCGTGGTTACCGAGTTCGTGCACCCCGAGTGCGTGGCCAGCGTCGGCGGACATTTGGGCGGCCAGTCGGACTTCCAGCCCATCGGCAACGCCAAGGGCACGGCGGTGAACCATCTGGTGCCCGCCGGCGACCCGAAGCGCATGGACCACTTGTGCTCGGGCGTGGACCAGTGCGTGCGCTGCAAGCTTGAGAAGATCGCGTAAAGGAAGGGGTGACCATACATGGAGTACGGATTCGTTATCGACCTTGAGAAGTGCGTGGGCTGCCACGGTTGCTCGGTGGCCTGCAAGGCGGCGAACGGGACGCCTCCCGGCGTAACGCGCTCGAACGTGGTGCGCGGCACCGAGGGCACCTATCCCAACGCCGTGCGCACCATTCGCCCCATGCTGTGCATGATGTGCGAGACGGCCCCTTGCGCCGAGATCTGCCCCACGGGCGCCTCGGTGAAGCGCGAGGACGGCATCGTCACCATCGACAAGGAGAAGTGCATCGGCTGCGGCAGCTGCCAGACCGTCTGCCCCTACGACGCGCGCTACCTGGTGGAGACCGAGGAAGGCTACTTCGGCGCCGACCTGAACGAGTACGAGCAGGTGGCCTACAAGGACCGCGTGAAGAAGATGACCATGGACAAGTGCGACTTCTGCCTGGGGCACTCAGGCAACGACACACCCGACCCGGTGTGCGTGAAGGTGTGCATGGCCGAGGCCCGCTTCTTCGGTGAGCTGTCCGAAATGAAGAAGATGGCGGAAGCCCGCGGCGGCGACGTGTACAAGCCCGAAGAGGGCACGAACCCCCGCGTGTTCTATCTACCGGTGATTACCGCCTAACGACGCGCGTAAGCGCCGGACGACATCGCCCTTCCCGCTTGAGCCCCCGCCCCCTCCCGGCGGGGGCTCTTCTTGTCCGGCCCGCAGGCGGGGCCCTGCGCCGGAGACTTCGCGCTGTCTCCTTCCGAATGCGGATTCGCTCTCGTCAAATACGAAGGCCCACCCTCGACAAAGGCGAGGTTCCAGGATCGACCGGTTTGGTTCCTTTTCTCTTGTCAAAAGGCGAGAGTTTGGTTCCCTGTCGTCGTAAAAGACCAGGTCAGAAATTATCCCGCAAATTCTAACGGGGACCAAACAGGACGATTTAGGAACCTTGCAGTGTGCAAAGCGTAACGAGCTATTCGCTGCTCTACGACTCTTCTTGTCCGGCCCGCGGCTTCATGCCCTGCTGGGGCAGCTTCTTCTTCGCGGCGTAAACCAGCAACACGATGCCGGCTATGATGACGGGAATGGAGAGCACTTGGCCCATGGTGAGCCAGCCCCCCCAGAGGTAGCCGAGCTGGACGTCGGGCTCGCGGACGAACTCGATGAGGAAGCGGAAGATGCCGTACATCACAAGGAAGGCGCCGAGGAACGTGCCGCGGGGACGCGGGGGCATCTTGCGCGAAAGCAGGTACAGCACGATGAAGATGACAAGACCCTCGAGGAGCGCCTCGTAGAGCTGCGAGGGATGGCGCGGCATCATGCCGGCGGCGCCGCCGAACACCACGCCCCACGGGGCGTCGGTGGGCGCGCCCCACAGCTCGCCGTTCACGAAGTTGGCGCAGCGGCCGAAGAACAGCCCGATGGGAGCAGCGATGGCACCCAGATCGGCCAAGGTGAGGAACGGGATGCCCGTGAGCTTCGCCGCCACGGCACCGCCGATGAGGATGCCCACAAGACCCCCGTGGAAGCTCATGCCGCCCTGGTTGAAGGCGAGGATTTCCAAGGGATGGGCCAGGTAGTAGCCGTCACCGTAGAACAGCACGTAGCCCAGGCGCGCACCCAGCACGATGCCCACGATGGCGCACACCATGATGGTGATGAGGGCGTCGTCGTCCAGCGCGATGCGCCAGCGCTTCGCCACCTTGTACACGATAAAGGCGGCCGCCACGAAGCCCAGCACATAGGCTAGACCGTACCAGCGCACCACTAAGGGCCCCAGCGAGAACGCAACGGGGTCAAGGTTTTGATAAATTTCGTTGAGCATTATGCGGTCCCCTCGTGAGCGCCCATGCCGGCGCCCAACTCTATAGCGGCAAACGTTACCTCTTCGCGCAATGAGGGAGGAATGGGCATCAAGGCTGACAGACGCGTCGCGCAATGAGGGCACGTCAGTGAGAACAGCGCCAGGTTAGGGCGCAGCACCATCATGGAGTCGTAGGCGCACACGTTCAGATCAGAGGCACCACAAGCCGGACAACGCACTGCCTCTCGCACCGGGCACCTCCTTCTGACGAACCGCTCTTACCGCCCATTGTAACAAAGGAGCCTTGGCAGCCGCCAACGCCCCTTACCCTCGTTGCAACACCGTTGCCGAGGCTTGATGACGCTCCAAGAGCGCCACCTTAGTTTACAGGATAAACCGATTACGTCCGCTGAACATCTTGTCGCCCTGGGCCGCAGGGTCAATGTCGGGCCCGTGCACCAGGAAGTGTTCGCAGAAGCGGCACACCTGCTTCACGGCCGCATCGTAATCGCGCTGCGGATTCAGCAGAATGTCGAAGTCTTCGCACACCACATGGGTCGGCCGATGGCAAGCGGCGAAATGACAGTCAGCGGGACAGGGCTCACCGGGCACGTTATGGGGACAGCGCCCCATCATCTCCTCGTCGCATCCCCGTCGCGACCAGCATCCTTCCATAGGTTTCCTCTTACTCTCTTCGATCTCTTCCTCAACCAGATGCAGCAAAGGGCCCTGAGGCGCCTCAGCTCGATCCCTTGCCCCGACGCAAGCGCGCCGAAGGGCGAAGGAACCAAGGGCGAGCGCCTCAGGGCCCCGTCACATCCAATGACTCGCGCGGCCGACAGGACGCACGGTGCAGCGCTACTGGGCCGGAACCACCTTCGTGACGCCGGGCACGCGCTCCTTCAGGATGCGCTCGACGCCGTTGGCCAGGGTCATCTGGGACATGGGGCAGCCCTTGCAAGCGCCCTGCAGCTCGACGGTAACCGTGCCGTCCTCGGCCACGTCTACCAGCTGCACGTCGCCACCGTCGGCCTGCAGGCTGGGACGGATCAGCTCGAGCACTGCCGCAACATCGGTCTTTTCAACCATGGTTTGCTCCTTTTCAGAAGGGATAGGTATCAGAGGAATCATAGCACAGCGCTCCCCTGCCGCCCCCCGCTCCATCAAAATCGTTCACTATGCGGCGGGAATCCAATCTTGGCCGATAACCACCAGAATGTCCGTGTCGAACGTGTAGAAGTCGCCGCCGTTGACCACGCGCCCGCCGGCCACATCGGCCACAATGGCCTTCGCAGCAGCCTCGTTGGCCTCGTCCTTGTAGATGACCAGCGTCTCGGGATACAGGGTGCCGTCGTCGACGTTGCCCACCGACTCCACCTTATAGCCGCAGGATTCCAGGATCTCGCCCATACGGGCGGCAGCGCCGTTAACCTGGGCGCCGTTGCGCACCTCCACAGTCACCTTCGAGCGATCGACGGCCGCCACCGAGCCCTCGGCTGTCGCCGGCGCATTGCCCGCGCGCACCACATCCATCAGCGACCCCAGCTCCTCATCGGACACTTCGTACACCGTGCGTCCCTCGTCGTCAGCGGTGAGACGCCCGGGAACCACGCAGGCGTACACCGTGGCATCGCTTAAGGGACGGAACGCGTCGCCCAAGGCGATGATTTGGCCGCTGGTCCAGTCGGTGCAGACGGCCGAAGAAGCATCGGCCACCACCGAGGGGAAGCTGAGCCCCTCGCCCGAGGTGGCCTTCCCTGCCAAATTCACCGTGAACAGCGCGCGGTTCTGCGCCTGGGTTTCCAAGTCGTCGCTGAAGTTGGCTGCCCGCAGCAGCGTAAGCGCCTGGGTGGCGTTCAGAGTTTGCTCGCCGGCGCGCAGAACGGCGACGCCAGCCGTCGGGTCGTCCACTTCAACGGCCAGATCAACGGGCACGCCGCCCACAAGATCGACCAGCTGGGCCAGGCCTTCCGCATCGGTGCTCACGAAGTGGGACACCTCGACCGAAAGCAGCGCGGCCACGGCTTTGATGAGCTCGGCATCGCCGCCCACGGAACGGGCCTCGTAGAGAAAATGGGTTTCCCCATCGGAAAGCTTCACCCGCAAGTTCGCGGGCACGCTGACGAAGGTGAGTTGGCGAGCGCCCTCGTCCATGCGCACGAGCATATAGGCATCGGTGTCGTCGCCCCGTGGCTGCGTAGCCGTTCCCAGCTGAGCGGTGCACAGCACGTAAGAGGCCTCCCCCTCCACAGGAGCCGCCAGGGCGTCTTTCGCATTGGAGTCGCCCAGCGAGAGCTGGGAATCGGAAACGGCGAAGAAGGCGGATATGCCCGCCACCACGGCGACGGCCAGCACGGCCACGGCCAGCACAGCACCCACGATAAGCTTGCGCTTGCGCTGGGTGGCCTGAATCTGCTCGACATACCCGCGACGGTTCGAACGACGCGCGTAGTCGGCATCGCTCTCGCCGCTGCGCGCCTGGGGATCGACGCGGTCGACATAGCCGCGCGTAGCCCGCTGGGAGCGGCGGCTATTGGAGAACTCCACGCGGTCGGTGCCCCGCGGATTGCTGCCGGCCGCATGGCGCCCCCGCGAGGCGGAGGAACGCTCCACATGGGTACCGATCATGTTGTCGCTCATGCGGCGCGAGGTGCGGCGCGTCTGGGAAAGGGAGAGCCCCTTCTTCTTGCCCAAGGTCATGCCGGCCCCTAGTTGCCCAGCGCGGACACGGCCACGCGGCGAATGTCGGCACCCAGCGAGGCCAGTTTGCCCGCGTAGTCCTCGTAGCCGCGATCGATGTGCTCGAGGTGGTGCACCTGGGTCTCGCCATCGGCCACAATGCCCGCCAGCACCAGAGCGGCGCCGGCACGCAGGTCGGTGGAGGACACGGGCGCACCCTCGAGCTGCGCCACCCCGCGCACCAGGGCGTGATGGTCGTCGAGCTCGATATCGGCGCCCATGCGCATCAGCTCGGCGGCGAACATGAAGCGGTTCTCGAAGACGTTCTCAGTGATGACCGACACGTCATCGGCCAAGGCCGCCAGCAGCATGAACTGCGCCTGCAAATCCGTGGGAAAGCCCGGATGGGGCAAGGTTTGAATATCGACGGACGTCAAGGGCTCGGTGCGGCTCACGCGCACCCAGTCCTCGCCGGTTTCTACATCGCAGCCCATGGCCCGCAGTTTCATGATGGCCATGGGCAGAAACGCCGGATCGACGCCGTGCACCGTCAGGGGACCGCCCGTCAGCGCGCCGCCCACCAGGAAGGTGCCCGCCTCGATGCGGTCGCCCACGGTGGTGTGCTCGCAAGGGTGCATGGCCGAAAGCGGCACGCCCTCTACCTCGATGAGCGAGGTGCCGGCACCGGCCACCTTAGCCCCCATGGCGTTGAGCATGTTGGCCAGATCCTCAATTTCCGGCTCGCAGGCCGCGTTCTCGATGGCGGTGATGCCCTCGGCCACCACAGAGGCCATGAGCATGTTCTCCGTGGCGCCCACCGAAGGGAATTCCAGGGTCACATGGGCCCCCTTGAGCCCGTTCGGCGTGGTGGCATGCAGCACGCCGTGGTCCACCTCGAACCGCACGCCCAAAGCCTCAAGGCCCACCAGATGCATGTCGATCTTGCGGGCGCCAATCTGGCAGCCGCCGGGCATGGCCACGCGGGCCTCGCCGAAACGGCCGATGAGCGGCCCCAGCACCGAGATGGAGGCGCGCATCTTCGAGACCAGCTCGTAGGGCGTCTCGCAGCTGTCGACGTTCGTGGTGTCGATGGCCAGCGTATGACCCTCGCGGGAGACCGTGGCTCCCAAACGCTCGAGCACCTCGGCCATAATATCGATATCGGAAATATGCGGTACGTTGTGCAGCAGCGAGGGGCCCTGGCCCAGCAGCGCGGCGGCCATCAGCTTGAGCGCCGAATTCTTGGCGCCGGCCACCTGCACGTCGCCAGCCAACGTATTATTGCCACGAACGATGATGACTTCCTGGTTCATTTCAAGTCCTTTTGGGAGGGGGCCCAGACGCCCCACAGTCCATCACATATTGCATAAGTCCCCTCATTATAGAAAAAAGGCCGCGCTCAGGCACGGCCTTTCACCAGGTTTGCAGAACAGGTCGGTCAACTACCCGCAATTAGCGCGCTATGCAGCTGACGCATTCGATTGAGGGCGTAACGTCGAAACTGGTCTTCGCTCATGAGCCGATAAGCGGTTCGGGGCCTCTGCGATACAAGAAGCCCTACACCATCGCTGTCTACATCCCCAAACATTTCTTCCAAATACAAAGTCGCCGTCTCAACAGGGCCCGGCGATTCCGCAGCCAAAGCAACAAGCCCCTCTAAAACTGCATCGCGCCAATGCGGAAACGAATCAAGAACGTAGAATGCGTAGTAGAGGTCCTTGGCGGTTTTATCGCGATGACGCCGCCGGGGCGCAACGAGCACTTTATGGATTATGAACCTCGACGGTCGAGGCAGCCGCAACATGCCATCCTCTGCGAAACCAAGCGCCTGCAAAGAGCACGTTATCGGCTCATCGAGGAGAAGGCCAACATGTCGAAGCGCCTGGGCGTTGACTGACCCTACCACCTCCACCGCTCCCCGACCCGCCGCTTCGGTTATGAACTCGATTTCGGCTCTCTGGCCGCCCTCCAAATCCTTCACATACTTCACCACCGGAGGCTTGTCCAAGGAGGCGAAGTCGTAGCAAAAGCCAGAATCCAGAATCGACGAGTCCAGGGAAAGCTCACCCTCGATAAAGTCGCTCCGCACGATGGCGACATCGAAGTCGGCCGTCAGAAGGGGCTCGTTGTCGACTACACCGCCGTAAACCTTCGTATACAAGTAGGGAACCCAACCGCCCGCCACAACCAATTGATCCAAGTAGGGGCGCAAGGGCTCCACGCACTCTTGTAAAAGCTCTTCTAAAGAAGTTCTAGCCATGAGACAATCCCTTCAGCAAAGGTTCAATTCGTCGCGTAAAAAGATGGTCGGCCGCCTCTTGACCTCGTTGAGGCTGGCAGCGTAAATCGAGGTAAAGCTGCAGATCAGAGGCAATGGGCACATCATCGACAAGCTGAAGCCCGAAGAAGGATGAAACCGGGTAGACGGGCTGACGGAGGTAGATGTTCGCCCCGCGCTCGACAGCCTCGGCGCCCAAGTCTCTCAGGGCTACAATAGCCTCGGCGCGATTCCGCACAAGGACATCGATGGTATCAAATGCGGCATAAGCGTCGACGAAACATGCGCCAGAGCGATCAGTCAGAACGCCGCAGTCTCCAAGGGATCCTCCAACCCCCCGCGCCAGAACCTCCGGATCGGCCTCCGGGCAGTACCACCCTTCAGCTGCGACCGAACGCGCTTTGCGCCGATAGGCCTCCGCCCAGTCTTCTAAAAGAAAGCGCCGAGAAACCAGGTGAACCTTTCCTCCCTCTCTTGCCGCATATCCCCCTTCCACCAGGGCGGTTATCGTTTTCGAGATATATCCCGGGCTGAGGGAGAAACCGCTTTTCTCCAGTAGGGCGCTCATCTCCCTTACCCCCAGGCTTTCCCCCGGAAACAGCAAACGTAGCACCAAGGTCGCCTTATCGGAGAAAAAGTCGAGCGACGTGGAAGCGGGCTTCGGCAACGGCTTTTTGCCAGAACGATCCACAAGAATACCCGGAGCCGACAACCACGCGTTTCCAGCGGAATCGAGAAAGCTTAGCCCAAGCCTCCTCAGATAATCCTGCTTGGCCTCCGAGAAGTAGGACGAAACGAGTACGGGATGCGCGCTGCCGTGAGACAGCTCTGAGAGCAGGCGATCAGCCTTGCGTCCAATCGAAGCCAATGTCGGAAACTCACCTGTCTCAAAAAGCGCCTCAAGGCGATGGTCGTCATCCAGCACCAAAGTGCCGCTGGCATCAGATCGCAACGACGCCCCGCCTTCACAAGGCACCTGCATCTGAAAATTATCGAGAACGGCACGGGGAAGCGCCGCTGCAACGCTTTCCCGTATAAGCGACTCCTCGTTATACATAGTGTTTCCTAAAACAGTAGTGTTTCATGATTAGGAAACACTACTGTTTTAGGAAACACTTGTCAAGCTGTTCCGTGTCGAATCCCATACCGCAGAAGCGAGACCTGTCAGGCGGTTAGCTACCTTATTTGCGTAGGTGAAATTATCGAAATCAAATAGACATGCAATTACAAGAGCACCGGAGCGCACGATCGGTGAGTATCTCACAGAGTCCGGCACTTTCGTGTTTTAAGGGCAAAACAAAAGGGAGGCTCGCTTGAGCCTCCCTTCTTAAAGATGCGTTATTTGATCGCGCGTTTACTCGCCCAGAGCGAAGCGCACGAAGCCGGTGATGGCGATGGTGCCACCCAGAGCCTTGGCGCACTCGTCGGCGTACTGAGCCACGGTCTGATCCGGGTTCTTCACGAAGGCCTGCTCGGCCAGGCAGTTCTCCTTGTAGAACTTGTCCATGCGGCCCTCGGCCATCTTCTCCTGGATGTTCTCGGGCTTGCCGGACTCGGCGGCCTGAGCCTTGTAGATCTCCATCTCGTGGGCGGCCACGTCGGCGGGCACGTCCTCGCGGGTGGCGGAAACGGGGTTCAGAGCAGCCACCTGCATGGCGATGTCGCGGCCGCACTTCTGGAACTCCTCGGCGGTGGGGTCGATGCCCTCCACGTTGAAGGTAACCAGAACGCCGATCTTGCCGCCGCCATGGATGTAGGCGGACACGGCCTGGGCGTCCACCACGGCAACGCGGGCCAGCTGAGCGTTCTCGCCCATCACGTGGATGCAGTCGGTAACAACTTCCTCGACGGTCTCGCCATCGATGACGGCGGCCTTGAGGGCCTCCACGTCCGCCGGCTTGGCAGCCAGGGCAGCCTTGGCGATCTTCTCGGCATAGGCCTTGAACTTCTCGTTCATGCCCACGAAGTCGGTCTCGCAGTTGAGCTCGACCACGGCACCGGTGGTGCAGTCGTCGGAGACGATGGCCATAACGGTGCCCTCGTTGGTGGCACGGCCGGCCTTCTTGGCCACGGCGGCCAGACCGCGGGTGCGCAGCACGTCGACGGCCTTCTCCATATCGCCCTCGGCCTCGGCCAGGGCCTTCTTGCACTCCATCATGCCCGCGCCGGTCATCTCGCGGAGCTCCTTCACCATGGAAGCGGTGATGTCAGCCATGAATTCCTCCTTTGGGAATGAGAGTCTAACTTGCTAGAGTTACTCGACAACGACAGCGGCGTCGCCCTCGGCCACGGCAGCGGCGGCCTCGTCGGCAACCTCGGCCACGGTGGCCTCGGCGGAAGCCTCAGCGGCCTCGCCGGCCATCTCGGCGGCGGTCACGTCGGCACCGGTGCCGGCAATGACGGCGTCGGCGATGAAATCGCACAGCAGACGCACCGAGCGGATGGCGTCGTCGTTGGCGGGGATGCCGTAATCGACGTCATCGGGATCGCAGTTGGTGTCCAGGGTGCCCACCACGGGGATCTCCAGGCGGTGAGCCTCATGGATGGCGATGCCCTCGCGGTTGGTGTCGATAACGAAAACAGCCTCGGGCACGCGCTTCATGTTGCGGATGCCGTTGAGGTTGGTCTGCAGCTTGGCCAGCTCCTTGTGC
>CAJUFS010000037.1 GCA_910585575.1 uncultured Adlercreutzia sp. | reverse complement strand
AAATGACCATTTAGCTGTCCTGCTGGAAGCTGCTTACGACGGTTGCCTGGCGCACAGTAGCCGCATTGTGCCCTTAGGAGAAGTTATTAAGATCTGCAGCGGCGGTACACCAAGGACAAGTGTTGACGAGTATTGGAGGGACGGACAAATTCCGTTTTTTGCTCCTGGCGATGTAGTGGATTCTGTATTTTCGCTTAGTACAGCAAAACACATAACGAAGCAAGGTCTCGCCAACTGCAATAGTGACCTATACGAGACGGGCACAGTGATGCTTACGGCACGCGGTACTGTTGGAAAGGTGACAATGGCCGGTGCCCCGATGGCAATGAACCAGTCATGCTTTGCTCTCGTCGGGTTAGGGGTTCCGCAAAGCGTGGTATTCCAGGCAATCAAGAGAGTGGTTCGCTCCCTCCAAGCAAAGGCGAATGGAGCGACTTTTGCCGCGATCAACATCAAAGATCTGGAAACAGAAAACGTGATCGTGCCGTCCAGCAAAACACTAGACCGTTATTCGAACTTTGCGGAAGCTCTTCTGCTGCAGATTCTCGAAAATGAAAAGGAAAGCCTGGAGCTCTCTCAAATACGCGATGTACTTCTCCCGAAACTCATGTCCGGCGAGATCGATGTCTCGCAGGTCGATCTCACGCAGCTAAATGGTCATTTATCCGACAATTAAGAGCGATCTTGTGGTCTAGCGCGCTTAATATGCTCGCTATTGCTCTTTGCGTTGCGCGGCTTTCCGGATATGTGACCACTATCTCTGTGCAGAGTCGCGCTTTGTTCATCTCGGTTTGGCCCGTAGACCCCTCCGCCATACCTTCGATTACCTTTTGCTTAGACTTTACGAAATATCCGAGATAAAGCGGATCGATGCCCGAAGCGCGAAGGGTCAGCACATGACTATCCGTCGTCCACGTATCGGCAAGCTGCTCGGGAGCCTGGGCAACCCGGCCAGCGCTCCCGACGCCCGTTGCGTTAACCAAGATATCGAGCGGTTGCACCACTTTTTCGGCTTTAATCTGTTTAGCGTCTGAATCATGATAGCGAGCCTGCGAGATGTCTACCTGCTGATTTCGCACGCACTTCTGTCCTAGCACAAGCACATCAGCCGCTCCTGCGCCGGTCGAGTACTTCGGAGCAATCCCTCGGGCCATGTACGACACAAGCTCACCCAGCGGCTTCTCTTCCCACTTACATTTCAAAGCCGATCGCCTCCAGGTTCTTTTTGATTTGGGCTTGCAGGCGGTTGGACTCTTCGAACATCTCTCCGAGCTCCTTGGTGAGGCGCGCCATCTTTTCCTCAAAAGGCTCGCCATCGTCCTCCACCTCGGCGATGCCTACGTAGCGGCCGGGGGTCAACACATAGTCTTGCTTCGCGATCTCCTCTGTCGTAACAGCGGCGCAGAAGCCCTTCTCGTCCTCCAGCGTTCCCTCGCGGAACGCGGTGAACGCATCCGCCACTTTCGCGATGTCCCCATCGGTAAACTCGCGGAGGCGACGCGTGACCATGGTGCCCATTTCGCGAGCGTCCACGAAGAGTGTCTTCCCTGGCTGCTTCTTGGCTTTGTCCAGGATCCAGAGGGATACCGGAATACCCGTGCTGTAAAAAAGCTGCGAAGGCATGGCGATGATGCCCTCGACCAGATCGGCATCAACAATAGCCTGGCGAATAGCCCCCTCGCCACCTGTTTGGGACGACAGGGAGCCGTTGGCGAGAACCATGCCAATACGCCCATGATCCTCGTAGAGATGGTGAATCATGTGCTGAAGCCACGCGAAGTTCGCATTGCCCTCAGGCGGCGTGCCGAACTTCCACCGCGGATCGTCCTTCAGCTGGTCGCCGCCCCAATCCTTCAAATTGAAAGGAGGGTTAGCGAGAATGAAATCGAAGCGCTTGTCTTTGTGGCAGTCCTTGAAGAAAGTATCCGCGTTGAATTGACCCAGGTCGGCATCGATGCCCCGAATAGCAAGGTTCATCGTGGCCATCTTCCACGTGGTCGGATTGCTCTCCTGGCCGTAAATGGAAAGGTCATCGATCTTTCCCGCGTGGTGCTTCACGAAGTCGGCCGACTGGACGAACATGCCGCCCGAGCCGCAGCAGGGGTCATAAACCCGGCCATGGTAAGGCTGCAACACCTCCACGAGCGTACGCACAATGCACGTTGGGGTATAGAACTCGCCGGCATTCTTGCCCTCTTGCTCGGCGAACTTCGAGAGGCAATACTCGTAGGTGCGCCCAAGAATATCCCTCGTGTCACCCTTCTCGGCCATTTTCACGTTCGTGAACAAATCGACCACATCACCCAGGCGGCGCTTGTCCAGCTCCTGCCGTGCGAAGTTCTTAGGGAGCACGCCTTTAAGCTTCGGGTTCTCCGCCTCAATCTCACGCATGGCGTCGTCGATCACTTTGCCAATTTCCGGCGTATGCGCCGCCGAGGCAATGGCCGACCACCGCGCCTTCTGGGGCACGAAGAAGATGTTCTGATAGGTGTACTCATCGCGATCTTCTTCAAAGCCGTCGCCTTCGTCGACGAGCTCTTGGTAGCGCTCTTCGAACTTGTCGGAGATATACTTCAAGAAGATGAGGCCGAGCACCACGCTTTTGTACTCTGACGCATCCAGATTGCCACGCAGTTTGTCGGCCGCCTTCCAAATCTGCTGCTCGAACCCAATCTCCTGAGTGTTTTCAACCTTAGCTTTTGCCATTGTCCGTCCTATTCGTAGATCTTCGTATCGGCCCACAACTCACATTGTCTCATGACCGTATCCATGGCATCTTCGACACCCTCGGGCGGGTATTTATATTTCTTCAGGAGCCGCTTAATCGCGCGACGCATACCGGCACGGGCGTTTTCCTTGCGCTGCCAGTCGATAGTCGCGCTCTTGCGCATGGCATCGGTCAACTCGCGCGTAATCGCAACCAACTGATCGTTGTCGTAGAAGTCACGCACCGCTCGCGGCTTCGTAATGGCGTCGTAAAAGGCCATTTCCTCCTCGGTCAGACCAAGCGACTCCGCTTCTCCTCTATCCTGCATCATCTCTTTGGCCATGTTCACGAGCTCTTCGATCACTTGCGCGTTGGTGAGCATGCCGTTCAAGTAGGCATTCAGCGTTCCTTGCAGCATGTCGCTGAAACGCTCGGCTTTGACAACACTGGTCTTCTGATAGGCTCGCACCTGCTCCTTAATGAGACGCTTCAGGCTCTCGACGGCGATGTTGCGCTGCTTCATGTTCGCCAGCTCTTGCAGGAAGGACTCATCGAAGAGCGAGATTTCCACGCTGTCTTTCTCGAAGAGATCGATGACGCCATCGGCGTGAACCGTTTGCTCCAAAATTGCCGTGACGCGCTGGTTGAACTCCTTGTAGGTCATTCCCTTGCCGCCGGTAGACTTGCGCCCGGTAAGCCGGAGCACCTGCACCCGCAACACGCTGAGGTACGCTGCCTCGTGAACATCCCTTTCGTCTACGATGCTCTTACACAACGAGAGAGCCTGGTTCATTAGCTGGCACTGCTTCAGGAACTCTTCCCTATCCTCCTCGCGAACAGGATCGAGCAACCAGTCGGTACCCTCGTTGATGGCATCCGCGAGTTTCGCTTTACTTTCCGTGAAAATGAGTTTCTGGTAGTCAAACCCATAAAGCAAATCGCGACAAACGGCGAGTTTTTCTAGGAAACGAGGATACGCCGTCGCGGCAATGTCCATGTTGCCGTAATTGCTCTGGTCGCGGTTGGTGTAGTCTTTCATCGCCTGCTTAAGCGCCCGCGCAATGCCGATGTAGTCAACGACCAGGCCACCTTCTTTGCCTCGGCACACACGATTCACACGCGCGATGGCTTGCATTAGATTGTGACCCTTCATAGGCTTGAAGACATACATGGTCGACAGACTGGGCACGTCGAAGCCGGTCAGCCACATGTCCACAACAATGGCAATTTTCAGCGGATCGTCGTCATCTTTGAACTTGCGCTCCATCTCCTTTTTGTGATTGGTTCCGCCGCAAATCTTGAACCATTCCTCAGGGTCTTGGTTGCTCATAGTCATGACGACGCCGAGCTTCTCCTCCCATTCGGGGCGAAGCTCCAGCATACGCTCGTAGATCTTTATCGCTACGGGACGACTGTATGCAACCACGAGGGCTTTGCCAGCCAGAATGTCAGCACGGTTATTCTCGTAGTGATCGATAATGTCCCGACAGAGTGCATCAATGGTCTCGGGGGCGCCGAAGAGAGCGTCAAGGCCTCCTAGATCGCGCTTGCTCTTCTCGATGCTCGCCTCATCAGCCTCTTCCGCGAATTCGTTATAGGCGGCATCTAAAGCACCCAACGTGCCCTCATCAAGATTGAGAGCCACTACACGACTTTCGTAATATACCGGCTTGGTTGACTGATCCTCAACCGATTGGGTCATGTCGTAGACGTCGATATAGTCGCCGAAAATCTCCCGCGTATTTCGGTCTTCCATCGAAATAGGCGTACCAGTAAAGCCAATGTATGAGGCATTCGGAAGCGCCTTGCGCACGATGCGGGCTGTGCCAACGGTCACATTGCCCTCAGCATCCATCTTCTCGGTGAGCCCGTATTGACCGCGATGCGCCTCATCCACCATGACGACCACGTTGCTGCGATCGCACAGAGGCTCGTCACCGTCCATAAACTTCTGCATGGTGGTGAAGATAATGCCGTTCGCCTCACGGCCGACAAGAAGCTCTTTGAGGTTGGCTCGACTCGATGCCTGCACGGGCGTCTGCCGCAGAAACTGAGCGCAGCGGCCAAACTGTCCGAAGAGCTGGTCGTCTAAATCGTTGCGATCGGTAATAACGACGATAGTAGGGCTATCGATCTTCTCCTGAAGCAAATGAGCGAAGAACACCATTGAGAGCGATTTACCCGACCCTTGCGTATGCCAAAAGACGCCGATCTTGCCATCGCCAGCAATGGCCTCTTCCGCCCGAACAACCGCCTTATTGACCGCAAAGTATTGATGATAGGCCGCCAAGATCTTGATGACCTTGCTTGAGCTGTCGTTGAAGCAGATGAAGTTCTTCACGATGTCGAGCAGACGATCCTTGCGCATCATGCCATCGAGCATCGTCTTCCACGTGGCTGAGCTTGCCTGCGAGTAGTCCCCGTCGGCAGATTTCCACGCAACAAAACGGTCTTCATCTGCCGTGATGGTTCCAACGCGCGTTTCGCCCATGTCGCTCATCACGCAGAATGCATTCGACACGAAAAGCGAAGGAATATGCTGCATGTAGTTGCGCAGCTGCAGGTACGCATCGGAGGCGTCGGTCTCTTCCCGAGACGGACTTTTGAGCTCGAAAAGTACGAGGGGTATACCGTTAACAAAGGCGATAACATCGGGGCGCTTCTCGGAGTGCTCAACGAAGGTCCATTGGTTCACAACATGAAAGTCGTTATTGCCAGGGTTGTCAAAGTCGAGCAGATACACAATGTCGTCCCGCTCTTCCCTGCCGTCGAAGAAATGCACCTCAACGCCGTTTTGCAGATAATCGTTGAAGCGCTCATTACGCTG
Source organism: uncultured Adlercreutzia sp. (assembly GCA_910585575.1). Taxonomy (GTDB): domain Bacteria; phylum Actinomycetota; class Coriobacteriia; order Coriobacteriales; family Eggerthellaceae; genus Adlercreutzia. Next base: position 19,723 of record CAJUFS010000037.1, on the reverse strand, counting down.
TGCCAGATCGCCCACTTCGTCGCTTTGAAGGATCGCAATAGCCTCGCTGATAGCCTGACGAGGAAGGGCTGGATTAATGCGCGCTAAAGCAGAGGGCAATACCCCCGGCAGAAACACATCCCTATAGGCGTCATCCGTCCGCTCAACATCGGGCCCATAGAGATGCGTGTAGCCTAGCTGCTCGGACATGTGCTCAACTACGACGTCCTCGAAGAATTCTTCGTTCATCTTGATGACACCATACTGGAATTCGGCCACGCGTCTCTCCTCGACTCACTGCATGTTTTGCCTATTCTACCTCACAAGCCGAAACATAAATCGTGCGAGCTAAGCGGTCTCGCTTGGCCAACGAATCCCGTCAAGAACGGGCCCAAGAATTCTCGACGCAGTGTGTCGAGAATATTATCAGTCGGGCGGAAGGACTCTTTGCACGCTGAGTGAAAAGTTATCTAGCCAAAGACCCGTGAGCTTATTTGGCCCTAGAAAGCAACTCTACTGCGCTCTAATATCGGGCGCCCTCCACCCTGAGGTCGGTGCAGCCGAGGAGGGGGCGGGGGCTTAGACGTACGACGGGATCCAGCTCGATGGTCGGGTTCGCCACGATAAGCTCTACAGAAGCGCCACCCACTTGAAGCGGTTTGCCCCGCTCGCCTTCGCAGGGGAATTTGCGGATGCCCGCTCGCCCCAGCGCCTCTTCCGCTTCCGCATCCTTCATCGGGTGCGCGAACAGCTCGCCTACCGCTCCGCCGCAACTTTTGCAGAAGGCGACGTCCATCAGCACGTAATGCAAACCCTTCTTCTGGAGATACGTCGCCAGCTTGTCCGACAGCACTACCCGTTGCGCGCTCATCGCGCCGCCTCCTCCGGCTCCTCAGCCACCACCTGGAACGCGTCAATGCGATTGCAGCCGAATTCTCGGCCTAGGAAGTCCAGCACGGCAGCGAAATTCGCCGGAGCCGCACCTTTGCCATAATGGTAGGCCTCCCCGTCATAGATGGACCACGCCGTGCCGCTCGCCTGCGAGCCGGCGGCGGTCTCGTAGCGCTCGCGCCATGCGCGAACACCCTCGCGCTCGATCATCTGCTCGAGCCGCTCTGCCTTGGCGGCATCCACATCATAGGTGCGCTCGGTGCCGTCGAAGATCTCGTTCGCATAGCGCTCGCGAAAGAAGCCGCCGAACTCGTACACTTCCAGCGTGTCGTAGCCGCAGCAAGCTCCCCTGCTGCTGAAGCCAAACACCAATCGTTCCCCGTCGGTCATCGTCACGCCTTCCCGCATTAGGTACAATCATCGTAGGCTGCCGGCACCGCAGGTCACCAGGACCCGGGCGCGGCCGCAACCGCATCATTACCGTATCACACTCTGGCGGGAATCAGGCCCCGCTCGATCAAAGGAGATCCCATGGCCGACGTCCTTTTCGTTGAATACCCGAAGTGCTCCACGTGCAAGAAGGCCAAGGCGTGGCTCGACGCCCAGGGCGCGCCGTACACCGACCGCGACATTGTCACCGACAACCCCACGGCCGACGAGCTGCGCACGTGGCACCAGCGCAGCGGGCTGCCGCTCAAGCGCTTCTTCAACACCTCGGGCATGCTCTACCGCGAGATGGAACTCTCGAAGAAGCTGCCAACTATGACCGAAGACGAGATGTACGCCCTGCTGGCCACCAACGGCATGCTGGTGAAGCGCCCGCTGCTCGTGACCGCCGAAACGGTCATTCCCGGTTACAAAGAAGAAGCCTGGGCCGCCGCTATGGCCGACAACTAAGGAGAAGCGTAATGGCACCCGCGGCGAACACCCCCACAACCCAAGACGCTATCGAGCAGCTGCGCCAGTGGATTCGCGACTGCGAGCCAGGACGCATGGTGTTCTTCGGCGGTGCCGGCGTGTCCACCGAAAGCGGCATCCCCGACTTTCGCAGCGCCGATGGCCTCTATGCACAGAAGTATCCCTATCCGCCGGAGACCATGGTGTCGCGTAGCTTCTTCGACGCCCATCCGCGCGAGTTCTTCGACTTCTACTGCGACCGTATGCTGGCCCTGGACGCCCAACCCAATGCCGCCCATCGCAAACTGGCCGAACTGGAACGGGAAGGCATTCTCTCGGCCGTGGTCACCCAGAACATCGATGGCCTGCACCAGAAGGCCGGAAGCCGCAACGTGCTCGAGCTGCATGGCAGCGTGCTGCGAAACTACTGCCGGGACTGCCACGCCCCTTACTCGGTAGAGGAGCTGCTGGCCCTGCGCGAAGCAGCCCCCGATGGCGTGCCGCGGTGTCCCCGCTGCGACGGCATCGTGAAGCCCGACGTGGTGCTCTACGAGGAGCCTTTGGACGACGCCACGGTGACCGCCGCCGTGCGCGCCATTGCCGCGGCCGACTTGCTGGTCATCGCCGGCACCAGCCTGGCGGTGTACCCGGCGGCAGGGCTCATCGACTACTTCAGTGGCGATCATCTGGCCATCGTCAACCGCACTCCCACGCCCCGCGACGCCCACGCCGACCTCTGCATAGCCGCCAACGTCGGCGAGGTCTTCGACTTCTAGACGCGTACCGGGGCGCCCCTCCCTTCACCGTTACAACGACCTTACACCCCCGTAAAGAGAACTTTTCAATGATGAGCGCCAATCTCATCTGAAAGCTCGGCGCGGTACGGTTGAAGACGTCAAACGATGAAAGGAGGAAGCATGTCTGCGACGACCCATGCCGTAAGCAAGCACCCAATCAGCAAGCAAAACCAGACCGTACCCGAGCACAAGCAGCACGTTAAGCACGATGTAGTCAGCATCATTGGCCGCATCGCATCCGTGCTCTCCGTCATCATGTACGTGTCCTACATCACCACCATCGGCGATAATCTGGCCGGTCACGGCGGCAGCCCCTGGCAGCCGCTGGCAGCGTTCTTCAACTGCTGCATGTGGACGGCCTACGGCTTCCTGAAGCCGAAAAAGGACATCCCCATTATCGTGGCGAACGTGCCCGGCATTTTCCTGGCCGGCGCCGCGTTCATCACGGCACTGGTTCACTAGCGTTGCTGGCAAAAAAAGCGGGCGCACGGGGCTTCCGCCCTGGACGCGCCCGCATTCCCCGACGGAAGGAAAGAGGCACCCCATGATCGTCAAACTCACCTATGCCCAGCTGAAGAAGGCGGTCGAGGACGCCTACGCCGCCTGCAAGGACCTTCCCGGCGGCCAGAACGCCCACTACATTCCCTACTTGGCCCATGTCGATTCGAGTCTGTTCGGCATTAGCCTGTGCCTGCCCGATGGACGACTCATCTCCGTGGGCGACACCGACTATCGCCTGGGCATTGAATCGGTCTCGAAGGTGCACACGGCTATCCTCGTACTGAAGGAGCTGGGCGCCAAGGCAGTGCTCGATAAGATCGGCGCCGATGCCACCGGCCTTCCCTTCAACTCCATCTTCGCCATCCTGTTGGAAAACGATCGCCCCTCCACCCCGCTGGTGAACGCCGGCGCCATTACCGCCTGCTCACTGGTGGAGCCGCAGGGAGACGCCGACGCGAAATGGAAGGCCATCTTCGACAACATGACCGATCTGCTGGGCAGCGAACCGGTGCTCATCGACGAGCTGTACCACTCCGAGTCGGCCACCAATTTCGACAACCGCTCCATTGCGTGGCTGCTGAAGGAATACGACCGCATCTACGACGATCCCATGATGTCGCTCGATCTGTACACCCGCCAGTGCTCCCTGGGCGTCACCGCCGAGCAGCTGGCCATTTCCGCGGCCACCATCGCCGACGACGGCGTGAACCCGCTGACGAAGAAGCGCGTGTTCGACGCGGCGCTTTCCCCGAAGATTGTCTCGCTCATGGCCGCCGTGGGCTTCTACGAGCACTCCGGCGACTGGCTCTACGAATCGGGCCTGCCGGCGAAAACCGGCGTGGGCGGCGCCGTCATCGGCGTCATGCCCGGCGTCTTCGGCGTGTGCGCCTTCGCCCCGCCGCTGGACGATGCCGGCAACTCCGTGAAGGCCCAGGCCGCCATTCGCCACATCATGAACAGCCTGAACCTGAACGTGTTCTCGAATACCCACTTCGACATCGCCGATTAGCCGCGCCCCGCGGGCCGCTCCGCCGCAGCGGTTTTTTCGCGTTTCTCCCAGGCGGGAGGAGGAGCACGCACGCCCCCCCCCCGCGGACCGCGGGCAACCCAACAGGCCGCCCGCCGCGCCCCGCTACTTCAAACTCTTCCCCTGACCGTGGCCGCTGTGATTGATAGTCTTGGCCAGGGGATGCTTCTCCAGGAACATCATGAGCACCAGGCAGCCGATCATCACCGGCACGAAATACAGGAACAGGGGCACCAGCGCATCGGAATAGCCGGTGGCTACCACACTCTGCAGGCTATCGGGCAGTTTGTCCACCACACTGGGGGTCAGCGTGGCCAGCGAGATATGGTCCGCCGCCGGCAGCTTGTCCGCCAAGTTCGCCGTCAAACGGTTGGTGAACAAAGTGCCTACCAGCGAGGCGCCCACGGTGGCACCAATCTGGCGGAAGAAGTTGTTGGCCGCCGTGGCGGTACCTACATGGGACTGCGGGAACTCGTTCTGCACGATGAGCACCAAGATCTGCGTGCCCAGGCCCAGGCCAAAGCCGAGGATGAACAGGTAGAGCAGCGGCAGGAACACGGGCTCGCCCACGTACATGAGCGACATCAGATAGAAGCCGACGGCGCACACCGCGCACATGGCCAGAGGCATCCATTTGTACTTGCCTGTCTTGCCGGCAATCCAGCCTGTGGCCGTAGACGTAATGAAAATGCCCACGGAAAGCGGCGTGACCATGAGTCCCGCCAGTTCGGGCGACATGCGATCGACAATTTGGAAGTACGTGGGCAGGTAGTTCACTGTGCCCATAAAAGACACGTTGACCAGCAGCGCCACGATGGCGCAGAGGTTGAAGTTGCGATCATGGAACAGCCCCATGGGAATGATGGGCTGGGAGACGTGGCGCTCTACCATCACGAACACCACGCAGGCCACGGCGAACAGCACCAGAAGGCCCATGATCTGCCAACTGAGCCAGGCATAGACCTCACCGCCCCAGGTCATAGCCAGCACCAGCGCCGTTACGCCCACGGCCATAACGGCACTGCCCTGCCAGTCGAAGGTCAAGTGCTTCCCATGCAGGGAAGGCTGCTTCAGGAACACGGCCAAAGCCAGGATGGCCAACCCGGCCAGGGGCACCGTGAACCAGAAAATCCAGCGCCAGCCCAGGGTTTCCACGAACCAGTCGCCCAGCAGCGGGCCGAGCACGTTCGACACTGTGAATACCGACCCCATAACGCCCAGGTACAGGCCGCGCTTGCGCGGAGGCACCACATCGGCAATGGCCGCCTGCGACAGGATGATCAAACCGCCGCCGCCAAGACCGGAGATAAGACGCCCCGTGAGCAGCATGGCCATGTTCACGGAAAGCCCGCACACAATCTTGCCCAGGGCATACAGCACCAAGGCGCTGATCAGCAGAAACTTGCGGCCGATGATGTCGCCCACTTTGCCGTAGATGGGCATGGTAATCGTGGAGGCCAAAATGTAGGCCGTCGTGACCCATTGCATGATTTCCACGCCGCCCAAGTCTCCCACAATGGTGGGCAGCGCGGTGGCCGCAATAGTCTCGGACAGCGAGCTGACAAACATGGCCAACAGAAGACCGGCGAAGATAAACGCCAGCTGCTTGCCATGCACCGCGCCGTCATCGACCGTCGAAGTACTCATGAAGCTCAGTCCTTCCTGAAAGAGGCGAAATGCCTCGCGAAACTAGAAAACCGCCTTCCATTCTAGGAATTGACCAGCTTCAACCCACCCGTTTTCCCCACTCCTCAACCCGCCGTTTGAAAACCGTTGGCACAAAGTTAGGGTACTATGGAGCAACGCACCAGGGGACAGGAGGGATGCGTGGCAGCGCCGTTCAACCATATCGAGGACCAGAAACGCCATCTTCAGCAATTCAAGGACAGCATTCTCACCCACCCCTATCTTTGCCTGAGTTTTGGCCTGTACTGGATGCAGACGATTCTGCTCTTCCAGAGCCCCTATCTGTTTCTCGACCCGTCGCCGCTTTCCTCTCTGAGTCCCTTCCCGAAGGGGACCATCCTGCTGGTAGCCAGCGTCATCACCTACCTGATATGGGCGCTGGGCTATCGCCGCGCCAACCGCTTCAGCGAGGCGCGCTGGTTTCCTTTCGCGTTGGCCAGCCTCTTGGTGCTCGGCGCCCTTTTGTACACGGGCTACCCGCTGCTTACCCCGCGCCACCACGATCTCGCCATCTTGATGTACTTGGGAGGCTCGGTGCTCATTGGCTGCGGGACGGCCAACATTTGCCTGGAAACCGGGCGCATGTTCGGCTACCTGGGCCCGCTTCACGTGCTGTTCGCTGGCAGCGCCGCGCTTTTTGTCGGCACCCTGGGTGCCCTCGCCATTACCATACTTCCCGCCCTTGTCGGACAAATTGCGCTGGTGCTCATTCCGCTGCCCATGGTCGCTTGCCTTTGGAAGTGCCTGCGCAGTGTCCCAAGCCGTGCCCTGTACGGCCAAGGACTGCAAACGCCCATCAGCATACCGGTCAAGTTCCTGGTGACGTCCTTTTTCCAAGGGCTTGCCCTGGGCGTTATGCACTCGGCGCTCATTAACGCGGCCGAAAACTCGGCCTTGGTGGTGAGCGTCGGATTCTTCGTAGCGGTGGCCCTTTTGTTCTTCTGCGCTATCGCCGTCAAGAACAACTTCGACGTGCTTATTTACCGCATCGGGTTTCCCCTCATGGCCCTCGGGTTTTTCACCGTGGGCATGTTCGACTTCGCCCTGCTGCCGGGAGCCCTCACCCTCGATGCGGGCTACTGCTTCCAGTACCTCATGACCTGTTCGCTGTGCGCGTATCTGGCCAAGGGCCTCAAGCAGCCTCCCATCTGGATCATCGGCACCGGAACGGCCGCGTTGCTGCTCGGGCAGTTCTTCGGCAGCGTGCTCGATGTGCTTGTCGATGAATGGCAGGCACTGGCCATCGTGGTCGCCTTTGCGCTGCTGCTGGCCGCGCTGTTCATGACCAGCAGCCAGAACATCCGCCGCGGCTGGGGCGCCGTCAGCCCCGGTGCCTCCCCCGTCGCCAATCGCGAGACCACGGCCCTCGACACCGCGTGCCAACTGCTGGCCAGCGAGCACGGTCTAACACCCCGCGAAACCGACGTGTTCGAGCTTATGGTGCGCGGCTACAGTCGCAAGGCCATTGCCGACGAGCTTTCGCTGGCCGAGGAAACCGTCAAGACCCACACGGGGCGCATTTACCAGAAGTTCCTCGTTCACTCCAAGCAAGAGCTCATCAACGCAGCCGAGCAGCGCGCCCAGGCCCTCGAATCCTAGCCCCGAAAGCAAATCGGACCCCGAGGGGTCCGATTCGAAGGGAGGGTAAGGAAGCGGCGCAACGCGCATTGCCGTCTGGGGGGATTGGCGCTGCGCCGTTACAGGGGGGCTACTCGTTCTCGGCGATGTACTTGCCGGTCAAGTATCCGAAGGTGACGCAGGTCATGCCGTAGTTGGCGCCCTCGATCATGAAGGTATAGGTGCCCGAGAACACGTCGCCCACCATGGTGCCCACGTTGTACAGGCCCGGAATGGCGTTGTCGTCGGCGTCGCACACCTGCATGTGCACGTTGGTATTCAGGCCGCCCATAACGGTCAGGAAGCCGAAGGAATCCGTCATCTCGCCGAAGAAGGGGCCTTCCTCGATGGCGTGCAGGTGCTCGGCCTCCTTGTGGAAATCGGCATCCTCGCCCGCTTTGGCCAGCTCGTTGTAGCGCTTCACCGACTCGAGGGCCTCGGCCGGAAGTCCCAGCAGCTCGACTACTTCCTCGACGGTGTCGGCCATCACGTAGTTGCCCGTGCCTGCCGAAGCGCTCTCTTTCCAGGAGGCCACGGCTGCCTGTACGGCCTCGTCGCCGGTCATCATCGAGTCGTTGGTCCAGTCGCCCGACACGGCCTCGTACTTGGCGTAGCCGGCGTCCCAAATAGCGTAGGCCTTCTTCTCGGGGAGCATCATGATGTGCTGGCTGGCCAGAGGCCCGATGCAGTTCTCGTTCATGAAGCGCTGGCCGTCGCGGTCGAGCAGCAGGCCCAAATGGTTCGTGTACAGGTTGCGCGGACCGGGACCCCAGTAGGCGCCCATGGTGCAGTTGGGGAAGCTCTTCTGCCACGCGGCGCCCACCCACAGGCCCATCTTCTGACCCTGGCCCTTGTAGATACCGCCGTACTTGAAGCCCTGATCCCAGTCGGGCTCGCTGTCGTACACCTCGTCCATCACGTAATCGGCCGTCTCGGGGCAGTAGCGGCGCATCATGTCGCGGTCACCGGAGAAGTCGCCCGTGGCCAGCACGATGGCCTTGCGGCCCACGTACTTCGCGTAGCTGCCGTCCTCGCGCTTGCACACCACAGCGGTCACGCGGCCGGTGTTGTCGTCTTCGCGAATGAGCTGCTCGGCGATGTTCTTGTAATAGATCTGGCCGCCCAAGTCCTCAGTCAGATGACGGGCCAGCTCGTACACGAACAGCGGCTGCATCTTGCCCACGACCACTTCCATGCCCTCTTCAGGCGGCGTCTGGCCGTTGAGGTTCCAGCCCACGGCAGCGGTGCGCTGCAGGTACAGGCTGTCTTCCTTGTCGGGCGTGCCGATCTCGATGTCGATGCCGTAGCCGGCCTTCTCCATCAGATCGCAGGCCCAGTTCATGGCCTCTTCAGAGTTGTTGTAGTGCAGATACCACTTGCGCTGATCCACCTTGTGGGTCTGGCAGAAGATCTCCTTCTGGTACTGGGCCAGCGGCACGCGCGGATAGCCCTGCTCCTGGAAGGCCTTGCAGTACACGGCGTTGTTGGAGCCGCCGCGCGACGTGGGCTTCGTGGAAGCGGAGGCGATGACCACGTCAAGCCCCGCCTCGGCTGCGCTGTTGGCGGTCATAAGGCCCGATGTGCCGCAGCCCACCACCACGACATCGGCTTCGATGGTCTCGGCGATATCGGATTCGGGAATGGGGTCGGGCGCAATTTCGAAGGCCCACTTGCGCTGAGCGGTTTCAGCGGTGTTGTACTGGTCGCCCGCGGCGCCCGCGTTGCCACCCGTGGAGGACAGCGCCTCCTGGCTGTCACCCTGGGCGGTCGGCGCACACCCGGCCAGTGCCGTGGCGCCCATGGCGCCTACCGCAGTAAAGGCGGCGCCCTTCAAGAAGTTTCGACGATCGAGTTCCATGAGTTTGTCTCCTTTCGGCGAAGAATGCATCCCCCTTGGATGCCCCTCCTCTTCGCCACGCCCCCAGTATTTCCAACCGCGTGGCTGCGGTCATCCCCCGCGGCGGGGCCAGTTGGGCTTTTTCGGAATTGGCCCCTTTTGGGGGATGAATGACCTGGGAAAACTTCCAAAGAGAGCCGCGAAGTTCTATGGCCGACCTAGCGGATCATCAATGTGCACGTTGTGGATTTAGCCCCCTTGCAATCTGTATTGCCCTTATTTCCCTTGTTTAACTGTACCAATATAAGTACACTTACGCGGGTTTGATCGAGGCCCTGAAACCACCTTCATCGCACTCTGGGCCTCTTCTTACTCGCTATCCTTTTACAGCATCCCTCGTTCTTCCGTTCACGCGTGGGCGATTTGTGCTGTGACCGCCCCGCAGCTTCTCCGCGCAGCACCAAAGCCGGAGCGCTGCCCCGTGACTGGAGAACCATGAAACACAACACGACTGCCTTTTCCTCCTTGAAGAACCGCGCGGCGTCCTTGGGCGTTGCCCTGTGCCTGGCCGCCGGCTCGCTGGGCCTCGCCCTCACCGCCGCCGAACCTGCCCGCGCTGACGAGACAGCGCCGACGGGGGCCGAAAAGACCCCGGAGCGCAACGAGGCGCTGCCCGCATCGCTGGCCCTCGGCATTGCCGAGCTGCCCCTGAACGCTGCGGCCACCACCTCCACCTCGTGCGCTGGCGATGGCGATTACTCGATGACGTTCTATTACTGCGAGTTCGTCTCCTACGATGACCCGACTTTCGACCACCCCTCGGGCCAGCGCCTTCTGCACAGCCACACGGTCACGGGCCTCAACCTGGGCGACCAGCTGGATACCTGGGATTATGTGGCCAATATCGAAGGCTACTTCTTCTTCGACGCCATTCCGGCGCGCCCGGTCGTGGCGGAGGACGAGTCTCAGAACGGCGTTGAGCTGCGCTACATGAACCCCCATCTGAACGAGTACACCATCAACTACTATCGCATCTGCGACGGCGAGGAGCCCCACGGCGATACCGAGCCGGAAACCGAAACCGCGCGCCGCGCCACGGGCGAGAACAACGACGACAGCGAGCGCCTCGTTGAGACGATCAACGGCCAGAAAGTCGCCTTCGACAAGATCAAGTCCGTCACCGTGGATGAGCAGCCCTGCAACATCAAGGTGGAAGGCCACAGCTGGGCCCATGAACTAGATGACCTGATGTACCTGGACAGCTTCCCGGCATCCATTCGCCTTTCCACCGACCCGACCTGCAACGTGATCAACTTGGTCTATGCCGACACGATGGCGTCCCTTCCCGACGACACCGAAGTGGCTGACAAGCCGGAAAGCGGCAGCGAGCCGGACAGCACGCCGGGCGAGACCACGCCATCGACGCCTGATGACAGCACGACCGGCGGCGCCGACGACGCAACGGACGGGGACAACCCAGGCAACGGCTCGGGCGACGCGACGGGCAGCGACTCCGACAGCAGCACCGACGAGGACGCCTCGGACACCGTCGATACTTCGGCAAATGACGCCGCCGACGACACCAACGCCGACGATGATACCGTCGTTGATGACGCCGACGACGAGTCGTCCACTACCGTACTCCCGGCCGACGATGCGACGCTGCCCCAAACGGGCGATCCGCTGAGCGCCTCGGTCGCCAGCGCCGCTGCTCTGGCCGCCATGGCTGCAGGGGCTGCCGCGGTGGCCCGTCGCCAGCACCGTCGCGTCGCTGATCGAGCCTAGGCGCTGGGTGAACCCAAGGCGCAGCCAACGGGATTGCGCTTCATCATTCACGCAAAAGCGGGGCCGGGAGCATCATGCTCCCGGCCCCGCTGATTGAGGAAGGCAACGAGCGAAGCGGCACTACGCTATGGCTGCTATTTCACCGTTACCTTGCACTTGTATGTTTTCCCCGCCACTTTCGCCGTAATGGTAGCCTTGCCTTTCTTCTTAGCGGTTACCTTGCCCTTGCTGCTTACCGTGGCCACCTTCTTGTTTGACGACTTCCACGTGATCTTCCCCGCCTGCCATTGCACTTTCAGTTGAACGCTGTGGGTCTTGCCCTTCTTCTTCGTGAGCGTCGCCTTCGTCAGATTGAGCTGCGGCTCGGCGCAGGGACGGCCGATAAAGCGAATGCTCTCGTTGTCGGGACTGTAGGCGCGCAGCCCTACCGTGCCGCCTACTTCGCTCCAACCGCCCGTGGTCAGCATCAACCCATTGCCCACGTATAACATAACGTGGTCGATATTCCGATAACGCTTGTTGATACCCGCATAACCGGTCACGTTGTGCACGGTGTCTCCGGCCAGCAGCTTCGAGGTGGCCACCGCCTTCAGCGCGACGGTCTTCTTCTGCTTGTTCAGCCACTTCGCCTGATCGGCCGCGGTTAAGGCCCAGGTCTTTCCCGTACTGCCACCAATAGCGAAAAGCTTTCGCTTCAGCGGCGTGTCCCAATAGCACCGCGAAACGAACGAGCTGCAGTCGCGGTACTTCGAACCCATGCGTTTCGCCTGGCTATACGTGAGCTTCGTGCCCATATCGGCAAAGCCGTTGACGACGGCTTTGTAGGCCTTCTTGTACGTGCACTCTACGGGAATTGACACCGCCACAGTGCCGAACGAGGCGGTCACGACGCAAGAGCCAAGCCCCTTGTATGAGATGGATCCCGCGGAAGACACCTTAGCCACCGCCGGGTTGCTGCTGGACCATTTTACGCCCGAAACGCCCTTGATCTGCGGCTTCACCGCCTTGGCGCCTTTGTAGAGGATGTAGTAGCCATCCACGTCGGCCGCAAAGGCCTTCGCGCCCAGATTCACCTCGAAGACGCATACGGTAAAGGAGCCGACGGAGGTGGTGCCGTCGGAGAGCAGCGCCTGGTACGTAATGGTGGCGGTGCCCGGCGAAACGGCCTGCAAGGACAGGTACGGATCCGTCCACCACGACGCCCCCTGGACGTTCACCGTCACACACGGGTTGCTGGACGACGCCACGAGCACCTCCTGCACCTCGAGATCGGGGCTCGGCGCTGCGGGAAACACCGATCGACTTTGGGAATCCGTGCACATATACACGGTTTCGCCTTGGGCGACCGAAGAATCGTAGGTGCTGTTGTCGACCAGTTGATACGCCTGGGCCTGCTGCAGCGGGACCGCTCCTAAAGCGCCCAGAAACGCCAGGGCCAATGCGAAAACCAAGACGAACACTGTCCCCCGCTTCGGGGCCGCCAAAGAACGCGGTGTGAACCGAAGCGCTTCCCTTGCGCAATGACCCATCGTATCTCCTCTCGCTCGATGGGCTCATTCTAGGGAACTTGCGCGCTATTGACTACCCGCAAGCCGGCCTTTGACCTCATCAACGCCACAAAAGACGCTTCTGGTGTCTTGAATGCAGCGTGGAACGTGAATGCAGCGGGAGGGAAAGGGGAGACGAGAACGGAGGGCACCCGGGAGGGGCCGGAGCGGTACTCGGAGTCGCACGAGCTAGAAGAGGGAAAGCTGGTCGGCGTCAGGCTTCGATGTGGTCTTTCTACCCGAGGAGGGAGCCTCCTCCTCGGCTGCGAGCATCCCTTCGAACCGACGCGCTAGCAGCTGCTGCGGCTCAAGGTGCCCTTCGAGCCATCCCAGCGCCTCGGGCGCGGTAAGCACCAGCGGCATGCGGTTATGGACGGCTCCCACGGTGGCGTTCGGCTCGGTGGTTACCACCACGAACCGATCGCCCAGCACCAGGCCCGCCAGCAGCAGCGCCTGATCGGCCCTGCTGGCGAACCGATACTGTGGCCGCCGCGAGGAAGACCCTGTGGCAGCGGTCGAATCGCCAGCGGGGACGGCAGCAACATTGCGCGTCTCGTAGAACGCCCGCACCGGCACCACGCAGCGGCCCTGCTCCATGGCTTCCCGCCACATGCCCTCGCCGCGCAGCGCCGACTCGATACGCGCGTTGAACACCAGGCCCTTCTTCCACGGAGCTTCCACGCCCCAGTGCAACGCGCGACGGCCCAGAGAGCCGGGCTCGCCTTCGGGCACCACAACCGCGCATTCCGATCCGGGGTAACAGTCAAGGGCCTCCAGCGGAATGGCACCCAGCGGCGCCATCGGCGACAGCACATCTTCCGCGGCCATACCCTGGTCAAGGACGTGTTTCACCGCAAGCAGATAGTCGATCACCCGATCGGTCTCGTCTTCACTCAGCGGGGTAAAACGATGGCACATGGTATCTGACTCCTTGATGATAGCGGGGTTGGGGCAGCAAGGCCGGCTCAGCGAGCTCGCCGCAGCCCCTTCAGCTGCTCCTTCAATTCGGGGCTTATGCGATAGCTTTCCCGGGCCTTTTGGATGGCCTTGTTATGCGTCCAGCGATCGAGTCGTCCCTCCTCGATGACGGGCAGTGTCGCACCGGGCTGCTTCACCAGCGCCTCGGCGAAGAACCAAGCGCGCATCATATTCACGTAGTACTCGCTGGATTCCACCTGCGCTACCCACTCGAGGAATTCGGGGCGGAACCGATCATCCAGAAACAGCTGAAGCAGTACGCCGATGCCGTACCGCACGGTATAGGGATGCCTTGACGCCATCCACCGTTGCACCTGTTCGAGCGCTACTTCGGGGTTTTGCGCCAGGCCCCGCGGGGACATCTGGTCGCACGTGGCCCAGTTGTCCACGAAGGGAAGGAAGCCGTCGATTCCCGCGAGGAGCTTTCCGTAATCCGGCTCGCTGCTTACGACGAACGCGTGCAGCTGGTTTTCTTCGAAGCACCCATGGGGCACCTTGGCCAGAAACTCACCCACGTCCTCGCGCCTAGCCAGCTGCTTGGCGAAGGATCGGAGCGCCGGGGTGCGCACGCCTATGACCGAGTCGGGCGGTATCGAGGGAATGAGCTTCGCCTGAAACGCCTGATAGGCAGCATCGCGGTTCTCGATCAGAAATGCCGCTATGTCGTCATGGATGCTCATCGGGCGACGCTACCGGGGAAGCTCCTGCGCGCGCAGTGCCGCCGCGGGCGCCTTCGACCGCACGAACAGAATGACGGCGTCCACCACATCGGCCACGAACATCAGCTGCAGCACGATGTGAGCCGCCAGCTCTCCGCCACTCGCAATGCGCTGACGGTACAGATGCACCGCCGTGGCAATGGCCCACATGCTGCCGGAAAACATGGTCAACCACCCCATAATGCCCAGGGCCGCTCCCATGGCCCAGCCCACAAACGGCAGCACAGGGTGCAGCCCCAGCACCAAAAACAGCAGCTCGACAACGGCGCCGCATAGGAAGAACGGGATGAGCCCCACTTTGAAGAGCAGCATGATGGACCGGCAGGTTACCAGCGCGGCCGGCTGCCGACTGGCCGCCGCCACGGCGCCCAAGACCACGCTTGCCACCTGCAGCAGTGGAATGATCACCCACATGGCAGGCGCAACGCCCTCCACAACGGTTTCCGTCAGGAAGGATGCGGCGACGTTGCCGGACTCTTCCGCAATAGCCATGACGACAAACGCGAGAAAGCCTCCGTTGCAAAGCGCCACAATGGCAATGGCCACGGCCCACGACGCAATTCTCAGTCCCTTTGCCACGGCAATCCTCCATCATCGCGTCTTCTTATCTTCCGATAGTGTAGCAGTCTATCGAGGGGTCGGTGAGGAAGCAGAACAAGTCCCATGCCTGCCAATCCAAGCATTTGTGACCACTTCGAGCTACACAACCTACACGCCAAGAGGGGAAAGCAGTGTGGGGCGACACGGAGCCAGAATCGCGGCACGCGAGGGACGGTGATGTCGTATCAGAATCGCGGCATGCGAGGGACGGGTATGTCGTCGAAGAGAGGCGCTGGGCCCATGATAAGGGCCGAGCGCCCGTTATCGCCCTGTGTACGGCAGTACAACAAAAATCGCGCGGCCCGTCTCGGCGGGGGCCGCGCGATAAAACGACCGCAGGCCTGCTGCAAAACAGTAGCACGGAAAATCAGCAGGCCCGGGTCGAACGGAATAGTCGTACCTCTCGGAACAGTCGTGCATACTGAAGAGGTTTCGGGGAGGAGCCTCACGAAAGGCCCTTCTCCGAAGCTTGCTCATCGCATCGCCATGAGCGCAAAACGGGGCTCCCCCGGCCGCGCAACCAATCGCCGCGCAGCCGCAACAAGCCCCGCCCCGCGCTCCGAGGCGCGGGGCGGTTAAGCGCTCTACCCGAGATGAATCTCGCGATGCAGAACGCGGGTCAGAACAAAGTAGTAGGCAAAGCCAAGCACAATCCAGATGCCGCCCACAATCAGGGCCACATCCTTCACCGACAGCATAATGGCGAAGCAGATGATGGTGCCCAGCGCCGGGAAGATCAAGTGCATGAACAGCGCCTTGGCGCCCTTGCGCTCCTTCAGCTGGAACCAGCAGAAGATAATCACGCTCAGGTTCAGCAAACCGTAGGTGGCCAGCGCGCCGAAGTTGCTGATCTTCGCGATGGTGTTCATGTCGATGCCGGCGAAATGGAACACCAGCGTCAGCACAATGGACAGGCCGATGATGAAGATGATGGCGTTAATGGGCGAGTTGGTGCGCTTGCTCATCTTGGCCATGAACTTCGGCAGCGCGCCGCCCGTGGCCATAGTGAACATCACGAAGGCAATGGAGGTTTGCTGGGCAATAGCGGTGAACACGCCCTGGGCCAGAGCCACGCCCACGGCACACAGGATGGCCAACCACGGTCCGGTGATCATGCGAGCCACCACGTAAAAGGCGTTATCGGTGTTGTTGGCGAAGTTCGCGCCCGTCGGGTCGATGCAGGCGGCCACGAACATCTGGGCCACGTACAGCACGCACAGCACGATGGCCATCACCATCATGGCGCGACCCGGACCCTTGCGCGGGTCAATGGCCTCCTGGGTCAGCGTGGCAATGGCGCCGAAGCCCACATAGGACATCACGGCCAACGACACAGCCGACATGGTGCCGCCGAACTCGAACTTAGCGGGGTTGAAAATGCTGTCGAAGCTGAAGCCCGTGGAAGCTGGGTTCGTCACGATGTAAGCCACGCCAAAGCCCACGAACAGCGCCAGAATGGCCAGCTGGGCAATAAGCGCCGCCTTGTTCACCACCATGGCCGTCTTCATGCCAATCAGCGAGATGATGCCCACGATAATCAGGAAGGCGAAGCACAGTACCAGAATTGGTATCTGGGGCACCAGCTCGTGGATGGCGATAGCGGCGATGAGGTACACCAGCGCTGGGCTGACTAGATACTGCAGCAGCATCAACCAGCCGGCTATGAAGCCCATGGCCTTGCCCATCACGTGGCTCACATAGGTGAAGATAGAGCCCGACGACGGGAAATGGTTGATCATGATGCCAAAGGAGAACACCGAGAACAGCACAGCTACGAAGCCGATAAGGAAGGCCAGGGTGGGCATGCCGTTGGAGTCGGTGAACACGCCGCCGTAAATGGCCATCGGCGAAATGGGCACCATGCAAATGAGGCCCCAGATGACCATATCGGGCACGGTCAGCGTGCGCTTGAACGGGTCGCCGTTCTTGTGATTCTTAGCCACGGTAGGATGCGGATCCTGGCTGACGGCGGGAACGTCGGAGGCGGCCTTGGTGGCTGCCGCCGCTCCTGCAGCCGTGGCGGTTGCTGCCACGGTCGTCGTGGCCCCGGGGCTTGAGCCCTTCATTGGTTGTGCACTGTTTTGTTTGCTCATATTGATCAGACTCCCTGATCTCGCTACCTTTCGAACAAGGGGCGCCGCTCCCGGCAATCGCACCGCCTGAAAAACGGCGCCCCTTGCTTGTCATACTCTTTGAAGCGTCCCGAAGGGGCGCCTTGCTTTTATTTGTTACCGCTCTGGTCGGAAGGCTTATCCTTCGGGTCATCCTTAGCCTTGGCGACAGCGTCCGAAGCGTCCTTGGCGGGAACCTTCGCGGTTTCCTTGCCCTCGGCCACGCGCTTGCTCTGCTTGGCCGCGGCCTTGGCCTCCTTCACTTCGCGGCGGGCGGCAGCCAAATCGCTGTCGGCCTCAACCTGCTGCTCAAGCGCTTGGGCCTCGACGGCATACTCGTCGGCCTTCTTGCGGGCCTCGGCCTCGGCGGCCTTGGCAGCCTCCTCGGCAGCGGCGGCGCGCTTGGCGTCGGCCACCGGGTCGCGCGGCACGGTCTCGGCCGCTACCTCGTCAGCGGGGGCGGCGGGCACTTCGGGATCGAGCCGCACCGGCTCGGTGCCCTCGTCGGACTTGACCTTCTTCAGACCCACCGTAGCCGAGGTGCCAATACCGGCCTTCTTGGAGATAATCACCGGCTGGCTCATGGGAATGGCCACGGCCGTGTTCGCCACGCCGTTGGTCTTCACCGGATGGTTCATGGCCGCCGGATCGTCGCCAGCCTCAAGGGACGGCGAAGAGGGATGATGCTTGCCCGGCACATATTCGTCGGGAAGAACAATTTGCTCGTTGGGGTTCCACAGCTTCTTGATGGGCATGCCCATGGGGTTCTGGCCTTCGCTCATCAGCTCGGACGGCACGTTGGAAAGCACCTTGGCGGGCTTCTTCAAGCCCTCGAGCTGCCAGGTAAAGGGCGCGAACACGTTGTTGGGGTCAACCCAGTTGTGACGCTTGGACGCCTGGTACACGCCGAAGCAGATGGCGAACGTCACCAGGATGATGGCCAAGATGACCACCACGTAGGTCACCGGGCTGCCCACTTCCTCGGACACCTGAGCCGGCGGGATGATGGCCAGCACGATGCCGAACACGCAGGCAAGCAGGCCCACGCCGGCAACAACCCAAGCACCGACCTTGCCGCCAGGCACCTTGAACAGACGCGGACGGTTCGGCTGATCGTGACGCAACTTCAGGAAGGACACGAACATGAGCACGTAGTACATCATGTACAGAATGGTGATGGCCTGCGTGATCAAGATAACGAAGCCCTCGATGTTAGGAATAAGGAAGCACAGGAAGGCAACAGCGGTCATGAAGCCCATCTGCAGGTACATCAGGCGGCTCGGCATGCCGTGCTTGTTGTTGTTCTGCAGGATCTTCGGCAGGAAGCCGGAACGGCCGGCCTGGCCCAGCATGAAGGAAGGACCAGCCATGTTGGTGACCAGCGACGCCATGGAAGCGCCCAGGCCAACCCACACGAAGGCCACATAGATCCAGGGGCAGCTGAAGCATTCGCCCAAGATCTTATAGGTTTGGTACAAGCCGTAGACCAGGTTCATCTCGGACTTCGGCGTCACAATAGCGATGCAGACGGTGCCGGCGATGAAGATGATCAGCGTCAGGATCATAGCAATAAAGATGGACAGCGGGAATTCCTTCTGGGGCTTCTTCAGCTGCTTGATGTGGGCAGCATTCATATCGATGCCCGCGAAGCTGAAGAACACGCCGGCAGCCAGGGCCAGGTTCGTCAGGCTGAAGCCGCTGGCGAAGGGATTGAAGGCCTCGGGCGTGGGCGTCACGTTGGACACGTTGCCCTGGGCCAGCCACACCACCGTCATAATGACGATGAAGGCAAGCGGAATGAACGTGCCGATGATCACGCCGTATTTCGTGATGCGGGCGAAGGCCTTCACGCCCTTGGTGGCCAGGAAGGTCAGGCCCCAGTAGTACGCCAACCACGCGAGAATGATGAAGAACTGGTTCTCGGGATGGTTCATGAAGTTGACGGCCCAATCCCAATCGGGCGTGTAAAAGCCGATGGTGGCGGAAGCGGAAGCCACGCCGGAGCCGAAGTTAATAGAGGTTTGGAACCACAGGATCAGCAGGCAAGTGAAGGCCAAGCCAGGGCCCATAGCCTCGCCGACCCAGCGGAAGATGCCGCCGCGCTGACCCCAGCCAGAGGCCAGCTCGGCCGCCACCAAACCGGTGGGCAGGAAGAAGACGATTGCGCCGATGATGAAGAGTGTAACGGAAGAAAGCCCGTAGTACGCTTGCTGAACATCGTTGGCGACACTGCCGATGATCGTAACGTTCATCATAACCAGTGCCATCAAGCTGATGTACGTGCCACTGTTTACTTTCGCCGCACCCTTCCCCGACGTTTTCGCAGGAGAGGATGCAGATGCGCTCATGATAGTCCCCTATCGGGTAGGGCCGGAGGAACCGGGCCAGCTTGAAACGCTCGGCCCCTCCGGCAGGTTGGTAGATAGTGCGGACCGCGTCGGTCCGCAGAGTGCGTTAGTCGGAAACCGGGTTGAAGGTTGCCCAGAACGGCCACACGATAGGCTCGCCCGTAAGGGCCTTCTGCTGCTCGGCGGTCATGAACTTCTTGTTGATGGCCACCTCGTAGACGAAGTTGTCGAACCACTCGTCACCGCAGACGAAGTACCCGTTGTTGCCGGTCTTCTTGCCGCCGTTCTCGGTACCCCAAGAGTTCTCGATCTTCCACTTGGTGGGCTTGCCGTCCTTGTCAAGGTCGACGCCGGCAATGACCATGGCGTGGGTCGGCAGGCTCTCGCGCATGGCGTAGCGCTC
>CAJUFS010000036.1 GCA_910585575.1 uncultured Adlercreutzia sp. | reverse complement strand
AAGGGGATGAACTCGCGGGGTTGGAATGCTTCAGTCATGATGACTTCCTTTCTTTGGGACCAATAACCATGATGACCATCGGCCCCACCTCTCGGAAGTCTCAAGTTGTTCCCAGCTTTGAACCCTGGGGTTTACAGCGGCAGGCTTTCCAGCCACTGACGGATCTCCTCTTCCGAAGCGCCCGAGGAGAAGCGCATGCCGGGCAGCCAATCGCCGCCATCCGCCTCGGCGGCCATGGCCGTATCGCTTTCGCCCAGCGGCGAGGACGACGAAGTAAAGAAGGGGATGACCGTCTTGCCCTGGAAGCTGTTCTGCCGCACGAAATCGTTCATCACCCACGAGAAGCTCTGCCACCAGATGGGACATCCCACAAAGACCGTCTTGTAGCTGTCCCAATCAGGGGGCGTCACCGACACCAGCTCGACATCCACCTCGGAGCGACGCGGCATTTCCTGAGACACGCGACTGTTCTCGTCACGCCAGTTGACGTCTTCGGCGGTGTAGGGATCCACACATTCGATGAGGAAGGTGTCAGCTTGCATTTCCTGGGCGATGACCTCGGCCACACGGCCCGTGTTGCCCGTGTTGGTGTAGTAGGCCACCAGCACCGGGGCGGCCGCAGCAGCATCGGAGGCCGGCTCCGTCTCGTCGGCCTCGGGGGCAGCCGCGTCAACCGCGGACTCGTTCGCAGAAGCAATCGTCTCTTCCTGACTGGTCTGGGCAGACTGCTCCCCCCGATCTTCTGCCCCGTCGGCCACCGAGACCTCGCTCTCGCTGCAGGCGGCGAGAAGCGTGCCCGTGACCGCAGCGGCTCCCAATGTCACAGCGGTCTTGACAAACAAACGACGCGTAAGAGTCATAGAACGTCCTTTCCTTCGCTGGAGATCCCCGTTGCTCTGCAGCCCCACTAAAGACAGGAACAGCAACGATACCTTCATGATGCCCTCCTGCGCCGGCGAGGAGAAGTCTCGTTTTGTTACGTCAGCTCAACCTTGTCGTTATAAGCTGACGACGCTCGACGTCGGAGAACCCCGCGAAGGAGGCGCGCGCCGGCCCACGGCCCCGTTCTTGCACTCACACTCGATAGCGCTCGAGAACATCCAGCATCTCCTCGCGCGAGTGCACGTCGAGCTTGCTGTAAATTCGCTTCATGTGCCCCCGCACTGTGTTAATTGAAATACCCAGCTCATCAGCGGTGAACTGCATGGTTCGTCCCTGCGACACCGATCGGATGATCTCCTGCTCGCGCGCAGTGAATCCCAGCTGCTGAGCTGCTCGCTTAATGCTCGCGTCGATCACGTCGTCAGCCATGATCACCTCGCGATCAGAGAAGCCCACCACAACGGAAGGCTCCCGCTCGGCGCTTCTGCCGTAATCGCGCGAGTAGAAGAAAGCCACCACCGAAAACATTACTCCGACAATGGCACAGAAGAGCCCGGCGAACAAGCCACCCGTCAGCCACCAGAGCAGCTGGCCCACTGCGCAACCAGCGCCCAGCGCCACAAGCATTGCCCCGAAGAGAAGGAAAAACGGGAGCAGCGGCGATACCTCCATGCGCTTGCAGTAGGTAACCGCCTTCATCCACACCTGAAAGGGGTACAGAGCAAGGGTGATGCACAGGAGCCCGCCCACAAACGTCATAACGAAATCGGATCGCGTGATAAGAAGCAAGCAGCAGACAACCGTCGCTATCTCGACGCCATGCCACACAAACATAAGGCGAACGGTGCGGTTGAACGCAAACGCGTAGAAGGCAATGAACACCAAAAGCGCTGCGGCAACCAGGCTGCCCCACGCCATCTGAGTATAGACAGAGGAAACTGCCGATAAGGCGGCGAAGGCTATCCCGCTCGACACGGCATAGATGACAATGGACACAGTGCTGTAGCCGTCTTGTCGGGTGAACGAGGGGTTTGTGGGCATTTCCATGGGCCGCGATCCGCTGCATTTCGATCCGTAAAACGGGAGGCGGCGGTTGCGCCGCAGCAGAGAGGTGATCGCCCAAATAGTAACAAGCATAAACCAAGGGCAAAGCATAGGAGGAAGGCAGAGATACAAGGCCAGCATGCCCATTGCCAGTGCCCACGAGACGCAAACGAGCAGCATGACATCGACCATGGCCAGGCGGGCATAGCGCGACCCATAGAGCGCGGAGAGAACAGCCCCGACCATCACACAAGCTACTCCTGCGACAGCGGAAGCGCCTCCCAGCCACAGCGGCGAAAAGGCCCATAAGAGGCAGAATGCCGTACAGAGAAGAGGCGCCCAGCGCACCGCGCGATCGCAGACCGCAAGGCAGCGCTCCTCACTTCTTCTCAGGAAGACCGCCATGCCCAGAAGCATCGCCCCCGACGAAAGCAGCGAAGGGCCGATAATCGCCCCTCCGAAAACCGATGTTATCTCCGCCATCCAGCAGAGCACCCATCCCGCTGCGACTCCGGCACCGAGCAGCGAGCCGTTTCTAAATAAGGTGATCAGCGCGTCCCTCACCACTCCTCCTCCCCAAAAAATGCGATAAGACCTTTATGGCGGCACCGTCCTTTTGACGCAATAGACATGTTTCATGTGTCCCCTATTCAGCCATTACGCGCAAAAGATGTCTCTATTCAAAGCCTCTTTCCCCTCGCTAAATTCTACCCGTCGGCTCCCCAAGGTCGACTAGGAGGGTCATTGGAGGAAAGGGAAAGGAGGAAACAATGAAGGACACCATGCAGGAAAAGGAAGTCGAAGCACCCACGGCGAAACGGAAAGGAAAACGCGCGGGCATCATCGTCGGCGTCGTCGCGGCCGTCATCGTCGCTGCCGGAGCTGGTTTCTGGATCTGGCACGAGCAGCCCTCGTTCTGCGCGACTATGTGCCACGACACCATGGGCAGCTACCTTGAGAGCTACGAAGAGGGCGACATGCTAGCCCACGCCCATTCGACGGCCGGCGTCGTCTGCCTCGACTGCCACGAACCGGTTCTCGAGGATCAGCTGGCAGAGCTGCAGGTCCAAATAAGCGGAGACTACCGACTGCCGCTTGCCAAGATGGACACTGACGACGAGTTCTGCCTGAGGGACGGCTGCCACACGCGCGAAGAGATTGTTCAGGCGCTCGACGGCTACACCTTCCCCGACGGGACGCCGGTCAATCCGCACGAGATTACGTTCTCGTCCGATTACAGCAGCACCGAGAGCCCGCACTCAGTCGGGGGCGACACCATCCCTTGCTCGACCTGCCACACCATGCATCGTGACTCCAACGGCATAGAGTACTGCTACACCTGCCATCACACCGAAACAGCCAAGCCGTGCTACGACTGCCACGACCATCGCTAATGAACTAGGAAAGAAGGAATCGCTATGACCAAGAATCTTACTCGCCGCAGCTTCCTCGCCGGAGGGGCTGCCGCAGCCGCCGCTGGCGCGCTGGGCATGGCCGGATGCTCAAGCGAGAGCCTGGCCAGCACCGGAAACGGCGGCAACGACGTTGCCTCGATCGAGTGGGAAGACGAGGCCGACGTTATCGTAATCGGCTACGGCGGAGCCGGCGCCTCGGCCGCCATCGGCGCTGCTGACGAAGGCGCAAGCGTCATCATCCTGGAGAAGGCTCCCGAGGAGCTTGCCGGCGGCAACACCTCGGTGTGCGGCGGCGGCATCCTGTTCTCGGATCCCGACAAGCAAGACGAGGCCTACGAGTTCATCAAGTACCAGGTGCCCGACTACACCGTCGACGACGAGGAAATCCGCGCCTTCTGCATGGAGTGCGCCACCTTGGCCGATTGGCTCGAAGATCACGGTGCCACCATTCAGTGGGACGAGCATCCGCGCAACCTGTATCAGAAGCTTCCCTCTGCCGTGGGCTTCCCCCGCTCGGGCACCATCGGAGGCACCGGCGCCGGCATCTTCAAATTCTGGAACGAGGTCATGGACGGCCTTGGCGGCATTAAGATCATGTACGAAATGGGCGGCCACAAGCTCGTCTTCGATCCCACGACCAAGGAGGTCTTCGGCGTCATCGCCCTCGATGCCGAAGGCAACCAGCACTACTTCAAAGCGAAGCGCGGCGTGTGCCTCTGCTGCGGCGGCTTCGAGGCCAACCCGGAGATGCTGTCCAGCTACTACCCGCCCCGCATCTCCATCTTCCCCGGCGGCACCCCCTACAACACCGGAGACGGCATCACCATGGCCGCCGAGCTGGGTGCTAAGATGCGCCACTTCTCCTCGGTCGAGTGGTCGGGCCAGTGCTGCCTGAAGGGCTCGCAGGAAATCGGCGTCTCTCTGGGCAACCACTGGGGCGATCTGAACGCCAACAGCAACGCCATCGTCGTCAACGATCGCGGCCTGCGCTTCATGGACGAAGCCGCTTCGATTTCTCCCGAGTTCAACTGCCTGCATCCCAGCCACGAGAAGAACGCCATGCCCGAGCTCGAGTTCTCCAACATCGACTTCCGCTATGTGAACCTGCCGTTCTTCCTCATTTGCGACAGCACCAAGGCAGACGCCGGCCCCATCTTCAACGCCTGCGGCAAGGACGCCGGCAACCACTTCGCCAACGTCAAGGGCCTCTACAGCTGGAGCGACGACAACCAGGCCGAAGTTGAGAAGGGCTGGGTCGAGAAGGCCGACACCCTCGAAGAGCTCGCCGAGAAGCTCGGCATCGACCCTCAGGGGCTGGTAGACCAGGTTGCCCGATACAACGAGTTCGTCGCCAACGGCGAAGACTTGGAGTTCGGCCGCAATCCGGAGCGCCTCACCCCCGTCGACAACCCGCCCTATTACGGCACCGAGCTTGCTTTTGCCCTCTACAACACCCAGGGTGGCCCGGCGCGCGACGGCGAGCATCACGTTATCACCTACGATAACGAGATCATCCCGCGCCTGTACTCCGCTGGCGAGCTGGGCAGCCTTTACGGCTGGCTCTACCAGGGCTGCGGCAATGTGCCGGAGGCTCTCGCAGGTCGCGTTGCCGGCGCCAACGCCGCTCACGAGGAGCCGTGGGACTAGAGCCTTAATCATCTCATCAATCCTTCCATTTTAGGGAGGCGCCCTTCCTCCTTCCCCCTCCCGTTGGGGCGCCTCCCCTCCTCTCGCCCGTCTGAACCTTTTCGTTCAGACGGGCGCACTTATTGGCAGCACCGATGACGCCCATCCGTGCAACGCTGAGGACAAAATGCCTCATTATGAGATCAGAAGAAATCCAGCAGAAAGGCGTCCCGACTTGCCTTTCGCGTTCGCACCAGGAGGTTCCATGACTCGGCCCTATACCATCTGCCACCTGTTCTGCTCCCTCGACGGGAAGATTTCCGGCCCCTTCATGAGCAGCCCCGCCTCGGCTACGGGACTGGCCGCCTACGGGCAGCTGGCTAGCGATTTCCATTGCCAGGCAACAGTCTACGGCACCACCACCATGCTCGACTTCTGCCCGGGGCTCTACAAAGGGCCCGCCGCCGGGTCGAGCGACATCGACCCGAATGTTGCCGAGGACTTTGTGGCCGACGCCACCGCAGAAAGCTACATCGTCTCCCTTGACCGACACGGGCGTCTGGAATATCCCGGCCCCACTATGACGCGCCGCGGCAAGACCTCGCATCTTATCGCCGTGCTCACCCGTCGCGTCAGCGCCGACTATCTCGCCTATCTGCGCCGCACGGGCGTTTCCTACGTGTTCGCCGGCGAAAGCGACATCGACTGCGCCGTGCTCCTCGACAAGCTCTCGCGCCTTTTCGGTATCGAGCGCGCGCTGGTAGCCGGCGGTGGCCGCATCGACTGGAGCTTCCTGGAGGCTGGCTGTCTTGACGAGGTGAGCCTGGTGGTGGCGCCGGTGGTCGACGGCACACCGGATGCCGCCACTGTTTTTGAGCGCATGAATGCGTCCGTAGGCGCTGCCGTGCCGCTCAAGCTCGCGTCGACCGAGGATCTTGGAGAGGGAACGCTCTGGCTGCGCTATCACGCTTAGCCGGGACGATTGCGCTCAAACCCAGACGTTCAAACTGGTGAACGAGGCGGAACTTCTTTATTGACGGGTCGTTCACTAGGATGGAAGAGCCAGGTTATTGGCGTTTCGCAAGCAAACTACTCTCGAGGAGCTGCCTTATGAGCAAAAAGACTTTCCTGAGCCGCCGTCGCTTTGTGAAAACGGCCGGCGTGTTCTGCGCGAGCCTGGCCGGCGCTGGAGCCCTTAGCGCCTGCGCCTCGGAAGCCGCCGTCGAACCCGCGCCAGAGCCCGAGACCCAGGTGGATCCTGAGCCGGCATCGTCGCCCGAGACCGAGCCCGAGCCCGAAGCCACACCGGAACCCGAAGCCGCGCCGGAGACCGACTCCGAACCGACGACCGCAGGCGAAAGCGTTCTGGTGGCCTACTTCTCCTACCCCGAAACCACCGCTTCGTCCGATCCGAACAACCTCACCGAGGAAGAGGAGAACAGCGCCGTCGTGGTCGATGGCCAGATCAAAGGCAACAACGAGTTTATGGCCGACATCATTGCCCGCGAAACGGGCGCCGACACCTTCCGTATCCTCACCACTCGCTCCTACCCCACCGACCATGAAGGCCTTATCGCCCAGGCTCAAGATGAGATCAACGCCGGCGACCGCCCCGATCTGGCCGAGCCCATTCCCGATCTGTCGCAGTACGACACCGTGTTCATCGGCTATCCCATCTGGTGGGCCGAGCTGCCGCCCATCATGCACAGCTTCCTGGAGCAGGCCGATCTGGCGGGCAAGCAAATCTACCTGTTCAACAGCCACGGCGGCAGCGGCAACGCTGGCACTAAAGAGGAGATCCAGGGCATCCTTTCGGACGCCACCGTTTCTGACGACAACTTCGTGGTGTCGCGCGACAGCGTCGCCAACTGCGAGCAAGACCTCGTCGACTGGGTGCACGGCCTAGGATTCTAGACGCCTGCCCGCATCTGCCGCACTTCGCAACAAAGCCCTCCGCATCCTGTCCGCGGAGGGCTTTGTTAGTTTGCAGCACAGGGAAGAGGAAGCAAGCAGCCGCCTACACCCCACGCCTTCTAATGCCAAAGGAACGCAAGGGCGTTGTAGATGTAGCGGTTGGCGGCGTAGCCGTCGTGGCGCTCACCTTCGCCAACGCGAAAGATGAGGTTGGTACCCGGCTCGCCGTCACCGGCCTGGAACATCGGATTGGCAGCCATGTCGCTCATCAGTGCGCTGAAAGCGCCGCCGTTGAAGTCCTCGGTGCCCGTAGCGCCAATGATGAGGAAATCCTCGGCACCGAAGCCCTGGCGCTCAACCGCGCTCGCCCAATAGGCACCCGACCCGGCATTGCCGCTCGAGGGGGCAAAATAGCGGAAGTAGGCCAGGCAGTTCTCGAAGATGTGCCAAGTGGTGACCGATCCCATCGAGAAGCCCATGAAGGCTCGGTGATCGCGGGAGGCGGCTAATCCCTCGGGCGTTACGGCATCAGCGTACGTTGAGTAGGCCGTCTCCACCGCCGGCATCAAATCGTTCACTAGTTCGTTGGGATAGCGCGCCGTCAGCTCGAGGGCCAGCGCATAATCGCCGGAGTCCTCGTCGCTGGTGTTGTTGTAGGTGGGACACACAATGAGGCACGGCTCGACGTCCCCCTCGGCCATGGCGTGGTCAAGCTGGTTTTTGAATTGGCTCGGCGCCTCGGGCGTGCCCAGATAGGTGGTCTGATCGGACCAACCGCCGTGCATGAGGTACACAATGTTGTAGCGCTTGGACGCATCGTAGCCATAGGGCACGTACACCATGGCGTTTTTCGTCAAAGGCTGCGTCTGATCCCCATAGGAAAAGGCCTCGAAGGTATCGTACTCGAAGCGCTCCACATGGCCCGCTTGGTCGCAGGGCTCGCTATAGGATGCGGGAATGGTCATGAGCTCGGCGGGGAATAGCAGCTCGGACGCTTCGCCTTGTTCGTTCACCGGCGCCTCCTGACGCTCCTCTTGTTCGACCCCTGAAGAGGGGGCCGCACTTTCCGCTCCGCTGTCTTCCGCGCTGCGGGAGGACGCAGCAGGGACGGGGTTCTCCGTCGCCGCGTCCCCTGCCCCTGTGCCCTGTCGGACTCCGCCGCGCAGCCCAATGAGGCTACGGCCAGCGTAGCCACAACCATCAAAGCGGCCACGTCAAGCGCAAGCGCTATCCACCTTCCCGCTTTCAAAGCCGCCCCCTACTCAAGGCCCGGATAGGCCTCGCTCCCGCAGGCCTGCACCATGGCGTAGTACTCTTGCACGGTAAACTCCTTGCTGCTCACACGATGGGTGGCAGCTTCGACTTCGTCGAAGGAGGGCATGGGGCCATAAGCGTCGAGCGTTGTGGGCAAGCCGCCGGCGCGCACAATGTCCATGAGCCGCTCGTAGGCGAACCGCACGGTGGCGTCCGCGTCGTCGGTCACTGGCGCTCCCAGCACCTCCTCGGCGAAACGGCATATCGCCTCGGGATGGTGGCGCGCGGCAAACACCAGCCACCGTGGCAGGATCATGGCCAGGTTCTCGCGATACACGGTACCCAGCGTGAAACGCAGCAGGCCTGCCGCCGAGAAAATGCTGTAGGTCCAGCGCTCCTCCAGGGAAAGCCCCAGCATGCCGCTCGTCTCCACGAAGCTGGCCCACAGCATGGTGGCGCGGGCATCGTAATCCTCGGGATCGTCGCGCAGCACGTCGAAGGCCCCCAGCACCGCCCTCAGGGAGGCCACGGTGAATCCGCGCGAGATGGGGTTCGTGTCGGTGAAGCAGCGATAGCCCGTCTGGGCAAGCATCACCATCATGGAAAACGCCGTGTTACGAGCATCCAGCGAATAGGTGAACGGAGGGTACAGCAGCGCATAGTCAGCGAAAACACCGTGAATGCCGCCGGCATAGCCCATGATATCGCTCGTGCCATTGGCCTCCGATCCCGTCGACGGATAGGTAGGAACAAGCACCAGCGGCAGCTTCTCATCATTGCGCTGGGGCTTCTCGCCCTTAAGATAGGCGTCATAGTCCTCGTGCACCGCACAGAAGGCAACGGCCTTGGCGGTGTCCATGGCTGATGCGCCGCCCAAGCCCACCACCAGGGTGGCCTCGCTCTGGTGCGCGCGCTCCACGCCTTCGGCGATGGCCTCGTAGGTGCACTGGGTCACCCCCTCGTACAGCGCCACCGAGCCGCCAGCCTCGCGCATCCGAACACCCACACGCTCAAGCGAGCCATTGCCTCGCGCTGAGGCGCCTCCGCACACCAGCAGCACCCTCTGGCCAGCTACCACTTCGGACAATTTCTCCAAGGCGCTCTCGCCCATGATAGCCGTCACCGGGTTCTGAAAACTGAAGTCGTTCACCAGCGTCCTTTCCTCAGCAGCTCGTCAGCACGTGCCTTCTCCTGTCCGGTGTTTTCTTACTTACCCGAGCATTTACTTGCTTACCCGAGCATTTATTTGCCCGAGCGATGCTCGAGCCAAAAATCGAGGGCGCCGCGCATCCAGCCCTCCGCGGCCGTGCCTTCCCCGGTGCCAAACCCGTGGGAGAGGCCGGAGTACACAACGATATCGGCTGCCACGCCAGCCTGCTGCAGCCCACGGATGCGGCGCTCCATAACGCTTGCGTTGGCGATGCCGTCGCGGTCGCCCACCACGGCGTAGGTGGCTGGATCGCTGGGGGTATACTCGCTTTGGCCGGTGTAGGCCATGATGACCGCAGCGGGGCGCGGAAGCTCGGCCCCGCCAAAGGCCGCCGGCCCATAGGACCCGATGGCGGCCGCCATGCGGGCACCGGCGGAAGACCCCCAGAGCGAGTAGCCCTGGGTGCTGACCTCAAGCTCGTCGGCATGGCGGAAAATAAAGGTAATAGCCTGCGCCAAGTCTTCCACAGCCATCTGGCCCGACCCCTCGCGATAGGAGAGCGAGAACGCGTTGATGCCCTGCTCGCTAAGCCACTGAGCATGGGGAATGCTCTCGTGAAGCGAGCCGACATAGCTAAAGCCGCCCCCGGGGTTCACTATGGCGAAAGGGGCACCAGGCTTACCGCGGAAGAAGTACAGCACCGCATCGGCCTTGTCGGGGTCGGCGGCCATGGCGGCATCGCTGTACACCGGAAAAGCCACCGTGCGCCCCTCGGAGGCATCGGCGATAAGCCGGTTGAGCGCCGCCTCGGCCTGCTGAGGCCGGACATCGGAGTGGTAAGGCAGAAGTGCGCTCTCGTTGCGCAAATCGTAGCCTTCCTCGCGAGCCCCATGCCAGGGCAAGAGCCCGTAGCCATAGCCATCGAAGGCGGGGTTCATCGCAATGTCCGTCAACAGCGTATCTTGCGTTACGACCATAGGGGTCTCATCTTCTTTCTTGCGGGGCGCGGCAGGTACGGAGGCATCCGAAGCGCCCTCTTCTGCATCATCGGCTGCGCGCGAGCCCCCATCGGGGGCCGTCGAGTCAGCGTTTTCCGCCTCCTCAAGCTGTGTCACCGATTCCGACAGAGACAAAGTGCCGTCCCCTTCCGGAGACGACGGGGCACACCCGAAAAGACCCACGGCAAGCACCACCGCAACGGCCCCCGCGAGCCCTGTCATCTTCACGCGCGCCATCTACGAGGCCTTTTTCACCGTGGAGCCGCCAAAGACCGACGACATGGTCATGCCGTTCAGCGCCTCATCGATGGCGGCTACTTCGGCAGCCGTCAGCTCGATAGATGCCGCTCCTAAGTTCTCACGCAAACGAGCCACCTTGCGAGTTCCGGGGATAGGCACGATCCAGGGCTTCTTGCAGATCATCCAAGCAAGGGATATCTGCGACGGCGTGGCGTCGTGGGCAGCGGCCACTTCCTCCACCAAAGCAAGCAGCGCCTCGTTCTGAGCCAACGCCTCAGGGGCAAACTGCGGCATCACGGTGCGGTAATCGCTGCCATCTTGGGAGAACGAGGAGGTGTCGCGATAGGCGCCCGAAAGCAGGCCATTCGCCAAGGGACTAAAGGCCACCAGGCCAATACCCAGCTCCTCCAGCGTGGGGAAAAGGCTCTCGTACCAGCGGGCCATCATGGAGTACCGGTTCTGCACCGCCGCCACAGGGCAGACGGCATGGGCGCGACGGACGACGTCCTCCCCTACCTCCGACAAGCCCCAGGCACGAATCTTCCCCTCGCGGATCAGGTCGGCCATCACCTCGGCCACTATCTCCACGGGAACCCGGGGGTCCTGGCGGTGCTGGTAGTAGATATCGATGTAATCTGTGCCGAGACGCTGCAGCGAGCCATCCACTGAACGACGAATGGTTTCGGGGCGCGCGTCGGGCACCAGGTCGTGGTTTACCTTGCCGTCCTCCAAATCGAAAGACAAGCCAAACTTGGTGCCAATAACCACCTGGTCACGATAAGGCGCCAGGGCCTTTCCCACCAGCACTTCATTCTCATGAGGCGTCTCGGAGGTTCCGTAGCACTCCGCCGTGTCGAAAAAGGTGCAGCCCAGCTCCACCGCCTTGCGAATAAGCGCCACGCCTTCCGCTTCGGCCACGGGCTGGCCGTAGGCATGGGAGAGCCCCATGCAGCCAAGCCCCACGGCCGACACCGACAAGCCCTGACCTAATTCCTGCTGCTTCATAGTTGCGCCCACAGCCTAAACGTTGCGTACCAGGTTGACCAGGCGCTCAACAGCCGCCGGATCGCGATGGTCGAAGAAGCTGCTCTGATTTTCGTCGAGCGCGCGAATAGCAGCCATGTCGTCGGCAGACAGCTCGAAATCGAACACATCGAAGTTCTGGGCCATGCGTTCCTTCGACACGGACTTCGGAATGCACACGATACCGCGCTGCAAAAGCCAGCGCAGCACTACCTGGGCCACCGATTTACCGTACTTCTGGCCAATAGCGGCCAGCACGGGGTTGTGGAACAAGTCGTTGTGGCCTTCGGCGAAGGGCGCCCAGCCCTCCATCTGCACACCCTTGGACTCCATGAACTGCTGCGCCTCCCACTGCTGGAAGAACACGTTAGCCTCTACCTGATTCACTGCGGGTGTGACCTCGTTAAAAGCGATGAGGTCCGCCAGGCGATCGGGATAGAAGTTCGCCACGCCAATGGCGCGCACCACGCCTTCCTGGTAGAGCTCCTCCATGGCCCGCCAGGCGCCATAGACATCGCCCAGGGGCTGGTGGATAAGATACAGATCGATGTAGTCGAGGCCCAGGCGCTCGAGCGACTTCGCGAACCCGCGCTTAGCGCCCTCGTAGCTGGCATCGGTAATCCACAGCTTCGTAGTGACGAACAGTTCGTCGCGCGGCACACCGCAGCTGGCAAGCGCTCGACCGACAGCCTCCTCGTTGCCGTAGGAAGCGGCCGTATCGAAGGAACGGTAGCCTACCTCAACCGCGTCACGCACCGCCTGCTCGCACTCCGCCGGGTCGGTGATCTGGAACACGCCGAAGCCCAGCTGGGGCATCGTCACGCCATTGTTCAAAGTTACAAAGTCCATCGGGATTCCTTTCCGCACATATCCACTGAGCGCCCCGTCTTCTTAATGAGTGGGGGGTGGGGCGCCTCCCGGCGGGTTCGGGCGGCCGGGAGGCGCACACTGCGTCCAGGGGAGGGACGCAGCTCCCACTGACCATAATGGCTTCGCCACCCCTCGCAAGGAAGTCTCGATTCGTTACCGAGTTTGAACCTTGAGGTTATAGAAAACCCGTATACAATAAGAGAAACCCCTGGCAGGGGGCTTGGCGCTCGAAATGTTCGATGTTTCATTCGCGAAGCGAAAGGGCACCCATGTACAACCATCAGCTTGACACGTTTCTCAAAGTGGCCGACATGGGCAGCTTCTCGAAAGCTGCCACTGATCTGTACATCTCCCCTACCGCCGTCATCAAGCAAATGAACCTGCTGGAAGCCAATCTGGGCGTCACGCTGTTCAACCGAACGCACCGCGGCCTGTCCCTTACCGCAGCGGGTCAGTCGCTCTACGACGACGCGCGCCACATCATCCAGTTTTGCGGTGAAGCGGCCGAGCGAGCCCGTCAAGCCGATGCCGCCACGCGCCACGTCATCCGCGTCGGATCTTCGCCCATGACACCGAGCACGTTTCTGACAGCCCTCTGGCCCCGCGTGCTCAAAAAGTGCCCGGGCGCCACCATCAAGCTCGTCACCTTCGAGAACACCCCGGAAAACGCCCGGCGCATTCTGGCAAACTTAGGCGAGGACATCGACATCGTCGCCGGCGCCTACGACGAAGCGTTCCTCCAAAGTCGAGGCTGCGCCGCCCTGGAGCTTTCCCGAGAGCCGCTACGAGCCATTATGTCCGCCGCGCATCCCTTGGCTGCCAAAGAGTCGCTGACCCTCGACGATCTGAAAGGGCAGAAGCTCCTGGTCATCCAGCGCGGCTGGAACCGTGAGACAGACCAACTCATCGATGAAGTGCGAGCGAGCGATCAGGCCATAGAGATAGAGGAATTTCCCTTCATCAACCTGGACATTCTAAATCGCTGCGAGGAGAGCAGCGAGATTCTTGTGGGCATTGACCCGTGGCAAGATGCGCATCCGCTTATGGTGTCCAAGCCCGTGGCCTGGGACTACGCCCTTCCCTTCGGCATCCTGCATGCCCCGCAGCCCTCGGCCCACGTGCAAGAGCTGCTCCAGGCCGTGGAGCAGGTGACGACGGCCTCCTAGGCATCCAGCGGTCACCGAGGGCCTCACGGAGGCCACTCAGGCCCTGCTGCCCCTAGGGCTCGACGTGCAGTTCCGCAAAGGCCGACTCAGGGCTTACGTCGCCCCTATCGTTAACCGAGCGAATACGCAGCACGTAATTGCCAGGCTGCTCGGGCGTGTAGTCGAAGGTCCAGGTAAGATTCTGATAATCGTTGGTACCCGGCGTCTCATAGGTTGTCCAGTGCTCACCGTCATCCAAGGAAAACTGAATAGCGGTAATGGCATGGCCGAAGTCGTAAGCCGTGCCCTTAAAGCGGACCGGTACACCCACGTGGCCCTCAGTGCGGGGGATCATCGGCATGCTCCTTTCGTAAAAAGACCCGCGCCCCATCATAGCAGGAGCACGGGCCGTTCGTGTTACCTCGCGTCAAAAGGCGCCCGCCCGGAAGCAGCGGAGGGAGGGAGGCAGCTCCGAAACGGACGCCCTGTTCCCTTGGCGACGTTGTCGCCGAAGAACACACCAGCGCAGGTAAAGTGCCCTTCCCAAACCTGGCGAGCGCTGATACTGCGTATGCTAGCTGCTGCCCTAAGGGAAGGGGCAACCCAAAACTCGTGCTTTTTTTCCTGATCAAGCGGTACAATAAGTTCAGCGAATGCAGAGGGGACCCGTCTGACGGTGCTGTATTCCTGCCGGTCATTGAGGAGGGATACTATGTCGAGAACCGCCAGTCAGCGGCATTACCTGACGTGCGGCCAAATGGCCGCCGCCAACAGCATCACCGAGAAGGCCTTGCGTTTTTATCAGAAGAAAGGACTCCTCGAGCCCGAGTTCGTCGATGAGGAAACGGGGTTTCGTTACTACAGCATTCTCCAGTCGACCACCCTGGATCTCATAACCCAGCTGCGCACCATCGGCCTGTCGCTTGATGAAATCAAAGAGATCGAGGAGGCCGGCAGCATCGGAAGGCTGCACGAGGCGCTTTTGCAGCAGCAACAACGCCTTGCCGAGCAACGCCAAGCCCTCGACTTGTCCGAGCGCTTGGTGAACGACCTGCTTTCAGACTGCGACGCGTACTTCGACACCCCGCTGTACGACCAGATTATCGTGGAGCGCCGCGGACCCCGCTACCGGCTGGAGTTCCCTCTTCCCCCTCTCGAGGAAATGGCCTGGCACCAGGAGGAGCTTTCAGGCAGCGACCTGTGGGAATGGGTGGTGCGTCACGTCAAGCAGACCATCATCGAGCGCGGTTGGCCCCTCTCGCTTTTCCATGACGTCGGCTACATTGCCCCGCGTAGCGCCTTAGACGAAGAGGACCTGTGGGCCCGCTGCGCCTTTGTCGAGGTGGACGAAAGCTACGGAGACTGCTTCGATGAGGCCGTACCGTTCCCCGAGGGGCTTCATTTGGTCATGTACGTCAATCATGGGTTCGGCACGGCCGGCGAAACCCTGGATCAGGACCGTTTCCAACGCCTGCGCGACTACGCAGCGGCCAAAAACCTCGAGCTTTCCGCTGACCCCTATTGCGAAAGTCTCTGTCGCTTCGGACGCTTGTTCAACCAGACCAGCGAGACCATCAGCGCCTACTGCCTTCCCGTACGCAAAAAGGTGCCCTTAGAGTAGGACGACCGACAACAACGCTGCGTGCGAGCGCAGGGCCCATGAGAGCCCTAGCGCTTCGCCACCAGACACGTGGCATAGGCGGTAATGCCCTCTTCACGACCTTCAAAGCCAAGCCACTCGGTGGTGGTGGCCTTCACGCCCACGTTTTCCACCGGCAGGCCCATGGCGACAGCCAGGTTCTGGCGCATGGCCTCGCGATGGGGCGACAGCTTGGGCGCCTGAGCAGCCACCACACTGTCCACGTCGATGATCTCGAACCCCTGGGCGCGCACATAATTGGCCACTTCCGCCAGCAGCTTCAGCGAGTCGGCGTCCTTGTAGACCGGATCAGTGTCGGGGAAAAGCTTCCCGATGTCTCCCCCGCGCACCGCACCCAGCAGCGCATCGGAAATGGCATGGGCCAGCACATCGGCATCCGAATGACCGAGCAGACCCTGGGTGTGCGGAATATCCACGCCGCCCAAAATAAGCTTGCGACCTTCAGCGAAGGCATGCACGTCCATGCCAAGGCCGGTACGGAGGTTGCGAATATCCATGGGAGAGATCCTTTCCGTGAAATTTAGCGCACCAGCAAAGCAAGACGTTCTACCGCCTCGCCCGTCAAGTGCAGTCCTTCGGTCGTGTAGCGTTCGAACGACCCATACCGCGCATCGATCTCGTCGAAGTAAGCGCGCAAGTACGCTGGTCGCGCCTCAATGAAGCTCATGAGGCAGGCGTGCTCCTGGGCGGTCATGCCCGCGCCCAGGCGTTGCGCCTCTTCGGCGATAAGATCGCGGTGGTCCTCGTTGACGCGCAGATAGTCGGCCATGATGGCATCCTCGTCGGCCCCGGCCACCCGCAGCAGCGTGGCGCACAAAACTCCCGTGCGATCCTTCCCGTTCACGCAGTGGATCAGCGCGGGACGGCCCTCGGCGGCCAATGATCGGAGGGCCTTACCCAGCAGCGGCTGCTCGTCGACGTAACGGCGGTAATTGCGCAGCATGCGCTCCTCGGGGGCGCCGTACTTGCCGATAACGCCGGCCACTAGGCGCTTGTCGGCATCTTTGCGGCGATGCTCGGTAGCGGGTTCCAAGGCCACGGTCTTCATACCCACAATGTAGGGCTCGGGATGAGCTGCCACTTCCGCCTGCGTGCGCAGGTCGTAAATGGTGCCGATACCCAGGGCCTGGGAAAGAAAGGAGGCCTCTTCACCCGTAAGGCCCGTCAGCTCGCGGGAGCGGAAAATACGCGCCTCGGGAAACGAGCCGCCCACCGGTCGGATGCGGGCAGCGCCAAACGCTCGGTCAAGGGGCAGCACCTCGAAGGCAAACCCCGCCACCAAGTTGGACGGCTCACCGTCTTCCGTCACGGGCCGCACTTTCAGCAGATAACGCCCCGGCTGCTCGGGCGTATAGACAAACTGCCAGTTCACACCGCGCGATTTATCGACGGCCGCCGTGGGGTAGGCCGTCCAGGACGCACCGTCGTCCAGGGAGAACTCCATGGCGCAGATGGCGCGGTCGAAATCGTCCACATAGCCGGAAAACTCGATGGGACGCCCTGCGTAATAGGGCGGTTTCGTGCGCGGAGCGACGGCAGCCACGGCGTCCTACCGGTGCTCAGAGTTCAGTAGCATGGTGCGCACGGCGCTGGCCAGCAGCACATAGTCTTCCGGCACCGTGAGCTTGATGTTGTCGCGCTTGCCCTCCACAATGAGCACCTTGCCGCCCAGCCGCTCGATGAGCGACGAGTCGTCGGTGCCCACGAAGCCATCGGACAGGGCCGAGGCATGGGCGCGGCGGTAAATGCCCGCGCGGAACACCTGGGGAGTCTGGGCATTCCAGAACACGCTGCGATCGGGGGTGCCCACAATGACGCCGTCCTCCACCACCTTGAGGGTGTCCACCGCCGGATGGGCCACCACGGCGCCGTCGGCGTCGAAGTTGCCCTTCACGGTATTGATGGTGTGGGCAATGAGGTCGGGCGACACCAGCGGACGGGCGCCGTCGTGCAGCACCACGTACTCGTACTCGTCCCCCACCATTTCCAGGCCCGAGAACGCCGACTCCTGGCGAATGGAGCCCGAAGGGGCCAGCACCACCGGCGTGACGAAGGGGAACGGGTCGATGGCGCGCGACAGGTACTCGGTCATGCGCTCCTCGGGACACACGATGACGATGAGCCCCACATCGCCCACGGCGTCGAAGGCCTCGGCCGACCAGGTGAGGATGGGCTTGCCGGCAATTTCCACCAGCTGCTTGCCGCCCTCCTTGCCAAAGCGCTCCCCGGTGCCGCCCGCCAGAATAATGGCCGCGGTCTGCGGGTTCTTGTCCACCTTGCCCTGCAGTTGCAGCAGCGGCGAGTCGAGCACGCTGAAGTCGAGGTCGTCCATGACGAAGGACGGCTCGCGCAGCACCGAAGGCTCGAAAACAGGATCGATGATCTGGGGCATAGGGTCTCCCTGGGTAATGCGAAATAGAAACTGCCCCTAGTATAATGCACCGCTCCCCCGCACGGGCGCATAGGCAGGCAGCAAGTCCGAAAGAAACAGCCCTCCGCCGGGGAAAGCGGAGGGCCGAGGAGGGGGTGTCGACTGCTTTTCGTCACTCGGTTTTGCTTAGGCTACTTCCCCACCAAGCAAAACGCCGACATTCGGGAGATTCTGGTAGGCCTCGCGCGCCTCGTCGCTTGACGGAGCCGGCGGGGGCGTCTGGCGCTCCTCCAGCGTGATGCTCACGACGTCGCGGGCAAAATAGTTCGCCGAGGTGGCACCGAGCCACAACTGGTTCGCTCCCCCGATAACTTCCGAGATGGGAGCGCCGTTGATGTCGAACACCAGGGGGCAGTAGCGTTCGGTTACGTACCAGAGCGGCAAGGCAACCTGATAGCCATCGGCCGAGGTGAACACGATGGTGTTTGCCTCGGGGGCCACCTGGGCCTCTTCCAAAATGACCGCCATGGGCAAGCCCGTGACCTCCGCATTGCCGGCGTCACGACCATCGGCCGGATTCCCCATGCAGGAGCAGGCCATGGTCATCTTCTTGACCGCATCCGACGAAGCCATATCCTCAAACGTCATCACCTGAGGATTCTCGACCTTGCCGGTAATGGCAATCTCCCAGTCGCCCGCAAGAGCGGAATCGTCCTCGGCAACTTTGGCATGGCTGCCGCAAAGGAACTGGGCGGCCTTCGCCATGTTGGCAAAGGTGTCGTTGGGCGAAAGCTCGTTCTGCACGAAGGAAAAAGCACCGGGAACGGTTTCAAGGGTGACAA
Source organism: uncultured Adlercreutzia sp. (assembly GCA_910585575.1). GTDB lineage: Bacteria > Actinomycetota > Coriobacteriia > Coriobacteriales > Eggerthellaceae > Adlercreutzia. Next base: position 6,886 of record CAJUFS010000036.1, on the reverse strand, counting down.
TATCGGTCTTGTAATACGTCGCATCATGGGCTTCAGCCACAGTGGGCGCCGCCGCGCCATCGTCGCCGGGCATAGCAGCCACGGCAATGCCACTTGCCATACCGCTCAAGGCCAGCGCCGAGGTGGTGCCCAGAAGAATCGTCTTCTTAAGTGTGCTCATATTTGCACCTCTCTTTCTGAGAGCGGCCGGCGCCATGGCTGCGCCGGCCGCGGCACAAGGGACGGGTCGACGCTATTTGGCGACAACCATAACTTGATCAGGGGTAAAGGACTTGCCGCCTGCAGCGGTCTCACCGCGCACCTGCAGCACATAGGCACCCGGCTCTTCGGGGGTGAAGACGAAGTTCCACCACACCCAGCAACGGGCATTCGTGTCCGGGGTCTCGCAGCGCGTCCACGTCTCGCCGCCATCGGCAGAGAACTCCAGGGCGCTCACGTTGTAGTTCAGACCTTCCGCAAAGCCTTCGAACGTAAACGGCTCGCCGGCTTTGATGACCTGACCCTCGTGGATATTGCAGAACGCAACGTTGGGCTTCAGGCGACCGACGGGATCGGCCTCGTTGGCCCAGCGGGACGGCACAGCAGCCTCTTCCTCGGGCAGCGTCTCGAAGACGATGTCGGAAATGGAACGGCGGGACAGCGATGCCTTATGGTCTGGCATCCAGATACGGATCGGATAACCGTCGATGCGGGTGAGGGGCTTTCCGTTTACCTGGTAGACCAGCCACGTCTGATCGATGACTTCGTCGTTGTAGGGCTGCGGGTCGGAACCGTCGGAGGAAGCCGGCGTAAAGGCATTGACGCCCTCATGGACACCAGCGCGGTCGATGATCCAGCGCAGCGGAACACCGGTAACCTCTACCTGAGCCAGCAGCTCGCCAGAGGGAATGTTCTCGAAGCACTGCATGGCGCTCACGAAGGTCTCCGAGGGGCCCTCGTCGATGATCTCCTGCACCGAAATGCTGAAGGGATTGTCCACATCGCCGGAAACATTGATCATCCACTCACTGTAGTCCTGGTCAGTGAAGACCTTCTCGGGACCAACCGTGTAGTCGTCGGGACCGCCGCCCCAGGGATAGGTGAAGCCCACGCTATCGCCCTGGACGTGGTCCTGGTTGAAGCTGAAATCACCCTGGACGTTCTCAACCTTGTTGATGCCCGTCAAGATGTTGTACTTCTCCACATCCCATACCTTAAGCTGGCCATCGGCACCGGACGTATGACAGCTCATGCAGTCGCCCTCGAAGTTCACGCGGTTGTGAATGCCATGGACCATCTGACCGAAGGCGCCGTCGTAGGCGTTCTGACCGCCCGCATCGGGATTGTCGTGGCACGCGATGCAGTCCTTCACATCAACCACGGTGCCCAAGCCGTTGTTGAGCTTCCAGTGCGGGTAGGACATGTGATTATCCACAACGTCGGCCAAGCCGTTCTCGTGGCACGACTCGCATCCGCGGTTATCGGCATCGAGATACAGGGTGTTGTAGGCCGACTTCGCGCCCCAATAGTAGACATCGTCGGCCGAATCCGGCGTACGCTGAATCTGCGTGCCGTCCTCAAGGGTGCGCACCTCGGGCGCCCAATCTTCCGCCTGAGCCGCCAGCTCGTCGTACATCGTCGGAATATTCTCATTGGTCACCGACAGGATGTTGTACGGTTTGGTCTGCAGATCAACCTGCGCGGCGGTATCAGTCGACGACCCCTCGTTATCGCCCGAGGCGGCGGGAGGCGCCGCTTGGGGCGCACAGGCCGCCAGCGTCAGCACCAAGGCGCCGCAGGCAACGGTTACCCCGAGCATCTGCTTTCTCATAAGCCCTCTCCTCTCCTTTCTTCGATCACTCCTCGTGATCCTTACTCACGCCTGCTTGCCAATCAGGCCTTTATAGGCACTTTATGCGGTGCCCCAAGGAGAGGAGCAAGTTACAGATCCAACGGAGTTTTTCCCTTATTGACATGGGGTTACACCGTTTTTTCCGATCCGCACTCAACGGCGTTTAAAAGTCAAGCGATCTGCTATGCAAAGGACGTTGGCAACAACGTTTTTCGAGCTGCCCTTAGGACAGCAAAAGCCCCTCCGCAAGAAACGGAGGGGCTTCGGAAGGGACCCATGCCCCGGGTATTCGCGAGACGATCCTCGCGATGGCGCGAAGCCCTAGGCGATCTCACCGCCGAAATCAACGCCCACGTTGGGCAGATTGGCGTAGGTGTCGCCCGATTCGGGAGAGCCCGGATCGGCCGGAGCCTGGTCGCGACTCTCCACGGTGATGGAGGCCACATTGCGCACGAAGTACTTGGCCGACGTGGAGCCGAGCCACAACTGGTTCGTGCCGCCCGCGGCATCGGCAATGGGGCTGCCGTTCACGTCGAACACGATAGGGCAGTAGCGCTGCGTCAGATAGCGCAGGGGCAGGGCCACCTCGTAGCCGTCTGCCGAGGTGAACACCACGGTGTTCGCCCCCTCGGCCACGCCGGCGCGGTCGAGCATGAGCTTGACGGAAACACCCGTCACCTGGGCGGCCACCGAAGCATCGCCATCTGCGGGGTTGCCGGCACAAGAGCAGCCCAGCAGCACCTTCTGCACCGCAGGATCGGCCTGAATGTCGGCCACGGTCGTCACATAGGGGTGCTCCACCGCACCGCCCACGGCAATCTTCCAATCGGCGGCATCGACATCGGTCAACTCGGCACCGGCGCCACCGCACAGATAGCTGGACGCGCGCATCATGCGGGCCACCTGATCGATGGAGCTCACCGCGTTCTGGGTAAAGGCAAAGGTCCCGGCCACTACCGGCGAGGTCACCGTCGCCGCACCCGTACCTTCAACAGCCTCGGCGCCCGTCGTCGGTGCCTCGGGGGCCTCCTCGGCGAAGGCGGTCACCGCGCCCATGCCCATTGAGGACAGGAGCACCAGCGAGCCCGTAGCGCCCGCAATCTTCTTAGTGATCTCGTTCATTAGTTCTGCACCTCGCTTCCGTTGGTCGGCTGGGGCATCTCGGACTTGGCCACGACCATCTTCTCGACGTACTCCTCGGTCACACGGCCCGACTCGCTGATGCCGCGCAGGGCAATGCAGTAGGCGCCGTCAGCCTCGGGGGTGAAGTCGTAGTACCAAGTGATCATCTGGTTCGGGTCGGCATCCTTGATGTCGAAGCGGTGCCAGGTCTTGCCGCGGTCCATGGAGATCTCCATAGCTACCACGGGCTCGTTGTAAGCGTCGACATAGCCGGAGAACTGATGGGTCTCGCCGGTCTTGATGATCTGACCCTCGTGCAGGTTGTAGATGCCGATGGAGGGCGTAGCGTACTCGATGCCGAAGCGGAAGTCGGAACCGTAGCCAGAACCGGCGCCCGTGGACACCGCCAGCTCGCTCACGTTCTTCACGTCCGTGAAGGCAGCCACCGCGCCGCGCACGTACATAACCGGATAGCCGTTGGCCCAGGTAAGACGCTCGCCACCCATCTCGTACACCAGGTGCGAGATGTTGTTCTCGTTCATGATGGCCGGTACGGCGTCGGAGCCATAGGGGCCGTCGGGAGTGCAGAAGCTTACCGTAGCGGCCTTCGGATCGAGGCCGGCCTGCTCAAGCAGCCAGCGTACCGGAATGCCCTTGCACTGAACCTGGCCGATGTAGGGGCCGTTGGTGGGGTTCACGGTGCAGTTCAGCTTGGCCACGAATTCCTCGCTGGGGGCCTGCTCGATAAGCTCGGGCAGCGTCCAGGTCATCTCCTGGCCCACGTCGCCGGAAACGGTGATGGTCCAGGTGTTGAACATCTCCTCGTCCAGCGGCACGCCGTCGCGCTGGCGCTGCAGGCGGTCGTAGTCGGCCTGGAAGGTCTCCCACGGCACGTTGAACAGCTCGGCGGGGTTCGTCAGCTGGTCGGTATCCCAGCTAAAGCCCGTGCCCATGTAGGCCTGGTCGATGTCGGTGATGCCGCGCAGCTTGTTGTGCTTCACCAGGTCCCACAGCACCATCTGGTTCGACTCGGTGGCCTCGCCCTGCTCGTCGCCCGAGATGGAGCCGGAGTAGTCGAACTCGCCCTGACCGCCCGAAGCGGTGCCGTTGTTAGAGGCATCATGGCAGTTCCAGCAATTGGCCTTATCCATATGCAGCGCATGGATCATGGTGCCGAACTCGCCGGGCACCGTCTGCACGGTGGAGCCGCCGATGCGGTGGCACTGCAGGCACTGCTGCACGCTGGCCTCAAGCCCCAGAGGGTTGGACAGCGGATGATGGCCATAGGGCATGTTGTCGATCGTGGCCGCCAAGTCCTCGTGGCAGGCATTGCAGCCTCGGGCGTCGGCCTTGGTGAAATAGGTGTTGGAAGGCACATTCTCGGTGGGATGGTGCAGCACGGCCGTGGCATCCAGCGAGGCGCTGATGTTCTCGTCGGGCGTGCGCTGAATGAGCGTGCCGTCGGACAGCTGCTTGACAACGGGCGCCAGCGGATCCCACTCGGGCGTGAGCACCGCGCTCACGTCCTCCATGACTTTTTCGGCATTCGAGCCGGTAGCATCAGCGGGATCCGTCGCAGGCGCCGCCTGCGGAGCACAGCCCGCTACCATCGCAAGCGTCATAGCCGCCGCGATGCAGCCACCCAAGACAAGTTTGGTCTTCGGCAACTTCTTCATGCCCCTCTCCTTTCTTTTTCTCCTCCCGCACCCCTCCCCCCTCGGGAGAGGCACGTACTACTTCGCCCCTGAAGAGAGCGAGGGGCGTCCTCACCCCTAGGCTAATAGCTGCCCCAAGGGGAAACGCAAGGGATAATTTCTAAGTTTTTTACTTCGGATTACCGCTAAGGCCTCGCTCGCCCAACCCCCTGAACGGCGCTCTCTCCGCTCATGCCCCCGTCGCGTCGGAGCGGGCGTGCAAGGCAAGGTACTGGGCAATTTCCGCAGCAAGATCGCTGGTGTGCACGCACCACAGCTGAAGCTGGGAACCCGCGCCGCGCACCGGCACCGCGCGCTCCCCGGGAAGAAGATTGTCGAAGGACATGGTCATATTGCTCATGAAGCGGGGCAGCTCCGAGCTGCGGGCCAGGCCCAAGAGCGTCGCCCTGTCTTCTTGGACGAGCAAGCGAAGGTTCGGCGCTTCCCGACGCACTATATCGAGCCAGTCCCCCACATGATCCTGGATCAGGAAGCTTTGGCTCCCCAATTCCTCAAGCGTCACCTCATCGGCATCGTGCAAAGGATGGGAGGCAGGAAAGACCGCGAACAGCTGCTCCACCACCCATTTGTAGCACGTGAGATGCTCCCCCTGCAGGGGCTCCGCCATAAAGGCCACCTGCAAGTCCCCCGCTTCGATGCCTTTCTTGAGAAGCGTCGTGGGCACGATGGTCGACGAGAAGATGATCTCGGGAAACTCGTTGGCAAGCACCGGCAGCATGCCCCACAGCGCTGGCGGCGTGCAGGCGCCCACGGTGGTGACGGCATGGGTTGCACCTTCGGCGCGCAAGCGGTTTTCCATGTCAGCTGTGCGCTTGAGAATATCGCGCGCCATGTCCGCAGCACGCCACCCTGTCTCCGTAAGATGAAAATCGTTCTTGCGCGAACGGTCGAACAGCTGCACGCCCAAATCATCTTCCATGCGCTTGAGCGCTCGGCTCAAGGCCGGCTGCGTCAGGTAAAGCCGTTCGGCGGCCTCGGTTATGGTGCCGCATTCGGCAACGGCCACAAGCCGCTGCATCTGAGACGTCTCCAGCATAAGAATCCCCTCCCATGAGATGCCGCGCTGAATAATGCCCTGATCGGACCATGTCACCATAGGCTCTCCCCTTACGGCAACTTCAAGCTACAAATTCGATCCGTCTCGCCTTGAGCGCGGTTTTCCGCCTGACCGCATCGAGGGGGAGTCGGTGGCGCAAAGCCGCTGACGGCGCACTATGCAGCGCAGTCATAACGCAATGATTTCTCGGCATTGTACAGGGGTCTTTCCAGCGCTTTACCATGAGCCGCATCGAGTCAGGAGGGCTCGAATCGGCGGGCGCAGGGGAATGCGCCACACCGAAACTTTCAGGAAGGAGACCTTCATGGAAATCGAAAACGAGATTAGTCGTCGCGACATGCTGAAGGGCGCCGCCATGACGGCCGCGGCCCTCGGCGTTGCCAGCCTGGCCGCCGGTTGCGCTCCGCAGCCCGCCGCCGAAAGCTCCGGCAAGGCCGCCAGCTCGGGCGCTGCGGCTGCCTCGACGAGCATGGCCTCGACCCAGGGCACTTCGACCCAGGCAGAATCTACCGGCGGCCACGGCTTCACCCGCAACGACGGCGAGGGCTTCAACGCCAAGTGGGGCGACACCACCATCGAGGACTACAGCGGCCAGAACTTCGAGGACGTGCTGGACGGCTGGTTCAACTACGATTGGAACTACACCCGCGATTTCGCTGAGCCCCTTGAGCGCCATCACGTCACCGTGCTGGTGTCTTCGGCCACGGTTGGCGGCAACGGCGACACTCTGGCCCAGACCGTCGTCGACGAAATCGGCGACCAGGCCGACGTCGAGGTGGTGTACCTGCGCAACCTGCTGATCAACCCCGTTATGCAGATCGGCAGCGAGCCGCCCGTCAGCTCCACCACCACCCCCATCGACGGCATGGACGTGGTGATCCAGGCCCTGCATCGCGCCGACACCGTCATCGCCATCGCCCCGACCTACTTCAACAACGTGCATGGCCGCCTCATGGACACCATCACCCGTACGTGGATGCCCTGCTGGCGCAACGACAGCTACGAGTACGGTCCGGTCAAGCGCACGGGCGTCATGCTCACCTGCACCGGCTGCCCGGCCGACTACCTGAAGACGGTGACCCGCGCCTTCTTTACCATGGCCGACCTGTCCATCATCTCGCCGGAGTATCGCACCGAGGTCTTCAACGGCTGCGGCACCCC
>CAJUFS010000035.1:2174-25386 GCA_910585575.1 uncultured Adlercreutzia sp. | reverse complement strand
GTGATGATCCAGCAGATGACCATCCACAGGATGTACTGGGTGACTCCGCCGAAAACCACGGTGGGATCGAAGGATGCCTGAAGATGAGGTACCTCTTCAGAGAGCATTTCAAGAGCGTCCACGTATCAACCTTTCCTAGCTTTTCCGAGCGAGCCGCGTCACGCCGAACACAATGGCAGTGACCGACAGCGCCCCGGCCTCCGACAGGACAAAGGGCAGCGCGGCATCGCGATTGACCGAGATGCAGATGATGGCGAAGGCGAACATGAGGACGAACGAGACGATAAGGCAGAGCATGAGCATTCCCATATGCCCGAGGTTGCCCGAATCCGTCATGTGCTTCACCCGGTGCAAACCGAACACGAGCGGGGCGAAGCCCGCTATGCCAGCCAGGATACCGAGTGCGATTGCCAGTACCATACCCTACTTTCGGTCGGGCGCTTATCGCGCTGTAAACCCAATTAAACCGCTACGTATGATAACGGCTCGGTCACAAAAGGTTAGTGAGACCCTCTTTTTATTGGTGAGCGGTGAAAAGGTCGGGCGGTCGGCCCCAGGGTTGATCAGGGGAAATTTGTGCATGTGCACGAAATACGCCCCCTGCGGCCGTGAACTGGGCGCAGGGGGCGCAAGGGTCGAGGAAGGCTGGTGCCTTAGGCTACTTCGTCGGGGACGAACTCGCGCACGAGGATGTCGGATTCGGCCAGAAGCTCTTGGGAGAGCTCGTCGGGGTACGGGTTCTGGTAGACGATCTCAGTGATGCCAGCGTTGATGAGCATCTTCGCGCACACAACGCAGGGCTGGGTGTTCACGTAGATGGTGGCCCCGGCGATGTTGATGCCGTAGCGGGCCGCTTGGATGATGGCGTTCTGCTCGGCGTGCAGCCCGCGGCAGATCTCGTGGCGCTGGCCGCTGGGCACCCCCAGCTGCTCGCGCAGACACCCTGTCTCCGAGCAATGGGCCAAGCCCGTGGGTACGCCGTTGTAGCCCGTGGCCAGAATGCGGCGGTCCTTCACGATAACGGCCCCTACCCCGCGGCGCAGGCAGGTGGTGCGGGTGGCCACGTCGTTGGCCATCTTCATGAAGTACTCGTCCCAACTGGGACGGTTGTCCGGATTCGTCACCTTTTCTCCCTGCCTTTCTTTGGCTTCGATTGCCCCACGTTGCTGCATTCTGATTGCTCGCGCTCGCTTCGCTTGCGCTTGCTCTTGCTTGCCTGTCTGCTCTTGCTGTCCGCGGCGCTCGGCCGCAACCCCGCTCCGGGCACGCGCCGCTCCGCTGCTCGGCCTGCGGCCTCGTGCGCTGCGCTCCTTCATGCATTTACTGGGCGACCTTCGGTCGCTTTTTCTTTTTGGTGTTCAGACGGTGCCCTGCGGGGGTCCCGGCCGAGCGCCGCTGCTCTTACGAACAAGAAACAAGAACGAATTACTCCGTTCCAAAGATCCGGTCGCCGGCGTCGCCGAGGCCGGGGACGATGTAGGCGTTCTCGTTGAGGCCCTCGTCCACGGCGCAGGCGTAGATGATGAGGTCGTCGTCGGCGGCCAGCAGGCGCTCGATGCCCTCGGGGGCCGCTACGATACACAGGAAACGGATGGTGCCCGTGACGCCGGCTTCGCGCAGGTACTCGATGGCCGCGGCGGCAGAGCCGCCCGTGGCCAGCATGGGATCGAGCACGTAGACGCGACGGCTGGCAATGTCGCGGGGCAGCTTGTCGTAGTAGCTTTCCGGCTCGTGGGTTTCCTCGTTGCGCTGCATGCCCAGATGGCCCACGCGAGCCGTGGGGATGACCTCCAGGGCGCCGTCCACCATGCCGAGGCCCGCGCGCAGGATGGGCACGAAGGCCACCTTACGGCCAGTGATCTGCTTGGCATCGAAGGGCGCGATGGGCGTGTGGATGAAGACGTTCGTGAGCGGCAGGTCGCGCGTGGCCTCGTAGGTTTCGAACAGCGACAGCTCGCTGACGATGTCGCGGAACTCGTTCGAGGGGGTGTGCTTGTCGCGCAGAATCGACAGCTTATGCTGCACGATAGGATGGTCGAGGACGACTACTCGGTCGTTGTTCATAGCTTTCCTTTCCGAACGCTCTTCCCTTGCTGCGATTCTACTAGTATTCCAGGCCGGGGTACAAGGGGTGGGCTTCCAGCATGGCGTCTACCTTCTTGCGGACGTCGGCCAGCTTGGCCTCGTTGTCGGCGTTGAAGACCGTGGTGGCGATGAGCTGACCCACCTCGTAGAAGTCCTCGGCGGTGAAGCCGCGGGTGGTGGCGGCCGCGGAGCCGACGCGGATACCGCTGGTGACGAAGGGCGAGCGCTGCTCGTTGGGGATGGAGTTCTTGTTCACCGTCAGGCCCACGGACTCCAACAGCTTCTCGGCGTCCTTGCCAGTGATGTCCGAGGCCGTGAGATCCACCAGGCACAGGTGGTTGTCGGTACCACCGGACACCAGGCGCAGGCCGCCGTCGGTCATGCCCTGACCCAGGGTGCGGGCGTTCTCCACCACGGCCTCCATGTAGGTGCGGTAGTCGGGCTTCAGGGCCTCGCCGAAGGCCACGGCCTTGCCGGCGATGACGTGCATGAGCGGACCGCCCTGGGCGCCGGGGAAGATGGCCTTGTTGATCTTCGCGCCCAGCTCCTCGTTGTTGGTAAGGATGAAGCCGCCGCGCGGGCCGCGCAGGGTCTTATGGCTGGTGGACGTGACAATATCGGCATGGGGCACCGGGTTGGGATGCAGGTCGGCAGCCACCAGGCCGGCGATGTGGGCCATGTCGATCAAGAGGTAGGCGCCCACCTCGCGGGCGATAGCCCCCATGCGCTCGAAGTCGATGAAGCGCGGGTAGGCGCTGGCGCCGCCCACGATAACCTTCGGGCGCACTTCCTTGGCCAGGCGCTCTAACGCGTCGTAATCGATAGTCTCGGTTTCCGGATCCACACCATAGGAAACGATGTTGTAGAGCAGGCCGGAGAAGTTCACGGGGCTGCCGTGGGTCAGGTGGCCGCCGTGATCGAGGCTCATGCCGAGCACCGTGTCACCGGGCTCGATGATGGAGAGATACGCGCCGAAGTTCGCGCTGGCGCCAGAGTGGGGCTGCACGTTGGCGCACTTCGCCCCGTAGAGCTGGCAGGCGCGGTCGCGGGCCAGATCCTCCACCATGTCCACTTTCTCGCAGCCGCCGTAGTAGCGCTTGCCGGGATAGCCCTCGGCGTACTTGTTGGTAAGCACGCTGCCCACGGCCTCCATGACCGCCCGCGAGGTGAAGTTCTCGGACGCGATAAGCTCCACCGAGCCGCGCTGACGCGCCAATTCTTCACGCAAGCACTCAGTTACCTGCGGATCTTCCGCTGCTAGAAACTCAAGAGCCATATTTCTCCAATCTATCAATTACTATTTCTCACAGATTCGCCCAAGGAAGTCAGCGAGGGTTCGACAGGTGCCTGGAATTGCCCCGCCTTTGGGCCAAGCGGCCTTCGCGCCGCGCCGAGCCCAAAACAAGGGGCAAGGCCAGGTGCCTGTCGGAGCCGCAGCGTCGACGTTCCCGTCGGTCCCGTCAGGGCCGACGGAACTAATCAAGCTCCATGATTTTCTGCACGCGGCCGGCGTGGCGGCCTCCGCCGAAATCCGTGGATAGGAACGTGTCCAGGATGCGCTCATTGTCCTCAAGAGCCACGAAGCGACCGGACAGGGTGATGACGTTGGCGTCGTTGTGCTCGCGGCACAGGGCGGCGAACTCGGGGGTGATGATGTTGGCGGCGCGGATGCCGGGCACCTTGTCGGCGGCCATGGCCATGCCAATGCCCGTGCCGCACACGAGCACGCCGTAGTCGACGTCGCCGTCGGCCACGTCCTGGGCCACGGGAACGGCGAAATCGGGGTAGTCGACGCGGTCGTCGGAATCGGGGCCGCGGTCGATGACGTCGTAGCCCTTCCCCGCCAAGTAATCAACCAGGACCTGCTTCTGCTCGAAGCCGGCGTGATCGCTTCCGATGCTGATGCGCATGGGTGCTCCTTCTCGCGAAGTTTTCGTCTCGCCCATTGTAGGTGCAGCGCGCGGCCCCGCGGGCGAGGTTTCTCCAAGATGCACTAACTGCGCACGCGGGCGACGGCCTCGTGCCATCCGTCGATGCGACGCGCCCGCTGGGCCTCGTCGAAGGTGGGCAGGAAGCGCTCCTCCCCTTCCCGCAGCGCGCGCAGGGCCTGCACGTCGGGCCAGAAGCCCGTGGCCAGGCCAGCCAGGAACGCCGCGCCCAAAGCGGTGGTCTCGGCATTAGCGGGGCGGCGCAGTGGACAACCCAGCATGTCGGCTTGGAACTGCATGAGGAAGTTGTTGGTGGCCGCTCCCCCGTCCACATTGAGCGTGGTCAGCGGCACCGAGGAGTCCTCGTTCATGGCGTGCACCAAATCGCACACCTGGTAGGCCAGGGCCTCCAGGGACGCCCGCACAATATGGGCGCGACCCGTGCCGCGGGTGAGCCCCAGGATAGCCCCGCGGGCCTCGGCGTCCCAGTAGGGCGCTCCCAGGCCCGTGAAGGCCGGCACCACATAGACGCCGTCGGTGCTGGGCACGCTGCGGGCGATGGCGTCGGTCTCGGTCACGTTCTCGATAATGCCCAGCTCGTCGCGGAGCCACTGGATAAGAGCGCCGGCCACGAAGACACTGCCCTCCAGGGCATACTCGAGCCCCTGGGTACCGGGGGCCGACGCCGCCACCGTGGTGATGAGGCCATTGCGCGTACGGCAGGCCTCGTGCCCGGTGTTCATGAGCAGGAAGCAGCCGGTACCGTAGGTGTTCTTCGCTTGGCCCGGATCGAAGCAGCACTGGCCGAACAAGGCCGCCTGCTGGTCGCCCGCCACCCCGGCAATGGGAATGCCCTGGACAAGTCCGGGATTCGCCGTGATGCCGAAGCAGCCGGCCGAGGGCCGCACCTCGGGCAGGAGCGACTCAGGAATGCCGAAGAGTTCCAGCAGGTACGGGTCCCAGCAGCCCTCGTGAATATTGAAGAGCATGGTACGGCTGGCGTTCGTCACATCGGTGGCGTGCACCGCTCCGTAGGTGAGCTTCCAGATGAGCCAGCTGTCCACGGTGCCGAAGGCCAGCTCGCCGCGCTCGGCCCGCTCGCGCGCGCCGGGCACCTCGCCCAAAATCCAGGCGATCTTGCTGGCCGAAAAGTAGGCGTCGGGGATAAGGCCCGTACGCGCCGTGATCTCCTCCGCCACCAACGGATCGGCGGTCAGCGCCTCGATCATGGGCGCGGTGCGCCGGCACTGCCACACGATGGCGTTGCAGATGGGCTCGCCGGTGGCGCGGTCCCACACCACGGTGGTCTCGCGCTGGTTGGTAATGCCGATGGCGTCGATGTCCTCGGGGCTGATGCTGTAGGTGAGCAGCAGCTCGGTGAGCGCGCCCAGCTGCGAGGAGAGGATGTCGTGCGGGTCGTGCTCTACCCAGCCCGGTTGCGGGTACAGCTGCGGGAAGGGGCGCTGCACCGAACCGACGGCCCTGCCGGCACGGTCGATGAGCATGGCGCGCGATGAGGTGGTGCCTTGATCGAGAGCGATTACGTACTTCTTCATGCACGCGCCTCGATCCAGTCGAGGATGTAGCGGTAGACGTCTTCTTTGCCGTATTCGTTGAGGATTTCGTGGCGCATGGCGGGATAGAGCTTGAGGGTGACGTCCTCGGCTCCTGCCTGCTCCATGGCCTCGGCGGCTTTGGCGACGCCCTTGCCGCACTTCCCTACGGGATCGGCCTCGCCAGCTATGTAGAGCAACGGCAGGGCGTGCGGGGTGGCGGCCAGGGTCTTCGGGCTGGCGGCGCGGTGGGCCAGCTCGGTCAGAGCCGCGTAGGCGCCGGCGCCGAACATGAAGCCCGTGGTCTCGTCGGCCATGAACTCATCGGCCACCTTCGGATCGCGGGAGAGCCAGTCGAAGGGCGTGCGGGCATCCTTGATGGCACGACTGTAGGCGCCGTCGGCCAGGCTGTGCAGCAGCTCGCTTTTGTAATCGTTGCCACGCACGCGGGCAATGAGGCGCGCCAGCTGGTTGCCGGCCGCCGACACCACCGTGGGCTCGTTGGCCGTGCCACAGATGATGGCGCCCGTAAGTCCCTCGCCGTACTGGGGCAGGTAGCTGCGCACCACGAGCGAGCCCATGGAATGGCCGAACAGGAAATAGGGCGTGCCCGGCACCACCTGCTGGGTAAGCATGAGGCGCATCTGCTGCACGTCCTCGATCATGGCCTGGGCACCGGTGTCGGCATCCACCACGCCGCGCCCGGCAGCATCGGGCGCCGTCGAGCCGTGGCCGATATGGTCGTGGCCGCCCACGAGGAACCCCTGGGAGGCTAGAAAGCGGGCGAAGTCATCATAGCGGCTGATATGCTCGGCCATACCGTGCACCAGCTGCACCACGCCGCGCGGGCGGAACAGGCCCAGCTGGTCGGGGCTGCCCTCCAAGCGCTCCATGGCCAGCGGCACCCAGAGCACGCCGTGGACCGTGCTTGCGCCGTCGGCGGAGGGAAACTCGAATTCCGTCCGTCCCACCGTTTCCTGCGCCTCTGTCATAGGAGTGCTCCTTTCACCGAGTCAAACGAAAGAGCCCCGGCGCGCAAGAGACGCGGAGCGTCTGCGGTGCAGTCTAGCACCGTGGAAGCGGCCTCGGGCGATCCCGCGCCGTCTGTCGTGCAATCGTGGGCTGCGGGGGCCGCGGGCATCCCGACGAGCCTCCCGGGCGACATCCCCTCACTCCGTTGCGCCTTGTCCGCAGGCTCTGGCACGAACACCCCCGCCGTGGCTTCCACCAGAACGGGGTCGAGGTCTTCGAAGCGCACCGGCGCCGGGGCCCCCGAGGGGTTGGCCGAGGTGACGGCCAAGGGACACCGGGCCGCCCGAATAAGCGCCAAGGCCTCGGGGGAAGCGGGCATGCGCAGGCCGATGGTGCCCGCTTGCGATTGGAAAGCACGGGGCACCGCCGCCGAGGCGCGCACCACCAAGGTGAGCGCACCGGGCCAGAAGGCCTCGGCCAGCCGTCGGGCATAGCCGGGCACGGCCGCGCCGTAGCGCTCAAGATCGTCGGGGCTGGCCACGAGCCACGCCACCGGTTTGTCGGCGGGGCGATGCTTGGCCTCGAACAACCGCTGGGGACCGGGGGCCGCCTCAACGGCCACCCCCACGCCGTACACCGTGTCCGTCGGCAGCACCACGGCCTCGCCGCGGCTCAGGCAGTCCTCCGCCTCGGCCAAGGAAAGCCGCCTCATCGCGCCTCCCCCTTCTGGCACTCCCCCACGATGGCCTCGGCCACGCGCAGGCCGTCCACCGCGGCGCTGGTGATGCCACCGGCATAGCCGCCGCCCTCGCCGCAGGGGTAGAGCCCGGCGATGTTCGTCTGAAACCTCTCGTCGCGCACCAGGCGCACGGGGCTCGAGCTGCGGGCCTCGACACCCGTCATCACCGCCTGGGGATGAGCGAAGCCGGCCAGCTTGCGATCGAGCAGCGGAAAGGCCTCCTCCAGGGCGTCGGTCACAAACGGCGGCAGGCACTGGTGCAGGTCGGCCCAGACCACGCCCCGCGGATAGGTGGGCTCCACCTCCGTGCTGGCCGCGCCCGCTTTGCCGGCGCGGAACTCCCCCACCGTCTGGGCTGGGGCCAAATAGCTGAAACCGCCCAGGTCGAATGCGGCATGCTCCCACTGGCGCTGGAAGGCCACGCCCTCCAAGGGGTCGCTCCCGGGCAGATCGTCGGGACGCACTTCCACCAACAGGGCGCTGTTCGCGTTCTTGCCCGCGCGCGCATGGCGGCTCATGCCGTTCACGCATACGCCGCCAGCCTCGCTGGCCGCGGCCACCACTTCCCCGCCGGGACACATGCAGAAGGTGTAGACCCCGCGCCCATCATGGGTCTTCACCGCCAGCTTGTAGTCGGCCGCGCCCAAGGCCGGATGCGCAGCGGACGGCCCATACTGGGCCCGATTGATGAGCGCCTGGGGATGCTCGATGCGCACGCCCACGGCGAAGGGCTTGCGCTCGAGCGCCACGCCCACCTCTTGCACCAGCTGGAAGGTGTCGCGGGCGGAATGCCCGCAGGCCAGCACTATGCGGTTGGTGGCCACGGTTTCGGTAGCCCCCGTGCGCTCGTCTTTGAGCACCGCACCGACCACAGCGCCGTCCTCTACCTCCACGTCTATCAGGCGCGTGAGGAAGCGCACCTCGCCGCCGGCTTCTTGAATGGCCTCGCGCAGGTGGCGCACTACCCCTACCAGCAAGTCGGTGCCGATATGGGGCTTCGCATCAACCAGGATATCTTCGGGCGCTCCCGCCTCCACGAAGGCCTCCAGCACGTGGCGGATATGGGGGCTCTTGATGCCCGTACCCAACTTGCCGTCGGAGAACGTACCCGCACCCCCTTCGCCGAACTGGATGTTGGTAACGGCGTCGAGGGGGCCGCCCTCAGCGAAGGCATCCACCGCCCGCGTGCGGGCATCCACATCGGCGCCGCGCTCGACCACCAGGGGCCGCAAGCCAGCACGAGCCAGATACAGCGCGCAGAACAGCCCGGCGGGGCCCATGCCCACTACCACGGGGCGCAACGCGGGCGCTTCCACCTGGGGAACCGTCAGCGGGGCCGTCGGCTCGTAGGGCTTTACCGTCACGCCCTTGCGGGGCGTCAGCGTTGCACCTTTGACCAAGGCAACCGCCACGGTCACCACCCCGTGGACGTTCGTCTTCTTGCGCGCGTCAATGGAGCGCTTCAGCAGCCGCACGCTTTCCATCTGGCCGGCGGCCACCCCGAGGGCACGGGCCACCTCACGGCGAAAGAGCGTCTCGTTCTCAGGCAGAAGCGCATCGAGGGACACGGGGATGTTGGACGCCTGAATCATAAGTGCGCTCCTATCGCAGCCGCAGCCGCTCCGCGCCCGGCCAAGAGCCCCGAGGCCCAGGCCCAGTGCAGGTTGAAACCGCCGCAGGGGGCGTCCACGTCGGCCGCCTCGCCTGCTACGAACAGCCCGGGCACCGCGCGTACCTGGCCCGTAGCCGCATCCAGCGCCTCCACGGCCACGCCGCCGCGATGCACCTGGCACTGGCGTTCATCGCCGATGCCCGTCACGGGCAGCCGCAGCCCCTTGAGCACGGTCGCTACGGCCGCCACATCGTAGGACGCCGAGGGCGAGGGCGCTTCCTCGTTTTCCGAAGCCTTTGCGGCGACCGAGAGCGCCGCCGCACCGACAGCACTTTCGCCCCGCACCAAAGCCGCTTTCAGCAGTACCTCGGCCACCGGGGCCAGCACCATGCCGCGCAGAACATCGTCCCAGGTGGCGGGGTGATCCAGCACCGCGCTCAGCGCCCGGGCTCGCTTCTCAAGAAACGCCGGAGCCTCCGAGGCATCCACCGCGGGCAGAAAATCGATCGCCAGCTCGTCCCCCGGTTGGGCCAGACGGCTCAGGTTGAACGCCGCAATACCCGAGACGCCGTACTTGCGAAACATCACTTCGCCGCGCTCCCGCGCCACCAGCGACGTGCCCCGCCACAGCTCCAGGGCACCGCGCACGCGAATATTGTCCAGCTGCCGCGGGTAGGGAGACTTCACGGCCAAGGGCCCCAGCGTGGGAGCCGTCTTTACGAAAGGAAGGCCCACGGGCAAAAGACGCGGGACCACGCGGCCGCCCACCGCCACTACCACGGCATCGGCCCGCTCAAAGCGCCCGTCAGCCAAGCGAAGCGTGAACCGCGCGCAGCGCTCGCCAGGGGCCTCTACCGCGTCCACAGCACTGTCGCACGCCAGACACACTCCCGCAGCTTCAAGGCGCGCCCGCAGGCAGTCGAGCACCGAAGTGGCCTTGTTGGCCAAGGGATACAGGCGCCCCTCCCCTTCTTCGCGCCACACCAGGCCGCTTTCGGCGAAGAACGCAAGCACCGCATTGGGACCACCGGGAAACGCCGCCGCCGAAGGCAGCACCTCGCACACTCCCCCCAGTCGAGCGTCCTCGCAGTCCCCCGTTGCCGGCAGCGCTTCCAGAGCCGTCCCCGGGGACGGCCTCTGTGCCTCCAGCGCTTCCAGCGCCGCCGCCACGTAGGCGCCGTTGCGGTAAAGCGCCGGCTCGATAACCGCGTTGGAGAAGTTGCAGCGGCCGTTGCCCGTGGCCAGAATGGAGCGGCCCACGCGGTCGGACGCCTCGTACACCGTGACGGACACAGGTGCTGCACCCTGAGCCCCCGTCGCCTCGCGGGCCGCCTCAGCTGCCGCAATAGCCGCCGTCAGGCCCGCCGCGCCGCCGCCTATGATTGCAATGGTTTTCATGCCCCCAGTATAAAAGAAAAGCGACCCTCCGAAGAAGGTCGCTTCCATAAACCCTAAACTCCCAGGTTCGCCCAAGGAAGCCAGCGAGGCTGCGACAGGGGCCTGGAATTGTGCTGAAGGGCGGCCGAGCAGCCTTCGGCTGTGAGGGAAAGCCCTGAAGTGCAAGGCCAGGTGCCTGTCGGACCCGCAGCGTCGGCACGTCCGAACGGCCGCCAGGCCGCTCGGAACCGATTACTTGTTTTCCAGCTGCGGAATGGGGGTCTCGTCGCGCTCGTCAAGATGGCCTTCGTAGACGTAATGGCGCGTCTCGCGGGCAATGAGGCCCGAAAGCGCCAGCACCATGATGATGTTGGGAATGGCCATCAGGGCGTTGGTGATGTCGGACACCGTCCACACCACTTCGCCCACGCCGATGGCGCCCAGGAAGGCCACCACCACGTAGAGCACCTGGTAAGGACGAATGGCGCGCTTGCCGAACAGGTAGGTGACGCAGCGGTTGCCGTAGTAGCTCCAACCCAGGATGGTGGAGTAGGCGAACAGGATCATGCCCAGCACCAGAATGGGCGTGCCGATGTAGGGAATGCTGGCAAACGCCGCGCTGGACAGAGCCGCGCCGGCGGAAATGTTGCCGGCCATGATCTGGGCCTGCAGATCAGCGTTCCCCAGCATGGTGGACACCAGCACCAAACCCGTGAGCAGGCAGATGATCACCGTATCCCAGAAGGTGCCGGTCATGGACACCAGAGCCTGACGGGCCGGATTGCGCGTAGCGGCCGCCGAGGCCACGATGGGCGCCGAGCCCAGGCCGGACTCATTGGAGAACAGGCCGCGAGCGCAGCCGAACTGCAGGGCCAGCATGAGACCCGAGCCCAGGGCACCGCCGAAAGCGGCCTTCGCGGTGAAGGCGCTCTCGACAATGAGGCAAAAGGCCGGCCAGATCAGCTCCCAGTTCATGCCCAGGATAACCACGCAGCCCCAGATGTAGGCCAGGGCCATGAACGGCACCAGCTTCTCGCACACACTGGAGATAACTTTCACGCCGCCGAAGATAACCACAGACACCATGATGACAATGGCCAGGCCGATACCCCAAGCGGGCACGCCGGGCAGGTTGGTGGAGATGACCTCGGTCATGGCAGAGGACTGCACTGCCGAGCCAATGCCGAAGGAAGCCACAGCGGCGAACAGGGCGAAGGCGCCGGCACCGAGCAGCGCCCACCAGGGGGTATGACCGTTCTTGTCGTTGAAGGCGCGCTTCCAGGCGTACATGGCGCCGCCGAGC
The DNA here is from genome assembly GCA_910585575.1 of uncultured Adlercreutzia sp. Taxonomy (GTDB): domain Bacteria; phylum Actinomycetota; class Coriobacteriia; order Coriobacteriales; family Eggerthellaceae; genus Adlercreutzia. The sequence goes on along the minus strand of CAJUFS010000035.1, from coordinate 13,817 downwards.
ATGTTGCCGTTGTGATCCTTCACGCGGTACTTCACCGCGGCGAAGGTCTCGGAGTACTTGGTGGCAATGCCGAACACGCCGGTAATCCACATCCAGAACACCGCGCCCGGGCCGCCGGCGATAATGGCGGTGCCCACGCCGACGATGTTGCCCGTACCGATAGTGGCGGACAGCGCCGTGCACAAGGCGCCGAACTGGCTGATGTCGCCGGGGGCGTCGGGGTCCTTCGTCACCGACAGCTTGATGGCCGTGGGCAGCTTGCGCTGAATGAAGCCGGTGCGGAAGGTCAGATACAAATGCGATCCCAGAAGCAGGATGAGCATCGGCGGGCCCCACACAAAGCCGTCGATGCTGTTGATGATATCGACCAGCATATCCAAAGCGGTTCTCCTCTCCCATGAGGCTTGCAGCTTGGCGCCGCAGCGTCCCCCGATACCGGCTGCGCCGCTGGGAGCACTTTAACGCACTAAAGTATCCGCATTATAGGCAGAGAAGATGAGCGCTTTTGTTAACAATGGGAGAAATACCAGTGAACGGGCTCGGCGCGGCGGGCAGGCGCCCTAGAACTGCGGCCCCTTCGTCAGCGGCACGGGCTCGTCGGCCACTTCGTCAAGATGGTCCTCGTAGACGAAATGCTTCGTTTCGCGGGCAATCATGCCCGACAGCAGCAAGATGGCGATGATGTTCGGAATGGCCATAAGGGCGTTGCCGATATCCGAGATGGTCCACACCACATCGCCCACGCCGATAGCGCCCAAAAACGCCACGGCCACGTACACGATCTGATAGGGCTTGATGCCCTTGGAGCCGAACAGGTAGGCCACGCAGCGGTTGCCGTAGTAGCTCCAGCCCAGGATGGTGGAGTAGGCGAACGAGCACATGCCCAGCACCAAAATGGGCGTGCCCAGGTACGGGATTTCCGCAAAGGCCGCCGAGGCCAGGGCCGCCCCGGTAAAGATGGAGGGATTAGCAAGGATTTGCTCTTGGATGTCCGGGTTCATGATCATGGTGGACACGAGCACAATGCCCGTCAGCGCGCAGATGACCACGGTGGACCAGAAGGCGCCGGTCATGGAGATAAGCGCCTGCTCGGCCGGGTTACGCGTCTTGGCCGCCGCCGCCACAATGGGAGCCGTACCCAAACCCGACTCGTTGGAGAACAGACCGCGGGCGCAGCCGTACTGCAGCGCCATCATCAGGCCCGACCCCACAGCACCACCAAAGGCAGCCTTAGGAGTAAAGGCGCATTCCACGATAAGACCCAGGGCATCGCCCAGCACCGTGCCGTTCATGATGATAATGACCACGCAGCCCAGGGCGTAGGCACCCGCCATAATGGGCACGAGCCACTCGCACACCCGCGCAATAGAGCGCACGCCGCCAAAGATGACGGCTGCTACCGCGGCCACGATGACGAGGGCCACCACCCAAGCGGGGACAACGGGAATGGAGGACGTGACAATGCCGGAGATAGCCGCCGCCTGCACCGCAGATCCCGTGCCTATGGTAGCGACAACAGCGAAGCCCGCGAAGGCCACGGCGCCCAGCGTGGCCCACCAGGGCACCGAGCCGTCCTTGCGGGCGAAGGCGCGCTTCCACACGAACATGGCACCGCCCATCATGGCGCCGGACTTGTCGCGCACGCGGTACTTCACTGCCGCGTAGGTTTCCACGTACTTGGTAGCAATGCCGAAGATGCCTGCAATCCACATCCAGAACACCGCACCGGGGCCGCCGGCCAGAATGGCTGTGGCCACGCCCACGATGGAGCCGGTGCCGATAGTAGCCGCCAGCGCCGTGGCCAGGGCACCGAAGCTGGAGATATCACCCTTGCCGTCCGCGTCGCTTTTGATGGACATGCGGATGGCCTTCGGCAGCTTGCGCTGGATGAAGCCGGTGCGGAAGGTCAGGTAGATGTGGGTGCCCAGCAGAAAGGCAATCATGACCGGGCCCCACACGAACGAGTCTATGGTGTTAAGTAATTCAATCATGGAGAGGATTGTACCCTACTTCGCTCGGACCGCTCCCCTCGCTGTCAATTCTTGACAAGTGGTTACCAACCTGGCCGCGCGGGAGGGCGCCGGGGCCGTCGTCTGGGCACCCGCTCCGCTGGCTCGGCCTTCGGCCTCGGGCGCTTCGCTCCTTCATGTATTAATGGTGCGACCTTTGGTCGCATGAAAGGCAGTGTTCAGAGAGCCCTGCCGACGGCCCCGGCGCCCTCCCGCGCTACGCTTATTTTGCTGCTACAGGGCTACGGGATTCCAGCTGCCGTCGATGTCGCAGATCCAGGCTTCGGCATCGTCGATGGTGAAGAAGGTGAGGCGCTCGTCGTCGGCACTTTCCCAGACCTCACCCAAGCCCACCATGTGCTCGAAGCCTTCCTGGCGCACCTGGGCGTTGGCGCGGTCCTCCAGGTTCGCCTTACCGCGCAGGATGACCCAGCCGCTGCCGGGCTTCCAAGCCGTCAGCTCCACCTGCGGGTTGCCCTGCATCTCGCGGTAGACGTCCTTGGTGGTGGCGGTGCAGAACTGGATCTCGCCGTCTTGGATGGCGGCGAAGCTGAAGGGGCGAACGTGCGGCTTTGCCCCCTCGGGCGTTTCCTCCACGGTGGCCAGGTACCAGGCGGGGACGCTGGTGAGATAGTCTACGATGGTTTCGATGCCGTTCATTCTGAGTCCTTTCTAAAGTACGATGAAGTTCGTGGCTATGACGGCGACGAGCATCAGCGCTAAGGCTCCGGTGCCGACGGCGTCGCGCCAGGTCATATGCAGGGGGTCGAGACGGGTACGGCCGTTGCCGCCGTGGTAGCAGCGGGCTTCCATGGCCAGGCTCAGGGTTTCGGCGTGGCGGAAAGCGCTGGTGAACAGCGGGATCATGAGGGCCGTGAGGGTTTGCACTCCCCCTTTGAAGGGATTGACATTGAAATGGGCTCCGCGGCTGATCTGGGCACGGTAGATAATGCCCAGTTCGGTCATGAACTGGGGCAGGAATCGCAGCGCGATGCCGAGGATCATGCCCAGCTCGTGGGCCGGCACGCCCAGCTTCGCCAAGGGCATCAGCAGCCGCTCGAAGGCCGCGGTGATGTCCAGCGTGGTGGTGGTCAGCGTCAGCAGGCTCATGCCCAGCAGCAGCAGGAACAGGCGGCAGCCGACGAACACGGCCGATTGCAGGCCCTTCTCGCTGATGCAGATGATGCCCCACTGGAAGTAGATCTCGCCGCCCTGGACAAACAGCACGTTCAGCAACGCCGTGAACACCACCAAGATAAGCAGCGGGCCGATGGCGCCTACCGCTCGCAGCAGCGGAATGCGCGCCGCGGCGTAGAATCCCACAATGAACAGGGCCGCTACCGCCAGCGCCAAGGGCGTGGCTGCACAGAACACCGCCACCATGAGCACGATGGACAGGAGGAACTTCACGCGGGGGTCCATGGCGTGGACCAGGGAATCTTCCGGCCAGTACTGGCCGATGATGGCGCGATCACCCATGGTCGGCCTCCGCGGCGTCCGCCGGCGGCGCAACGCCCGCACCCTCAGCTGCCGCCGGAGCCCCGCCCAGCTGGGCGGCCAGATCGTCAGCAAGCGTCGTCTCGCTGTACAGCGCCCGCGGCAAAGCGAAGCCCACCTCGCGCAGCAGGCTGGCGAAGGCCTGGGGCGCCGGCGCGCCGAGGCCGATGGCCTTCAGCGCCGGGGCGTCGGCGAACACCTCGGCCGGGGTGCCCAGAGCGAACACTTCGCCCTCGGACAGCACCAGGATGCGATCGGACAGGGCGGCCAAGTCCTCCATGGAGTGGGACACCATGACCACCGTCAGGCCGCCGGCGTGCAAGTCGGCAATGAGCTGCAGAAAGTCGGCGCGAGACAGCGGGTCTAGGCCGGCCACGGGCTCGTCGAGCACCAGCACGCTGGGCTCCATGGCCAGCACGCCGGCGAAGGCCACGCGGCGCTGTTGACCGCCGGACAGGTCGAAGGGGCTGCGCTCTCCCAGCTTATCCGCGTCCAGTCCCACCAACTCCAAGCCGTGGCGCACGCGGCGCTCCACTTCGTCCTCGGGCAGCTTCATGTTGCGCGGCCCGAAGGCCACGTCGTCGAACACCGTGTTGGCGAACAGCTGGTTCTCGGGATACTGGAACACCAGGCCCACCGACTGGCGCACCCGATGGGCCACGGCCTTGTCGGCCAGGTCTTCCCCGTCGGCCAGCACGCGGCCCTCGGTGGGATGCACGAGCCCGTTCATATGCTGAATAAGGGTGGACTTGCCGCTGCCGGTATGGCCCGCAATGCCCAGAAACTCGCCGGGCTCCACGGTAAAGCTCACATGGCGGAGGGCCCACAGCGCATCGGGGGCGTTGCCCCAGTCGGCCTTTTTCTCGTCCTTCTTGCCGCGGCGCTTCTTGCGCGTGCGCGAGGAGGGGTCCACGTAGCTATAGCTCACATCTTCGAACGCAAGGCGCATAGCTCCTCCTTCAGGGCGTCGTCGGTGATACAGGTGGCCACGGGTACCCCGCGGGCCTGCAATTCCAGGGAAAGACGGCAGGCGAAGGGCACTTCCAGTGACAGCTCGCGCAGCTCGTGAGCGCGAGTGAGCACCTCTTGGGGCGTGCCATCCAGACGCACCGCGCCATGGTCGAGCACCACGACGCGATCGGCCAGGGCGGCCTCTTCCATGTAGTGCGTGATCATCACCACAGTCATGCCGCTCTCGTGCAGCTCGCGAACCACGCGCAAAAGGCCGGCCCGTCCGCGCGGGTCGAGCATGGCCGTGGCCTCGTCCAGAATCAGGATGGCCGGATCCATGGCCAGCACGCCGGCAATGGCCACGCGCTGCTTCTGACCGCCGGAAAGCGCATTGGTCTCGTGCAACTCGAAGCCCTGCAGGCCCACCTCCTTGAGTGCCTGGGTCACGCGATCGCGCAGCTCGGGCAGGGGCACGCCCAGGTTCTCGGGACCGAAGGCTACGTCGTTCTCGATGAGGCTGGCCACCAACTGGTCATCGGGATTCTGGAACACCAGGCCCGCGTTCGAGCGGATGAAATAGGTGCTCTCCGGGTCGCGCGTGTCGCACGAGAAGACCAGCACCTCGCCCTCGTCGGGCGTGAGCAGGGCGTTGATGTGCTTGGCCAGGGTGGACTTCCCCGAGCCGTTGCCGCCCAAAAGGCAGAGGAACTGCCCCTGGGGCACCGTCAGGTTCAGGTGCTGGAAGACGAAGGACTCACCGTCGTAGGTAAAGCCCGCGTCACGGAAATCGACAAAGGTGTCGGCCACTTACTTGCCTTTCACTTGGCTTTTCTTCGGGGTGATGAGATTGGAGATAGCCTTGTACACAATGAGGGTCAGGATGGAGTTCAGCAGGCCCTTCAGCAGGTTGAAGGGAATGAGAATGGGCACAATCATGGCCACCACGGCGTCGAGCGGCACGCCGAGCCACGCCGGCGTCACCACCAAGTTGCCCAGCACGGCCATGGCCACGGCGAACACAATGCCCAGAGCCAGGCCGGCAATGGCGCCCTTCAGCGTGTGCACGCGCTTGTAGATAAGGGCCGAGGGCAGAATGAACCCGATGACCACCAGCAGGTTCATAACGGCGCCGGTGAAGTCGGCGAACAGAATGCCGTGGGCCACCACGCTGATGATGCCGCAGGCCAGACCAGCCGCCGGACCGAAGGCGAAGCCGCAGACGGCGGCGGGCATGAGGGAGGCGTCGTAGGACAGCCAAGCCACGCCGGGCAGCAGCGGGAACTCCACGAAGGACAGCAGCACCGAGATAGCGCACAGCAGCGCAATGGTCACCAGCGTGCGAGTGGACCACACGTTGGTGTTCTCGATGGTGGCCTGGGCCGTGGGGGCCTTCGGCGCCTTCACCGCACCGGCGGGATGGTTGACGGGACTTTGAGCCATGGGGATCACCTCTTTCGGCGAGGTTGGTGCGAACCGGCGCCCCTTTTGCCTCGCCATAACAAAAGAAGCCCGTATGAACTCTTTTTCATACAGGCTTCTGTAGGTTCGCACGCGCCCCGTTGCGGGGTTGCGGCCGCGGGGCCGCCAGGCGCGAATCTCTGCCTCTTCCATCCGGACTGTAACCGTTGGCCTCGGATTTTCACCGAATCAGCCTGGGCGCCGCAGCGCCCAGGGTCGCGGGCTTACGGGGGCCGAAGCCGCCGCGCTTACCGCCAGTGAGGATTTTCACCTCGCCCTGAAACAGAATTCACGAGAGGCATTGTAGAAGAATCGTAACCTACGCGCAAGAGGCTATGCTATTGGAAGCGGCCACAGGGTTATAGGAGACGCAAAGCGCCTTTGTGTGCATCAATTCGCCGCCCTTTGGCAGAATGGCTTGGAATTAGAGGGCTCCGTGTGCGGAAAGACAACATAGGCGCGTTCGGCGGGGGTGTCGGGCGATACGTCAGGGGCACCGGACGGTACGTCCGGGCGGTCGAAGGGATACACGTCGAGGGAGAAGACTCGCTGGATGGCACCGCCGTCCAGCACGGACGCCACCGGACCGCAGGCTGCCACGCGGCCGCGCTCCATCACCACGAGCCAGTCGGAATAGCGCAGAGCCAGATCGATGTCATGGATGACTATGGCCACGGTCTTGCCCTGCTTACGGTTGAGAGCGCGCACGAGAGTCATGAGGTCGTGGCAGGCATTGATGTCCAGGTAGGTGGTAGGCTCGTCCAGAACGATGAGCGGCGTGTCCTGGGCTAGGGTCATGGCCAGATAGGCGCGCTGGCGTTCGCCCCCGGACAGCCGCCGCACGTCGTGGTCGCGAAAGTGCGCCACGCCGGCCAGCGCCAGTGCCTCCTCCACCAGACGTCGATCCTCGGCCGTAGAACGACCCCCGAAGCCGCGATGGGGATGCCGACCGCACTCCACCAGCGCCTGCACCGTCATGGGCGCGGGCCGCGTCATCTGGGACAGCACCGCCATGGCGCGGGCGCGCTCCCGAGCACTAAGTCCAGCCGTAGAGCACCCCGCCAACCGTACCTCCCCCGCCGTCGGCCGCAAAAGCCCGGAGGCCAGCTTCACCAACGTGGATTTACCGCAGCCGTTGGGCCCGATGATGCTGGTGACCACTCCCTGGGGCACCACGGCCGAGAGACCCTCCATAAAGGGGGCGCCAGGCTGGTAGGAAAAGTCGACGCCTCGGTATTCCAACATCGACTCAGTCAAGGCCGCCTCCTCGGTTTCGCAAAATCAGGTAGATGAAGAACGGGCCGCCCAAAAAGGCCATGAGAATGCCCACGGGCAGCTCATAAGGGGCGAAGAGCACACGGGCCAATAGGTCGCAACCTACTACGAAGGCTGCGCCCACCACCGCCGAAACGGGAATGATCCAGCGATTATCGTGGCCGGTGAAGAAGCGCACCATATGGGGCACAATGAGCCCCACGAACCCGAGCAGTCCCGCAAAGCTGACGGCAGCGCCGGCCAGCACCGCTGCGGCTGCCAGCATGGCCAGGCGCACGGCCCGCACGTTCAGGCCAAGACTGTGGGCCGCCTCGTCCCCCAGACCCAGGATGTTCAGCTTCGTTGCCCCCGCACAGGCGGCTGCCAAGCCCAGGGCAATGTAGACCGCGGGCCAGCCCAGGTCTCCCATAAGCACACCCGACAAGCCGCCCACCAGGAAGTTCGACGAGCCGATATAGGCATCGGGGTCCACAATGAGGATGGTGTTCATGCCCGCCCCGAATACCGTGGTAATGGCAATACCCGCCAGCACCACGGTCAGGCGAGAGACCCCGGGACCCAGCGACAGCAGAAAGATCACCAGGGCCGAAACGAGCGCGCCTCCGAAGGCGGCCAGGGGCGACAGCCACAGGGCACCCGGAGCCAGCGAGGCGGCCAGCAGCACTGCCAAACCGGCCCCGGAGTTCACACCGATGACGTTCGGACTGGCCAGCGGGTTATCGAGCGCCGCCTGAATCAGGGCACCCGCCACGGCCAAGGCCGCCCCGGCCAAAAGCGCCGCCAGAACACGCGGCATGCGCACGTTTTCCAGAATACTGCGAGCCGTATCGGACAGCGGGGCGCCCGTGGCCCAGGCAACCAGCTCGCCCAGGCTCACCGACGAGGAGCCCAGGACGAACCCGGCCGCCGTCACCGCCACCAGGATAGCCGCAGCCGTCGCCAGCACGAGGCCGTTTCGGGGACGCTCCCCGCCCGTGCCTCGGGCACTGTTTGCCTGCCGCCGTACGCCCTGGCCCCCGCTCCCCTTCCGGGCAAGGACCTTTTGATTGCTGCTCGCCATAGCGCCCGACCCGTTCCGCCGCTAGTTCTGGCCGTAGAGCGTGTCGTACAGCACCTGATAGGACTCATCCCAGTTCGCGTTGGGCTTCGACAGGAACAGCTTCGGATCCAAAGTGACATAGTGGCCGTTCTGCACCGCCGACAGCGAATTCCAGGCGGGATTCGCCGCCGTGGCCTCGTTCAGGGCCGCCGTAGCCGCCTCGGCGTCGTTGCCCATGGGGATGACGAAGATGAAGTCAGGGTCCAGCTCGATGACCGACTCCAGGCTGAAGTCCTTCAGCAGGCTGCGGTTCTCGTCGGCCAGATTGCGCACGCCCAGATCAGCAAGCATGGCGCCGGTCATAGTGCCGGAGCTTTGCACGCGGGTGCCGCCGGAATAGGTGGTCATGACCAGGGCCGTGGGGGCCTCGTCGGCGGACACCTGGCTTTTGATACCCTCGATGGCCTGCTGCACCGAGGCAGCGTTCTGCTCGTAGGCCGCCTCGTCGCCGGTGATGTCGGCGAAGGTGCGCATGAGGCGCAGATAGTCATCGAAGGTGGTCACCTCGAAGTAAGCCACGGGAATGCCCGAGGACACCAGCGCCTCGCGCAGATCGACCTGGCTCGAGTCGCCGCCGCGGCCACCGGTGCCGCTGGTCATGATCACGAAATCGGGCTCCAAAGCGATGATGGACTCCAGATTCACGTTGGTGAAGTCGCCCACTGTGGCCACGTCCGGGCTTTCAATGGCGAAGCCCTCAGCAGTCAAGGCATCATCGGACACGCCCACCAGCGTACCCCCGGCCAGTTCCCAAGCGTTGGCGAAGCTGCCCATGCAGGCCACCACGCGCTGAGGATTCGCCACGGTTACCTCGTTGCCCAAATCGTCGGTGAAGGCGACAGCGTCCTCGGCGCCGGCGGTGGCCGCCTGCTCGGCTGCAGGCTGGTTGGCCCCCTCGGTGTTCGCCGGCTCCTGGGACGTGGCGCAACCCGCCACGCCCAGGGCCAACAGCGCCGCCAGGGCGAAGGTGATCTTCTTCATAGGTAAAGTCTCTTCTCTCTCAGGGGATTTTCAGGGGCGCACGCACAGCGCGCAAGGACGCATACGCAATGCCGACGGGCCGTCGGCCCAGGGGCGCGATGATGCGATTGACGTCTGGCGCGAAGCGCGGGCACGCTTCGCGCTTAGGCTTCCTCGGTTTCCAAAAGCTGCTGACCATGGGCGCAGTACTCGTCCTGGGCCATGATGTCGCCGTTGTGGTAGTAGGCGGCGCGGGCGCGGCAGCCACCGCAGCCGTCCTTGTAGTCGCAGGTGCCGCAGGCGCCGCTGTAGGCCTGGGTGCGCAGCGTCTTGAACACGGGACTCTCACGCCAAATTTCGTCGAAGGGGGTCTCGCGCACGTCGCCCGCCTCCTCAGTCATGTAGGCACAGGGGCGTACTACGCCCTCGCTGCCCACCACGCAGTAGGTCAGCCCCGCCAGGCAACCGCGGGTAAAGCGCGTTTCCACGCCCAGCTGCTTCGCCACGCGGGTGAACTGCGGAGCGCAGGTGGGCTTCACGTCGATGGACACCTCGGCCGATTTGCGCATGATGTCGCGCAGCAGGGCCTCGTTCTCCAGCACCTCCAAGCTCGTCTCCTGGATGTACTCGCCACGGCCCACGGGGATGAGGAAGAAGATGTAGTGGGCCTGGGCGCCGATTTCCTCGGCGAAGTCGGTGATGGCGCACACCTCGTCGCGATTCCAGTCCACCACGGTGGTGTGCAGCTGGAAGGGCAAACCCGCCTGCTTGCAGGCCTCGATGCCTGCCATGGTCAGGGCATGGGCGTTCTCCAGACCGCGGAACTGGTCGTGCTTCTGCGGGTCGAGGCTGTCCACGGAAATGCCCATGGCGCAGGCGCCGGCCTTCTTCAGACGCTGGGCAACCTCGGGCGTAATGAGAGTGCCGTTGGTGCCGAACACCGGACGCAGGCCGCGGGAGGCCGCATGGGCCACCAGCTCGTAGATATCGGGGCGCATAAGCGGCTCGCCGCCCGAGAAGATCATCACCTTGAAACCCGCCCGGGCAATCTCATCGATCATCTTCTTCGCCTCATCGGTGGAAAGCTCGCGCTCGGTAGCTTCCTCGGCATCCTGGTAGCAATGGACGCATTTCAGGTTGCATTGGTTCGTGGTCATCCACGATACGATCATAGGGTCTCCTCTCGGCCGCGCCGTCGGTTTCGACAGCGTGCTACCAGCTTAAGGAAACCCTCTGGGTCAGGAATCGCCCGAAGGGGGTAAGTCCCCGGGCGTAAAAGTAAGCTTGGGGGAACACAGGTGCGTGGCAAGAGGGAGGTCGGCCAATTCCTCAGGTCAAACTGCAGAGAAAGCTACCCGAAGTCGTAACTTGCCGTGAAGCTCCGAACCGCCTCGTCGAGAGCCGCGGAAGCTGAAAGCGTTGGCGCCTGTCGCCCCTCCGAAGCATTCTCCGTCAACGCCTGCAGGTCACGGGCATCATAGAGCACCACGCCGTCCATGTCGGCAATGCGAGGATCCACCGCATCGGTCCCCGACGGCGAAAGATCGAGCACAAGCATCGGCCGTCCGCGGCGAGCGCGCAAAGCAGTGCGCATAAGGCGACGGTCGATGGCAACGCCCGGCAGAGCCTCCGCCAGCAAAACGATATCGGCGGCGCCCACCAACACGCCGGCACCTTCGCGCGACCCTACCCGGGCACCGCGGGCGCGCGCTATCGAGGCAGCCTCGTCGGGCCCCACGAACGAGAAGCCTCCGACGCCCTGAGCAGCCAAGGCACGCGCAACCCCCTCGAGCAGCCCATTGGCTCCCATCAGAAGAACCTGACGGCGCTCCAGGTGATCGAACACACGCCCCGCGAAGACCACAGCCGTTTGGGCGAGCCGCTGCTCATCGGACGCGCGCCCTGCCTCGCCCAGGCGCCCTTCGAGGCGCCGGGCCGCATCGAGTACCGCGGACAGCTGCGGCCCCAACGAACCTGCCCGTTCAGCCTCGCCCTGGGCGCGACGGAGGGCCGCGGCCATGCCGGCACCCGGGGCCGAAGCCGTGCCGGGCGCCTCAGAGGCAGCCGCAAGATGCCCCGCGGCGCCCAAGTCTCGAGCGCCGCCGCCTTCGCTGTCAACCCGCTTTCCCGCCAGGGCCTGAGCGGCCGCAAATTCATCCAGGGACGCCACCGCCGCCAGCAAATGCGTCACCGCATCAACACCTTCAGCGTAGTAGCCAGCATCAGCCAAAGAAGCGCCCGGGGCCAGCTGTGCCGCCACAGCAGCCAACGCCGTTTCGTAACCGTCTACTCCCGCAGCCAGGGAAAGGTACAGCTCCACCCGCCCTGGCGCCACAACCACCAGCGCCTCGTTCACGCCGTGACGGGATGCAAGATGCTGCACAAGCCGCACGC
>CAJUFS010000035.1:0-2164 GCA_910585575.1 uncultured Adlercreutzia sp. | reverse complement strand
TTCCCTACACGACGCTCTTCCGATCTAGGGGGCGCCGCGGATTGATGCCTACCAGCACAAACGCCATGGCCCTACCCCGCCGAGACGGCTATGAGCGCCAGCGCCAGCGCGCAACCAGCAATGGCGAGCCACGCACGTGCCCGCGAGCCCACCACATAGGGAACCAGAAACGCGAAGATAGCATAGGCCGCCCACACCAACCACACTGCCCCTGATAGCACCATGCGCGGTATCAGATAAGACAGGTTTCCCGCACAGCCCGCATTGACCATGGCCGCATAGATGGCCACCAGATGGGTAATGCCAATGAGAATGGCCGCCGTGAATACCACCAGGCCCGCCAGAGCCGTCAGACGCGCAATCTTTCCCAGCGTGTCCAGAGAGGGCGCATCCAGCGAGAGCACCTTGGCGCTGCGCTGACGAACAAGGTGCTGCTGGTACAACTGGACACCCGAGGCCACCGCGCTGGTGGCAAAGAAGGCGCAAGCCAAAAACACGAGCACGATATGGGGCAGCAGCAGAGGCCACTGGTAGAACGCCATGTTGTCGGCGTCCAGGGGGTCCAGGATGCGCATCCATACCGCCACGGCGATGAGCACGGCAATAACCAAGCAGGCCACCGCCGCAATGCTCATGCCGCGACGCGTAACAGCAACGCCGATGGCCGTGACCACAGCCAGCACCCACGAGGCTAGCATCACGATATTGGGACCCGAAAGCAACGTTCCTGACGTGCGCATCGATTCGCAGCCGATCAGCGCCGTATGGGCCAGCACCGCCACGAAGAACAGCACCTTCCCGGCACGCACGGCCCGGGCGCGGTCACGCACCACGCCGTAAAGGCCCACAGCCCCGGCGGCACCGTACAGCAAGATTCCCAACAAGGAACAGACGAACAAAATCACGGGCGACGCGACTCCTTCCCCAACGATAACCCCAGCATAGCGGAAGCCGCGCGCCCCACCATCCCCTATTCGGGCTAAACCGCTAGCGGCGGCAGAGGATGCCCTGCTCGAAACCGTAAGCCACCAGGGCCGCGCGATTGGCGCGGCCGGATTTCGTGATCATGTGGGCCAAGTGGGACTTCACCGTCTGCTCGGACAGCGACAGGCGCTCGGCAATCTCGCGGTTCGAGAGCCCCTGGGCAATGTGATAGAGAATCTGCTGCTCACGAACGGTGAGCACGCAGTCGGGATCGGCGACGAAGATCATGGCGAAGCCGGCGAGACACCCTAGGCGAAGTCGTAGAGGTCGCGGGTGGCCTCCTGGAAGTCGGCGTACACCTCGGCAGCGATAGCCTCGTCGGTGACCAGCTCGAAGGCCTCGGGCTGACCATCGTCGTCAAGCTCGGTAACCTCGAGCAGCACCACTTCGCCGGAAGAGCAGGCGGGGTTGTCCTCGTCCACCGGGAAGAAGAACCCGTAGGAGCGGTCGTCCTTCAGAATGAGCCCCAGGAACTCCAGGTCGACGGTGTCGCCCTTTTCGTCAGAGAAGGTCAGGGTGATGCCCTCTTCCGTGGGCGGGCAGAAATTAGGAGCCGAACCTTCACGTACCATGGATTCGCCTTTCGCTAGTTCAACAGTGGTAGAGCCTAGAGGACCTCCGGGTGGTGCTCACCAAGCGAGTTCCGCAGCGAACGGAAGTGTCCAGTGGACACTTCCGCCGAGCGAGGACTGTCTGAGCGACTGAGCATTACCCGGAGGTCCGACCTTGGAAGAGCCGCTACTGCGCCCTTCCGTGCTTGTGCTTCTTCTTTTTGTTGTTCGTCTTCTTGCGCGACTGCGCGCCGGCCTCGGCATAGCCTACGGCCACGGCGCCGCCGGGATTGCTACCCGTGGGTTTTTCCGAAGCGGCCGCCGCGGCCTCCACCGTGGTAGCCGGCTTCATGGCCTCAAGACGGGCCAGCGGAATCTGGGCGATACCCGTGGAGGCGGAGTGGTCGAACTCGAAGAGGCCGATCTCCGTGCCGTACTTCTTCTGCAGCTTCGCGAATTTCGGCTCGCGGGTCTTCCACAGGCAGTAGAGCGGGCAGGCGATGGCGATGGACGAATAGGAGCCGGCGATCAGGCCGATGGCCATGGCGAAGGCGAAGTCCTTCAGGGTCTCGCCGCCGAACAGCAGCATGGCGAAGACGGGGATGAACGAGGTGAGCGTCGTGTTGATG
>CAJUFS010000034.1 GCA_910585575.1 uncultured Adlercreutzia sp. | reverse complement strand
TCCCACCTGGCCTTTTGCTGGAACAGGGAACCAAACGGCCCCTTTTCGTCCCTCAAAAGGGTACCAAAGGGGCCGCTTCTGGAACCTTTCTCTGCACCCACAACCTTGCGCAGCCCAACGAGTAGCGCGGGAGGGCGGTGGGCTCGTCGGCAGGCCTCTCTGAACGCTGTCTTTTCCGCGGCCGAAGGCCGCTCCATAAAAACATGAGGGAGCGCAGCGCCTGAGCCGAAGGCGAAGTAGCGGAGCGGGTGGCCAGACGACGAGCCCGCCGCCCTCCCGCGCGGACAACCAGGTTACACGCCCGCGGCATCGCCTGGCAGGGCCGCATGCTTGCCGCGGAGTTCCTCGAGGAAGGCCTGGGCGTCGCCGGGATCGTCGTCGATGTTCTCGTCTCCCAGATCAACGTCGGCAGGAACCTTGCGGTAGAGCAGGTCGTACAGAATGGGCACGATGTAGAGCGTCATGAAGGTGGCGTAGGCCAGACCGCCCACTACTACCAGCGCCATGCCGCGCTCCATGGAGGCACCGATCTCGGTGGACACTACCAGCGGAATCATGGCCAGGATGGTGGTCAGCGCCGTCATGAGGATGGGGCGCATACGGGTCTGGCCCGCCGCCACTAGGGCGTCTCGCTTTTCCAAGCCGCCGCGACGCAGCTGATTCACGTAATCCACCAGCACAATGCCGTTGTTCACTACGGTACCCATAAGAATGGCGAAGCCCATGAGCGACATCATGGACAGGGGCTCGCCGGCAAACCACAGCGCTGCAAAGCCGCCAGTGAAGGCCAGAGGCACCGTCATCATGATAATGAAGGGCGATAGCAAGCTCTGGAACTGCGCCACCATCACCAGATAGATGAGCACGAAGCCCACCACCAAAAGCAGCATCATCTGCTCAAGCATGGTGTTGATGTTCTCCAACTCGCCACCGAAGCTGATGGAGCAGCCCTTGGGTGGCTCGTAGGCGTCGAGCTTCGTCTGCAGGTCGCGGGCTAGAAGCGCATTGTTGTAGCCATCCTCTACCTCGGCTGTGACAGTCATCACCTGCTGGGAGTCCTGGTGCATGAGGGTGGCCGCCGCCTCGCTTTCCTCCAGCTTGGCGAACTTGCCGATCTTCACCTTCTTCACGTCCCCATCGGCCTGAGGAATTTCCACCACCGTGTCCAGGATGTTCTCGCGAGTGATCGTGTTCGTCTCATCAACGATGGTTACCTGGGCCGTGGTACCGTCCACATCGATGCGGCTGGCATCGGCCTCGTGGGACAAGCGCTTCGCCAGGTTTTCGTAGAGCTGAGCCACGGTCCAGCCATAGCGCGTGAGCTTGTCCTCGTTGATGACCAGGCGCAACTCGCGATCGGCGTCTTCCATGCCGTTCTCAATCTCGGTGTAGCCCGGCACCTCGGCCACAATCGCCATCACGTCCTGGCTCATCTTCTCCAGGCTCTCGCGATCGTCGCCGGTCAGCGTAATGGAGAGGCCGCTGCCCATCATCGACTCCATAGAGGACATGGACGAGGCGTCGGTGAGTACCTCGCAGGGCAGGTCGGCAGTTTTCTCGGCCAGCTCGTCGGCAATGGCCTGCACCTGACCGTCCGTGGTTACCGTGTCGTCCAGCTGCAGGTAGAAGCCGAACAGGTCGTACAATTCGGCGCCGGTATCGGCGGCTGCCGAGGATACCATGGAGATGGTGGAGGTGCCGTCGATGGCGGCCACCGTCTCCACGCCCTCGATGGACATGGCCGCCTCCATGACCTGGTCGGCTACGGCGAAGGCTTCGTCCTTCTCGGTCTCCTCGGGCAGCGTGACCGTAATGTCCATGGTCTTGCCCATCATGGTGGGCACCATGGTGATGCCCATGTTCACCACGCCCACTACCGATACCACCACCAAGGCCACCGCCACGAAAAGCGGCAGCACCTTGTGGCGCAGCGCAAAGCCGAGGCTGCGCCCGTACACCGCCTTGACCTTGTCGAACAGGCCATGCTTCTGGGGCTTGTAGCGGCGGAACACGAAGCGCGACAGCGCCGGCACCAGCGTCAAGGCCACTACCAGCGAGGCCGCCAGCACATAGGTGAGCGACAAGGCGAAAGGCATCATCATCTGGTTCACAATGCCCGTGGTGAAGGCGATGGGCGCGAACACGCACACGGTAGTGAGCGTCGAGGCCACCACCGCGCCGGAAATTTGCTTGGCGCCCTGCACCGCCGCGCGCGCCGCCGGAATGCCGCGACCGCGCAGACGGTAAATGTTCTCGAGCACGATAACGGAGTTGTCCACCAGCATGCCAATGGCCAGCGAAATGCCGCCGAGGGACATGATGTTCACGGACACCCCGGAGAAGTACATGACCAGCAGGGCCAGCAGCACCGAGAACGGAATGGATACGGCAATAAGCACCGTGGGCTTCCAGTCGCGCAGGAACAGCGCCAGCACCACCACCGCCAGCAGCGCACCGAGCAGCAGCGAGCGCACGATGGAAGAGATGAACAGGTTGATGTAAGAGCCCTGGTCGCTTACAACACGCAAGCTCAGGCCGGGAAACTCCTCCTGGAGATCGGCGATGGCCTTGACGCAGGCCTCGGACACCTCGTTCGTGGAAGCCGTAGATGACTTGAACACCGAGAGGAGCATGCCGTCGCCGCCGTTGAGAACCATATAGGCATCGCCCGCGTTGTCCACAACCGTGATATCAGCCACATCGGCCAGGCGCACATCGCCCACGTCGTCGATAGAGACCAGCAGCAAATTTTCCAGCTCGTCCACCGAGGCAATGTGATCGCCCACGTGAAGCAGCCATTGGTTGTCTTCGTCGGTGTTGCCCAAGTACCCGGCCGGCATGGAGAAGTCCTGGGCCTGCACCAGCTGGGCCAGGGTGGCCTTGTCCACCAGCTGATCGATGTTGGCCTGCTCGATGGCCTGCTTGCGGGCCTCCTTGTACTGCTTGCGCGCGTCCTTCAGCTGGGCCTTGCTGGACTCCAGGCTCGTCAGCGCGCTAGCCACCTGAGCCGAGCCGCTGCCGAACTGAGAGGCTGCGGTCAGGCCGCCCGCCTCGGCGGCAGCCAACTGGTTCTGGTAGGTGGTCAGCTCGTCGGTAGCGGTCTTCAACTCCTTTTGAAGGGGGCCGGCCTGGTTCTTAAGCTCTTCACCCTGGGTACCCAGGGCCTTCAGCTGCTCACCGACAGCGGCGAGCTGTTCGCCCAAGGCGGCCGCCTCGGCAGGGTCTTGGGTGGCAGCCAGTTGCGTCTGCAAGGCCGTGGCCTGCTCCTGCAGTGTGGCAGCCTGCCCCTCAAGCCCCTCGGCCTGGGCCTGAATGGCCTGAAGCTGGGCAGAAAGCGCGGACACCTTGCTCATGGAGGTAGATACCGCCAACGTGAGCCCCGAAATAGCCTGGCCCAGCTGGTCGGTCGTTTCCTTCTCCTGCTTCTCAAGCTTCTTTTGCTGTTTCTTCAGCTTGTCCTCGGCATCGGCCAGATCGGCCTCGCCGTCGTCGATCTCTTTCTTGGCATCGGCCAGCTCGCTGTTCACATTGGCCAGGATGCGGTTGTTCACGTCCTCGATCTTCGAATCGGACAGGCGCACCTCGACGGTTTTCTGCACCTGGCCCGTAACGGACACGTCGGCCACCCCGTTGATGCGCTCGAGGCGCGGCGCCAGTGTATCTCCGGCGAAATCGGACAGCTCGTAAATGTCCTTGCCCTCGTAGGACGCCGCCACATACATGGTGGCCATCATGTCCATAGAAATTTCCATGAGGCTGGGCGCGCCCGCTGTTTCGGGCAGCGTAGCCTGCACCTGGTTGACCGCCGAGGACACCTTCACCATGGCCGAGTCCATGTTGGTGCCATCCTCGAACTCCAGAAACACCATAGCGTAGTTGTTGGCGCTCTGGCTCATGACGCCCGTCACGCCGTTCACCGTGGCCAGCGCGCTCTCCAGCGGCTCGGTGACCTCGGTTTCCACCTTCTCGGCCGACGCGCCCGGATCGGTCACAATGACCGCCAAATAAGGAATGTCCATCTCGGGCAGCAGGTCGGTCTTCATTTTCGACAGAGACACGCCGCCCAAAATAAGGCAGATGATAACGGCCACCACGACCACATAGGGGTACTTCACGCTAAATCGACTAAGCATAGTCTCCTGCTCTCTGGCTTGCTGCGGCCCCTGGGTGTGGATCTGCTCGACTCCGACCTTTCTTGGCCAAGAGAGTCGCATGCCGTTCGCGTTTACGGGGCGAAATTTTCGCCATTTTACAACAGGTACCTATTATAATTATCGAAAACGTGATATTTTCCGTAAACGAAGCAGGAGAACGCCGGCGCTGATCAACTGCGCCCGGCATTGTTGAGAGGGGACCCATGCACCACCATCCAACGGGCAGCGACATGCCCTCTCCCGCCTTCCTTGAGGCGCAGCTGGACGCGCTGCTGCGCGAAGACGACATCGACCTTGCGCTCACGCTGCAGCTGTTTTCCCTCTACCACGCCATGGCGCGCCGCTTTATGCGCCAGGCGCTTAACCAGACCGACCCGCACCTCAGTCCGCTTCGCGGCCAGGGGCAGGTGATTGCCCTGCTCAAACAGCGCGACGGACTTTCCACCCGCGAAATGGCCGAGCTCATGGACATTCGGACAGCATCGCTCAACGAACTTCTGGTCAAGCTGGAGGGAAAGGGGCTCATCGAGCGCTGCAAATCGGAAAGCGACGGTCGCGTTACCATTACCCGGTTGACCGATGCCGGCCGCGCCGTTGACCAGATGCCCTTCCTCAGCGAGATGAGCAACTACTACGCAGGCCTTACCGATCAGGAAAAACGGCAGCTCATCACGCTGCTCTCTTCCATTGAGCAAGCAACGCAGGAAACCTCCGAAAGCGAAAGCGACAGCGACACCAGCGGCTGCCCCTTCGCCGAGTCCTCACTCTCTCGCCACCCCTGGTCGAAGATGCGCGACTACATCAACGCGCACCGTCTTGGGGTCGAAAGCGGGAGCGAGGCCTAGCAGCTGCTACGGTGCGCGCGGCCTCCGGGCACGCAGCCGCAGAATCGGCTGACCAGCAGCCCAATGCCAGTGAGAGCAAGAGCCGTGCCAAGTCCCGGGTAAAAACTGCCAATAAAGGTAGCCGGTACCAGGTTGAACGCCCGCAGCGCAATGCCGCCGCCCATCATAATGGCGATGATCAGATACCCCTTTGCATCGAAGGTATGTAGTACGCTGACGCGGTCGGCGGGATGAGCCAGAATGCGCGTTGCATGTTTGCGGGCCACACGGCGAAACATAAAGGCAAAGCCGACGAACACAACGGCCATAAATCCGAACATCAAGAGCCAGTGATCCCGAGCCACGCCCAGAAGCGTCTGCACGCCAATGGCCGCCACGTTGACGCCAGCGATAAGCCAGAAAACTCCCGCGATAATCAGTAGGTTTTCGCGCTTTACCATAAGCTTGCTTCTTTCTCGTGCCCCCTGCGCCAAGAGACGCATTTTTTCACGCCCCCTAGCCTAGCAATTCAAGCATCCATTTTCAACAGGTACCTTCTATAGTTTCCTTTTCGGGGACAAATCGACACCATGCGCCATCGAAAACCAACTTGGACACAAATCAGGCTAGCAGGATGATGATCCGAAGAAAAGCCGTGCTAGACTGCCAAGCGTTCGCAAAACACTGCCTTGACAAGGAGATACCATGTCCCGCATCTCATCCCGCTCCGTCTTCTCAAACGTCGGTCGCGTGGCTCTAGCCGCCCTTCTTGCCGGCGCCGTTATCGGTCTTGCCGGCTGCGCTTCCACCCATCCCATGATCAAGTCGGGGCAGGCCTGCAGCTCCTGCCATGGCGATGATCACGCCGCCGTCGACTCCCCCGATCTTTCGAAGGCCACGGAAACCGGGCTTACCTTCGCCATCGACAGCTCTGCCGACGAGGTGTCGCTATGCACCGCCTCCATCGCCGAAGACGGCACCGTCATCCCCGAGCGCCAGCGCACTATTCCCGCCAGCGAGTTCGGCGAAGTCACCATCAGCAGCCCCGGCCTCTACGCCCTCTGCACCGGCGACGTAGCCAGTCCCAGCGCCACCGTGCTCATCAACGCCACCGAAAACGGCCCTGCCGATGTGGCGGTAAGGGTTTAGCGCCCCACCAGCACGCCAATCCCACCGAGCCCGCGCCGTCTCCCTCCCCGGCGCGGGCTTCTCTTTGCCCCGCGGCGGCAAGCGGCCGACGGGGCTTCTACTCCTCCATATAGGCGCCGGTTTGGCGGTTCCACAGGTGAGCGTATTCGCCGCCCTCCTCCACCAGCTGGGCATGGGGCCCGTCTTCCACAATCTGGCCGTGGTCGAGCACCACGATGCGATCGAGGCTGGCCACCGTGGACAAGCGATGGGCTACCACAATGGCCGTGCGGCCCTCCATCAAGCGCGCCAGAGCCTCTTGCACGGCCGCCTCGCTTTCCGAGTCCAGCGCACTGGTAGCCTCGTCCAGCACCAGGATGGGGCAGTCGGCCAGCATGGCGCGGGCGATGGCAATGCGCTGGCGCTGGCCACCTGACAGCTTGATGCCGCGCTCGCCCGTAATGGTGTCGAAGCCCTGGGGCAGCGCCTCGATGAACTCCAGCGCATTGGCCGCTCGGGCTGCCTCACGGATTTCTTCCATCGTGGCATCGGGACGCCCGTAGGCAATGTTCTCGGCAATGGAGCGGTGGAACAGCAGCGCCTCCTGCGGCACATAGGCAATTTGGCGGCGAAGGCTTTGCTGGGTGATATCAGCCACGTTCTGGCCGTCCACTAAGATCTCGCCTTCCTGGATGTCGGCCAAGCGCAGCAGCAGCTTCGTGAGCGTAGTCTTGCCCGCGCCGGACATGCCCACCAAACCGACGCGCTGACCAGCGGGAATTTTCAGGTTGAAATCATTGAACACCTGGGTGCGCACGTCGCCGTCGGTGTACCAGAAGTTGATATCCTTAAAGTTGATGTCGCCCAACTCCACCACCAGGGGCTGCGCCCCCGGCTTGTCGGCCACCAGCAGCGGCTCGTCCAGCACCGCCGTAAGCCCCGAAGCGTCGCCCAGGGCCTGGTTGATGCGCTGCAGGCCGTTGTTGATGAAATTGAACTGGTTGGTCACGGTATTCGTATAGGTGAACATGAGGATGACCGTGCCCGGCGTAATGCCGAACCAGGCGTTGCCGCCGGAAATGAACACGGTAACCACCGACATGATGACCACCGTGATAGCCGCCGTGATGATGCCGCGCGTGAGCGAGGCCCACATGCGCTTCGAATCCTTCGCCACCACTTCGCGATTGGCCACGTCGAACAGCTTCCGCTCGTAGTCCTCGCGCCCGTAGGTCTTCACTGCCAAAATGTTGGTGACAGCGTCAGACAGCTCGCCCGACAGCGCATTTTGGGCGCCCGCCGCCTGCTCGTTCAGATGCAGAATGCGCTTGTACATGATGTAGGAAATAGTGGCGTACACCGCCAGCAACGCCATGAGCACACCCGCGTACACCGGCACGGCGGGGAACAAAATGAGGCATGTGAAGGTAATGGAGCAGAGGATGGGCAGGAACGGGAAGTTCATGGTTTGCAGAAGCAAGGTGTAGCCGGACATGAACTTCGCCGTCTGGCTGACCAGGGTACCGCCGAAGCGGTTAGAGTGGAACGACAGCGACTGGTTGCACAGCGTGTCGAAGGCCGTGGTGGCCAAGTCGTAGTTCACCGCAATCTGCAGCTTCCACAACGTATAGTCCTGCAGCTTGCTGCACGTCTGACCAGCCAAGTTAATGCCGATCAACGCCGCAATGTAGGGGCCGAACACCGTGAACACATCTTCCGCCGCCACGGGATCGGCGCTCACGCGATCGACGATCAGGCTCATCACGTACGGGTTGCCGTAGGTGAGGAAGCCGCAAAAGCCAATGGTAGAGGCCACCAGCGCCACGAACAACCCCAGATGGCGACGGGTGGCCAACCAATAGTAGTGCAAGCTGCGAGCCGTCAACGATTGCTTCTTCTTCATCTAACTTCCTAACCTTTACTTTGTCGCAACTGAGCGACGGCACAGAGGGGATACCGGGTGTACCGGCCGAGCGAGTTCCACAGCGGCTGAAACAGCCCAGTGGGCTGTTTCACAAAGCGAGGACTGTTTGAGCGAATCGGCATACCCGGTAGCCCCGACCGGCGGCGAGTCACTACCGGAGCAACCCAGTAAGCACCCCGTTGCTGAGCATGGTCACATGACGGGTGGCACGGGAGATGGTGGTGTACAGCCGTCGACGGGCGAGGTCGGTGTCGGGGAAGACACGTTCGCTGGCGTCGGGGATGATGACGCGATCGAACTCCAACCCCTTCGCCAGCTTCAGCGGAATGACCACCGTGCCCTCGGCGGGCAGGCTGTCGCCCTCGCCGAGCACCGACACGCCGTCCAGCGTCTTCGCCAACCGCTTCGCGTCAGATTTCCAGGGCACAATGACCGCCGTCAGGGAGCCGGCCTCCTGGGCCGCGCGCACCACGCGCTCCAGCTCGTCACGCCACTGCTCCGCGTTCTCGCAGACGAGAATTTCCGGCGCCGGAGCCTCACGCTGCACCGATGCCACCTCCATAGCCTCGCCGGCGGGCAACAGGCGCGCGAACAAGTCGGTGATGGCCGGCGTTGAGCGATAACTGGTCATAAGGCGGCACTGCTCTACGCGGCCGCGCTCCTCCTCGAACACCGCCCGCATCTCGTCCCAACTGGCCGTTCCCTCGAAAATGGCCTGGTTCGGATCGCCCAAGAGCAGGAAGTGCGCACGGCGGAAATAGCGCGCCATGACGGCCAGCTGGCCCTCGGAATAGTCCTGGGCCTCGTCGATCATCACGTACTTCGCCTGGGGATTTCCCAAGCCCGTCAGCACCATCTTCAGGTACACCCATTCCACCGAGGTAAGACCCTCGCGGCCCATAAGGCGTTGGGCCACGCGATCGACGTCGAGCCACGCCATGGCCTCCAGGGCCTGCAAACCGTCGGCGTGCTTCTCGCGCAGATAGGTGAGCGCCAAAGTGCGCGCCTCTTCGTCGGACTGGGGGTCGAATACCTCGCCGAACAACCGCAGCTGTTCGTCTACCGACAGCGAGGCAATCTCGTCGTGGGTGCTTTCCGCAGCGGCCAGGCCCTTCAGGCGCGACTCCATGCGCGCAGCCAGCTCCTCGGCCATGAGCGTGACTCGATGGGGACCGGCCGGCAAGTTGGCGAACTTATTGGACACTTTCTCCACGGCGTCGGCGCCGATGAGGCGCACGCCGGCACTGACGATGTCGCGGAAATCGCGGCGATCGAACTCGAAGGAAGCCACGGCGTCGTCGATGGCGCGCAGGCGCGCATAGGACACGTCGCCCTCGCCCACACCGCGACCCGCCGGCAGCAACGGTGCCAGGAACTCTTCCCAGGTAAGGATCTCGGGATTGCGCTCGCCCAAGTCGGGCAGCACACGATCGATGTAGCGGCCGAACACCGGATTCGGCGAAATAAGGAACACCTGTGTCGGGTCAAGAGCGCCCCGGTGCTGGTAGAACAGGTAGGCGATGCGCTGCATAAGCACCGACGTTTTGCCCGACCCCGCAATGCCCGCCACCTGGAGCACCGGCACGTCCGCGTGACGCACCACGGCGTTCTGCTCGCGCTGGATGGTGGCCGTGATGGCCTGCATGTGGGCACTGCGACCGCGGGCAAGCGAGGCCAGCAGCAGCTTGTCCTCGATGGCCACATCGCTGTCGAAGTAGGTAATCAGCGTGTCTTCTTTGATTTCAAACTGGCGGCGCAGCTGCAAATCCACGTTGATGGTGCGCCCATCGGCAACATAGGAGGTGGGACCCATAGTCTGGTTGTAGTACACCTCGGCCACGGGACTGCGCCAGTCAACGATGAGGCGCCGATAGTTCTCATCCGAGATGCCCGCCGAGCCAATGTACAACTCCTTGGGCGGCTGACCGGGCTTGAACTGCAGCACAATCTTCGCGAAATACGGCTCGCGCAGCAATACTTCCACGGCGCGCAGACGTTCGGCCTGCACCGAGTTCGCCATGTCGTGGGCCTCGATGATGTTGTTCATAGCCACGATGTCGGCATGGGTTTCCAGGATGTCGTCCCAGGTGGCGAAGTTCACAGCCAGCTCGTCGGCCATGTTCTTCTTATCCTCCGCCGCCTGAGCCGCCACGGCCTCCATGGCAGCCAACGCATCACGGCCGATTTTCTCCAGCTTGCCGTAGGTTTCCGTCAGGTGCGCTTGCTCGGCGGCGAACACCGGATCCCCAGCCAGCTCCTGAACCTGCTCGGCAACGTCAACCGCTGTCCCGTTCTGTTCCGCCGCGCTAGACAAGGATGCCCTCGCAGTGATCGATCATATGCTGCACGGCCTGGGCGGAGTTGCCCTCCAGCTTCTTCTTGCGCGGCACCAGCTTGCCATCGACCAGCTGATCATAGGCGACGCGAATCCACTCGTAGCGGGTCACCGCCGACGGCTCCTCGCGCGACAGGCACGCCTCGACCGCGGTATAGGGCTTGAGCTTCTGCGTCACCTTCGGATTGAACATGATCACGGGCTTCCCCGCCTCGTTCAGATAGGCGATGATGGCCTTCGTGACGCCAATCTGGTTGGCGGCCAGGCACACCGCCTCATCGTCGGCCAGCAGCGTGTCGGCCAGATCGGCCGCCACCTCGGCGTCCTCGGCCGTTGCCGGCTCGCACGGCGTCGAAAGAATCTCCTCGTCGGTAATGACTTCCTTAATCACAGGTGCTCCTTTGGATCGAGATGGGCCGGCAGGCGGCCCCCGACTCACTGAAAAATGCGACTAAAGAGTATACACCAGCGATCGACGCCTCGTCATCGCTCAACCAAGCTGGCAGCAACCGGTAAGCAGATGTTGCCAGGCATGCCTTGGGACGACGGCGTTCCATGGGACTTCACGCCCCTCCTTCCAGCAAACAATCGGCTAGACGCCAGCGCACAGCCCCTCAGCCTCGAAACCGAACTGCACGTGGCAAAAAATCCGACTTCTGACTAGCTTGGGCAGCCTGGCAGCCTTCGGAGGCGGAAAACTTGACCCCAAATAACGATATTCCTAACGTTTAGTGGCCAAACCGACCCGGTTTCGGCTTTCTTTTATGATGGGAGCCGTCAAACAGTAGTCAGAAGACGCATTTTTTGCCACCGGGAGCCCAGCGTCGCCCCCGGGCCCGCGTCTGAGCGATTGAAAAGAGACTCATCATGGCCGCTCATAGCCATCGCGCCCTCAAAATAGCCGGCATTATCCTGGCGTCGATAGTTGGCATTGCCGTCGTAGCAGTGCTGGCTCTGAACCTTTATATGCGCATTGCCTTCGCATCCTACTTCGAACAGGCGGAAGCGCAGTTTGAAATTCCAGGTCTGAACTCTGGTTTCGTCCCTCAAGACCTTGACCATGTCGAAGCAGATGACTCGTGGCTTTTCAGCGGGTACATGACCGACGGCTCGCCCTCGCCCCTGTACCGGCGCACAGCCGACGGCACCGTTCAAACCCTGTATGTTACCCTGCCTGACGGCTCCCCGTACACCGATCACGGCTCGGCCATCACCACGAACGAGGAATTCGCCTACCTGGCCTGCGAGGGCGGCTACTTGACCATTCCCATGGACACGCTGGTATTCGCCGAAGACGGCCAGAGTCTTCAGGCTACCGAAATGGTGAACCTGGACTTCACCCCCGCGTTCATGAACATCGAGGACGACCAGCTTCTTGCCGGCAACTTCTACTACCCCGGCGATTACGAGACGCCGGCCAACCACCACATCATCACCCCCGACGGTACCGAGAATCCTGCCATCATGTACGCTTTCCCCCAAGACCCGCAAACTCCCGGTCGCTTCCTTGCCACGCCCGACAATGTGTTCTCCATCCCCGGCATGGTGCAGGGAACCTGCCTATCCTCTGATGGTAAGCTAGTGTTGTCCACCTCCTACGGCATTGCTCCGTCGCATCTTCTGGCCTACCAGGTTGACCTGGGCGACCCCGACGGCACGTTCACTATTGGCTCGGGCGAGGAGGTACCGCTGTTCTGCCTTGATTCTCGCAACTTAGCGATCGACATTGCCGGGCCGCCTATGCAGGAGGGCATCGAGTCCCATGAGGGCAAGGTGTACACCACCGATGAATCGGCCTCCAACAAGTACCTCTTCGGCAAGCTGTGCGGCGCGGGTCAGGTGTACGCCCTTCCGCTCTAGCAACAATCGGGGAGCCCGCTGCACCAAGCTGGCGGTGGTCCGACACACTACCTTCACAGGTTTGTTATCGTTTTGTTCATTAGCACAACAACATGACACTATCAGCCCTTATCGTTGGCAAAGTGACGGATATTGTGCAAATAGCTGCCACGTTCCATAGGTATTTTTAAAGGTGTCATTGACTTTACCGATTTAGTAAAGTTTAATGCAAGTGCACAAATCGCTAACCTAGTTTTACCTAAGGGAGGTAATCATGAGCGATCCCAATGTGGTAGTTGCCCGGAACACCGAGAACGCACCCGTCAGCAAGCTGTATTCGCAGACGGTGGCTTTCTCGCACTACAACAATCTGTCCGCCCAGCTGCCCCTCGATCCTGCAACCGGCACCATCGTAGCCGGCGGCGTTGCCGAGCAGGCCGAGCAGTGCTTCAAGAACATTGAAGCCATCGTGAACAGCATCGACCACGACCTGAACGACGTCATTCGCCTCACCATTTTCGTGCGCGACATCATGGACGTGAACGCCGTCGACAAGGTGCAGGCCGCCTTCTTCCCCACCTACCAGCCCGCCCGCACGGTCATGGCTGTGAACGACCTGCCCCAGGATGCCCTGGTCATGGTCGAGGCTCTGGTGGACAACGGCGAGGGCACCCAGTCGGTGCCGCAGGCCGGCGATCTGCTGAAGCTGACCAACAACACCCACGAGGCTCCCTACGACGAAACGTCCACCCAGTCCGTGGCATTCAGCCACTACAACAACATCTCGCTGCAGCTGCCGCTGGATCCGAAGAGCGGTCGCCCCATCCTGGGCGACGTGGCCGCCCAGACGGCTCAGTGCCTGAAGAACGTGAAGGCCATCCTTTCTAGCATCGACGTGCCCTTCGATGACATCGTGAAGGTCACCGTGCTCGTGCGCGATCTGGCCGACATGGATGCCGTGAACGAGGCCTACAAGACGTTCTTCCCTGACTCCGGCATCGCCCGCGCGGTGAACTATCTGCCGGCGCGCACCGTGGTGCCCGTGGCTGATCTGCCGCTGCACTGCGACGTGGCCATCGAAGCCGTGGTGTCCCATGGCGACGGCACCCCGCCGCAGGCCATCGAAGATCGTCACGGCCTAATCATCGAGGCCAACAACACCGACGCGGCGCCCCGCTGCCCGCTGTCCACTCAGACCGTGGCCTTCAGCCACTACAACAACATCTCCGGGCAGATCGCCTCTGATCTGTCCGCCGACGTGGCCGGCCAGACCGAGCAGTGCCTGTCCGCCATCAAGGCTATCATCGAGTCGGTGGACCACAGCCTGGCCGACATCGTGAAGGTGAACGTCTACTTGGCCGACCTGGCCGACGCTGACGCCATGAACGAGGTCTACCTGCGCTTCTTCCCCGAGGGCACCCCGGCTCGCCGCCTGGTGGGCACCGGCGTGCTGCCGAAGGGCGCGCGCGTTATGATCGACGCCATCGCCGGCAACTGGGAGGGCACCCCGCCCGTTGCCTAGACGCAGCCGCTTAAGCCGTCGTCTCTCTCATGCCGATGGGCCGCATCATCGTCATGCGGCCCATCGAAAACCCCAGCCCCGGCAGCCCTCCTCCGAGCTGCCGGGGCTTTTTTATTGGGAGAACCTTCTGACACCTTCCGGGGGAATGCCGCTCTACCGCGGCTAAATCATGAGCCGCCCCGCCAAGTCATGAACCATCCCTCCAAGGGGCGTTTTGCCCTGGGCTTATAAGAGCGAAGGGCGCTGGGCGCCTCTCAAGCCGCCGCCTCTCGCTTCGTTCAAGCCGTACCGCCCTTCACTTTGCGTAAGTCGTACCGCCCTTAACTCTCTCGGGTCCACGCAAAGTAAGAGCCCCGCAGGCGCTGCGGGGCTCTTGATGGCAGGTTCCTGACTCCCGAGAAGAGCCAGCGTTAGTTTTGCGCCGACTACGCCTCGGGGGTAGAAGACTCCATCTCGTCAGGCGTGGTGCTCGTCTCGGCTGCGGGGATCTCACCCTTCTTGAAGCGGAGAGAATCGCCGTCCACCGCAATGACCAACTCGTCATTCTCGATCTTGATTTCCTCGGTATCGCCCTCGAGAGTGAAGTCGGCCGTGGTGGCGTCCTTCGCCTTCCAAGTGCCCGTCATCTCACTGCCGAACAAGTTGATAACCGCGGTGCCGTCCTCCTGCAGCTGAATGTACACGTTCATGCCCAGCTGCTGCATGCTGTCGATGCTGGCCTGGTCGATCTCCTGACCGCCAGACGAACCGCCCGAGAGCACCCAATCGCCCTGGAAGTTCTTCGCGGCATCGTCGCCCGCGGCGCCACTGCCACCCGCGCAGCCCACCAAGGCGATGCACAATGCGAACGCGCATGCGAACACCGCAAGCGCCTTGGCCTTAAAATTCTTCTTCATTCCCACTCCTTACCAAACGGATCTTCACCGCCGCCCACGGCGGTTCCCTTATTGTAGATATCAGCATTAAGATCAGCAATAGCGCGGGCGTCGGATGGCGCACCTTGAGGGCAAGCTGATACCGAGTCCATCGGCAAGCAGCATGCCACGATCAAGCAGCTTCAACCTCCAAGTGGCGCAACGGGAGCGAGGATGGCTACGGTGGAAAGTGGCGACACAGGATGGCTGCGGGGCAAACAGCGAGCATGCGGCAAGTGGCGCCACGAGGGATGAAGCGCAGAGGCGCCGGGCCTCGCCAGCACCCGCGCAGACGAATCGCAGCGTACTGGGGCAACGGCGACTGTGGTGGTGGCGAAGCAGGGTCAAAAATGCTTCGTGGCGGGGAAATTGTTCGAAATCGGGCTTTTAAGGTCACAACCGCCTCGAGGCGGGGCTTTTGCGCGAGCGCCCCGGCACAAGCAATTTGAAGCATTTCCCGCTTTAAAGCTCTGAACTGGCATTACGTCGCAATGCCACCGTGTTTCAAATACAGCTGTCGACAAACACGCTTGCAGTATGGTCAAAATTCAGCCCAAACTCCAACAAAAGGTTCAACTTGGGCGCAATTTCGACCTTAAAAGCCCGATTTCGAACCAAACCTTCAACTTCGGCCGCGTTTTGACCAGCACCCATTCCCTGGAAAGGACACCATAAAAGGGATGACTGTCACGGACGCTCATCACAGCCACGCAACACAACCACGCGACACAACCGCACGTCACAGTCAAGTGTCCCAGACACGCGCCACGACTACGTGACACAACATCACCTCAAAGCCACGCGTCAGAACTGCACGTCCCAGCCACGTGCCACCGTTACACTTCCCTGCCACGCATCGCAGCTACGTGCCACAACTACATACCACAGCCACATCTCCCAACTACGTGGCATGGATGCGCGCATCAACTGGAACTGCCCATCGCCGCCATCCTTGTCCGTCCTGCGAGACGAGCCGCCCGAAGGCGGCTCGTCTAAGGGAGGGCGTCAAACCAGTTCCATCGCTAAAGAGCTTAGCTTGAATCCGCAATTTGCAAGCTTCGCAGTTGTCCAATACGCCCGCAAGATTTTGGTGAAACCACAGCTGTCTAGTAGTTGGCTCCGCAGGCGCGCTTGGCGGCAACACGGCCCGATACGGCAGCGCGCCCCAAACTCATGCCAGGCACCATCATCTGATGCTCCAAGCCGCCGAACCAGCCGCCCTGCGTGTTGCCCACTGCATAAAGACCCTCAATAACCTGGTCGTTTTCATCAACAACACGGAAGTCGTCATCGGTCAGCAGGCCATTAAGCGTGCACAGCACACCGGCCTGGCGAGCAACGGCGTAGAACGGCGGCGTCTTGATGGGGGTAAGGTACTTGGCCAGCTTGCCGAAATCCTCATCAACACCCTTTTCAAACAGCTCGTTATAACGATCCACCGTTGCTTTGAACTCGTCAGCCGGAACCTCCATCAAAGCAGCAAGCTCCTCAATGGAGTCAGCGCGCTTGCAGTCACCGTTATTTGCCGCCTCTTCAATAGCGTCGCCGTAGCCGGGGAACGGCTCAGTGCGCATCATACCCGAGCCCAGCGTGCCGCACTGCTCTTTAAAATCTCCGTCGAAAATCTGCCAGTGCATAAGACCCGGCTGATTCATATCCTGGGCATAGATCTGCCCGTACACTACATCCTCGTTGCAGAAGCGCTTTCCGTTCTGGTTGACCGAGAGCCACGGCTGGCCAGAGCCAGGTACGTCGGGCACCGCCACCGGAGGATCGTAGTGAATGTTGCCGCAGTGAGGTGAGGGCTGAATGGCGCCCCCAACCCAATGGCCCATAAGAATGCCGT
Source organism: uncultured Adlercreutzia sp. (assembly GCA_910585575.1). Lineage (GTDB taxonomy): Bacteria > Actinomycetota > Coriobacteriia > Coriobacteriales > Eggerthellaceae > Adlercreutzia. The sequence continues at coordinate 8,927 of CAJUFS010000034.1, read as the reverse complement.
CGCCAGTATTGCTCGTGCGAGAATAAGCAGAGGGCAGTCCTTCGATATGGGGCATGAACTCGGCTCGCAGGCCATCGTTGTGTCCATAATCGCCAGCCGCCAAAATCACGGAAGCGCCATTGCCAAGCACATAGCTTCCGTCTTCCTTCTGGGCAATGACGCCGGTTACCGTTCCCTCTGCATTTGTTTTAAGCTGGACGGCAGGGGTCGAGTAGAGCACCTGAGCCTTGCCCGATTCAATGGCGTAATCAATCAGCCACTGGGCTACGGCTTCCATCTCGCCCATCCAGCCATGGGCGGTGGCATAGGTATTGGTGTAATCGGTATCGTACGTCGCGCCGATATTGGGCGGAGCGATCATAGGACCAACGCCTTCGACATCGTTCACCAGACCATACAGCCAGTCAATAGTCTCTCCCGAATAGGGAATCCAGTTCTTGATCACCACGGAGATGCGGGAGCGATTCTCGCCAGCTCGGTTCCACTGGTTCACCACTTCCATCCAGTCCTTCTCGTAGCCCGCGTCTTTCTGGGCCTGAGAGTTGCAAGCCGCAATACCCCATCCATGGGAAACGGCCTTCTCGTCTTTCTGGAACACGATAATAGACTTGCCCTCTTCAATGCAGGTGGCGGCAGCGATGGCTCCCGAAATACCCGCACCGACGATCACGATATCCGCATCGATCGTCTCGGCAATCTGATCCTCGGCGATGGGCTCGCGCACTGCGGCCGTAGCGCTGATGTCATAGCGCTCGGCCATGTCATCGCGAAGCGCCATGTACTTGCTATCGCCAGTTGCCGAAAGCGTTTCGGCTCCTTCTTCTGCCTGCGGCGAACAGGCCGTCAAGGCACTGGCCCCGAGCACACCAGCACCGACAGCGGCAGCGGTAAGGAACGAGCGTCTGCTTAACTCAGTCATGATTTCCCTCCTAGAAAATGGTGCCTCCCTCAGGCACCGCGAACAGGAAAATCATGACCCAAATCGCCCAAATGGGCATCGACCTTTTTCAATGATATTACTGTTTACCCTGATCAATGAGGTGATCGACCAAGTCTATGAACTCTTGTCGCGTATGTACCGCCATTTTTTGGTAGATGTGACGAGCATGGGTCTGAGCAGTGCCGTGGGATATCACGAGCACCTCTTCCACGTAGGGAAGATTACGGCCTCGCGCCAAAAGCTCCGCCACCTCCGTCTCGCGCTTGGTTAGACCGTACTCCGCAGCAAGGCTTGCAAAACGCTCTGAGTACGAAGCCGATCCCTCGGACAAGCCTCCTCCCTCCCGCGGTGCCAATATGTTGTCTTGTCCGGCTTTCGGCGCCTCTCCAGCGCGCAACGACGGTGACGCATCTCTCTCATCAGAAACTTCCGCTTCCATGATGTCGGCAGAAGACGGAACCGCTAACCCACCCGAACGCACTTCAGGAAAAACACCCCACACCGTCGCAACATCCTTTGGGCTGAGCATGAACAGCGCAATGGCGAACACAAGACAAGAGAACAGCATCGCAACCATATTCAAGCTTTGAACTTGAGAATGAGACAGCGTCGCAACCACCGGCTGAAGAACCGGCAGAAGGCAAGGGGCGAAAGAGGCGGGAATTTGCCCCAAGGCCACCACGGGCAGCGGGGCGAGACGAAATCTTCGAGCGACGTCGATAGACAGCAGCCATGCAAAGGTGTTCATGCAGAAGAAGCCGATGCCGAATACCCCGTAAGAAACCCATGCAGGCACATTCAGACAAGCAAAAGCGATGAACGCAAGTGCCATAAAGAAAGTTGCCGGTCGGATAAAGCGAGTAATGGCACCAGGCTCAGCACTTTTGCGTCCATACGCCAGCGCGCACACGAACAGAACAGCGGCGGTTGCCCCGATGGACACCGTATAGCCCGCCCCCATGACGTCTACCGATAAACTCTCATGGGACAAGCAAAGACCGCGCAGCATCTCGCCTCCCAAAGCGTAGAGAAAGAGGGAGGCAAGCGGTATCGCCAAGCGCCACGAAAACTGAGGGACAGGTTTTCTCCCTGAAAGCCCTTCCGCAGGCGTCGCGAAAAACGTATGCTGCGACCCGTTTCGAACGCTGAACACAAGAAGCAGCCCCGAAAGCAAGGGAAGCACCGCGACAGCAGCAGGACGAACCCCGTCGGGAAGAACCCCCACGGCAAGATAAACACAAGCCGCCACAACGCGAGATCCAAATGTCAGACACACCAGGGCCTCAGGCCTCAGAGCCACATAAGCACCACCCCAGAACACGACCAAGCACCCGGAAGAAAAACCGGCGATCGCCGTTCCCGCCGAGGCGAGTCCAACTGCCTCATCAATTAAGCCCGGCGAGCCAAGCATCAGGCCAGCCACAATGGTAAGAAGCGTGCCTGCTGTCGTCACACTCGCTGCCGTGCTCATGGCAACAAGCTTATGACCACCTACCCACGAACAAAGTCCGCGACTCCATGGCATCAAAAAGACCGCCATGGCCAGCGCGAACCCGAGCGCGCCAAGCGTCCACACGCCATTGACGATCTCCGTTGCTCCTTCGAGCCCCGTAAAAAGGGCTGTTGTGTAAAACGACAGGGAAAGCCATGCATGATAAAGCCCCAAACCCAGATAAGGGGCAAGCTTTGCCAAGTCACCAACGTTCAGCCCTCGCTTTGAGCACGCCACCGCGCCCCCGGACGGGCCATCAGCCACCAACACACGAATACCAGACACCGCGCCTCCCTCCCTTGGCGTATGCGGCAATCAGATTGCATTCATTAAGAAAACTATACACCTTTTGCTTTCCCGTGCGGATTTGCCACTTGCTATCGGCTCTTCTCTTTACCATGAATCGAGTTGCCCTCGCTCACATACGCGCTTCGGCCCCCGCTCAGCCACCCGCCTTGGGCCCCCACTCACGCACCGGCCGCGGACTCCCCCACTGCCTCCGCTAGGGGCCGGTAGGCTTCGACGAGGCGGTCGAGGGACCAGGCGGCATTGGCGGGGCTGGTGGAGGGAAGCTGCGTAGCGGGAATGCCGGTGGCCGCCTCGCAATGCTTCCGATAGAGCCGCGCCGCCGTTGCTCCTGTGCAGAATACGCGCTGGATGGGCGCCGCTTCGGTGATGCGTCTCAGGTCGTTGGGCACCGCGTCGGCAATGGAAGCGTCGGAGGCTCCCTTAATGGTGCATGAAGCCAGCACGTCCCAGAGCGCAATACGGTGAGCCAACAGCAGCGCCGTGCGCTCCTCGTTCGTCGTCGGGACCGGCTCGTTGAACAACGCCGCCAATACGCGCCAGAAGCGGTTTTGCGGATGCCCGTAGTAGAAGCCAATTTCGCGGGACTTCGGAGAGGGCATCGTTCCCAGCACCAGCACGCGCGAGCGCTCGTCGAATACCGGCTCTATGGTGTGCACCACGCGCGAGGTAGCGCCAGCGCCATCGGCGTTGGCGCCGTTCGCCACAGGCGCCGCCGTCTCTGAAACCTCGCCCGACGACCCCAGCGACAGCGAAACGCCACCGCTGGCACCCGACACCACAGTCTCCTTAGGTTCTTTATTTTTCACGGCACCCGCCTCGTTCCCTTTGCGCGCTTCTGCTATGGTTACCCTCAGTGTATCGGAAACCGAGGGTCAGGAGCTTCCATGGGCGATTTTGCCAACCGCGTGTTTAACGTCGTGCGCCAGGTGCCGCGAGGCAAAGTGACCACCTATGGGCAGGTGGCGCGACTCATCGGCGCCCCTCGCGCCGCTCGGTACGTGGGCTACGCCCTTCATGCGAACCCCGAGCCCGGCACCGGTCCGGGCTGCATCCCCTGTCATCGCGTGGTGTTCAAGGACGGCCGCATGGCCACGGGCTTCGCGTTCGGCGGCCCCGACGAGCAGCGCAAGATGCTTGCCACCGAGGGCATCGCCTTTGACGAAGAAGGGCGCGTCCTGCTTGACCAGCATCTTTGGAGCGGGCGTCCCGAAGCCGAGCCGGACGGCGATCTGCCCGTCGGCCCTCCCTCGGATTTCGACTGGGACGCCGAGCTCGGAGACTAACACGCCAAATTGGCAACGGCTTCCCCCTCTTTCCATGACCGTCTTCCTACGAAATCGGCCAAGGAGAAATCGAGTCTTACCATGGGGTCGTGGGCTTGAATTGCCGACACGCCGCACCAGGCGCGTCGACCCCGCCCCGCCACCCATCAGACACTCGAAGGAGGCATTCCCATGCAGAACAAGGAATTGCTTGAGAAGATCATCGCCAAGCAGGACAAGATCATCAAGGCCATCAACGCCGACCAATCGGTGGACATCCCCGAGAAGCTGCGCCACGCCGAAGAAGCTGCCGAGGCATGGGCCCGCGGCATCGAAGGCGACGACGGTCGCGACAAGGAAGAGCGCCGTTGGCCGGTGAAGCAGTTCTCCCAGGAGCTGCATGAGCACATCGCACTGTTCGACCACGAGACCCGTCAGCAAATTCAGGAGTACTGCGAACTGGTCAAGCGCATGCCCTACGACATGGACGAGACCCTTGGCTGCTAGCTAATCTCCTTGAATCGCATACGAAGAGGCCGCTCTCCCATCAGAGCGGCCTCTTCGTTTATCGATGCGAAACCCGAGTGTGACCTACCGCTTCTCGCCATCCCCGCACCGTCACCTCTTCCCAGGCAGTCGTCTTCGCGCTCAAAGCCGCTTTCAGCGCAGCCGCCCGCAAGCCTCCCTCCGACGTGACGTCATTTTCTTTCGATACGTCAAACACTCAGATTTCACAAGGGGCTCCCGCAGACGTCCCCCTACAATAAGGGCAGACCAAGAGACAGGAGTTCCCATGATCCCCCTGCAAGAAGCCATGGAGCAGCGCCATGCGGTGCGTACCTTCGAAGACCGTCCCCTCGCCGACGACGCCGTTGAACATCTGCAAGCCTTCATCGACATCATCAACGAAGAAAGCTGGATGGACTTCAAGCTGGTACTCAATGAACCGCTCGCCTTCACCAGCTTCCTGGCTCGCAAGGTAGGCTTCGCCAACGCCAACAACTACCTGGCCGTTATCGGGCCGGACGGCAAGGAACTGGACAACTCCTCGGGCTATTACGGCGAGCAAATTGTCCTGCGCGCCCAACAACTGGGCATCAACAGCTGCTGGGTCGGCCAAACCTACAAGCAGGTGCAGGGCGCCTACAACGTGGACTTCGGCGAATCGCTGCGCTGCGTGGTGGCCTTGGGCTACGGCACGACCCCTGGCACACCGCACGCGTCAAAAAAGCCCCAGCAAGTAAGCCCCGATTACGACACCGCCCCCGACTGGTTCCGCCACGGCGTCGATGCCGCCTTGTTGGCGCCCACGGCCCTGAACCAGCAGAAGTTCACCTTCCGCCTGGGCCGTCAGCAACCCGACGGCACCTGGGAGGTTATCGCCAAAACCAAGATGGGTCCCTACACCAAAGTGGACCTGGGCATCGCGAAATACCACTTCGAGGTAGGAGCCGGCGAAGACGCGCCCTTCACCTGGAAGCCCTAGCTTTCGCAACGAGCGTTGCCGGAAGTCTACCCTTCCCGAGAGTTGCCCCGATCGGAGCTTTCCTGTAGGGTGGGAGACGGAAGGAGTGGGGCGCGACCGGGCTATCTCGCCGCCCTGGAATCTTGTGAACGAACTTGCCATTCTCGATGCCATCCAGACCATCCACGCGGGGTGGCTCGACACGCTGGTGGCGACCTTCACCAGCTTGGGGAATGCCGGTGCCCTGTTCATCTTCACCGGTTTGGTGCTGTGCTGCATCCCGCGCACCCGCAAGCTGGGGGTGGCCGTGCTCGTGGCCATCGCCCTGGGCGCCTTGGTCACCAACCTCACCATCAAGCCCCTGCTCATGCGCCCTCGGCCCTGCGACGTGAATCCCGAGGTCATCATGCTCATCCCCCGACCTCACGGCTCGTCGTTTCCCTCGGGGCACACCACGGCGGCCTTCGCCTGCGCTGGTGCCCTCCTGTTCATGCGCGACCCCCGTGCGCCGCAGGCTCTGGCCATTGTTGCCCTGATTGTGGCCATTCTTATGGGGCTCTCGCGCCTGTACTGCTACGTTCACTACCCCACCGACGTGCTGGCCGGCTGCCTGATCGGCCTGGCCGCCGGCTTTGCCGCTGCAAAAATCATCGAAATCTGGACGCAACGGCATACAGGCCGCGGCAACGCCTAACCGCTCTGCCGAACTCCAATTAGCCAACGGCGTATCACGCCCCGCATCATCGCGGGCACCAGCAGCCACGCACTCATCCGCGACGACTTTTTCTTCTCTTTCCCTGATCTTCTCCCTTTACTTTATTACAGTAGAGCAATATAGGTATCGACGCATTGTCGATCCCGAGCACCAGGAACCGCCATGAACGCACCGTTCGAAAGTCTCGAGGGCATGGGACCCAACGTGAACCTGCCCGTATTCGTCACGGCGCCGAAATTCCTCGGATCCATGGACGCTTTCGGGTTCATCGCGGCCGTGGCCATGATCTGGTGGTGTTTCGCCGGGTTCGAGACCTGCTGCGGCATGAGCGGAGAGATCCGCTATCCCTCGATTAATATTCCCCGCGCGCTGAAGCTTGCGCCCTTCATCATCTTCGCCGTGAACGGGGCCTTCCAGTGCTTCCTCGTAGGCATTACGCCCGTTGACGCCATTCCGGCCCTGGCCGACGCGGCGCCCCCGTCTCCATCGTCATCTATGTCGTCATGATGAGTCAGCTGGGCACGGAACCGCTCATCGTAGCCGGCGCCTACACGCAGTACTTCACCGGCCAGTCGTACCTGAACCCGCTGACCGACGCGGGCGGCGTGCAGTTCGTTGATAACGTCACCTTCGAGCCGGACTGCAGAAACAACTGGCACATCCACCGCGCCGAGGAGGGCGGCGACCAGGTGCTAGGTCAGAAACGGCGCAAATTCGAAATGGAACTACGCGAGCGCGCCGTCAAGGCCTATCAGGATATGAAGGGTGGCAACGCCTTTTCCCTCGAGGAAGGCGAACGCGAACTGGGGTTAGCCTAAGTCGCGTACTGTCAGCGCGAGCGACAGCCCTCTTAAACGCCAGCCCGCTCGCTCTTTACCAAATCGATGAGCTCTTCTTTGGAATGCACGTCGAGCTTACGGTAGATGTGCTTGATGTGGGTGGCCACGGTATTATTCGAGATGAAGAGCTTCTCGCGAATGTAGGGGCGCGTGCGTCCCTCGGCGAGAAGCTCCACGATTTCGGCCTCGCGCTCCGAGAGGCCGTAGCGCTCCCGCAGCACCTCGCAACATACCGCCCCCTGCAGCACCGCACCGACACTAGCTGCGCCACTCAGCTCCGAAGGGTCGCGCTGGGGAATGACGACTATGGCCATGGTCAAAAGGCACGTAAGCGCCGTGGCGACGGGAGCCGAGCCTCCTGCCACAACGCCGAGGAGATTCCCCAGCAGCACCCCCAGCTGCAAAGAGCCGTTAGCCACGCCAATACCCAGCGCAGCCGACACCCTCCCCTTCTTGGCCAGCGACACGACAAAAAGAAAGACGAGGATTTGCGCCAGCGCATCGCAGACGCAAACGAGAAGGGCCGCGCAGAAGCTGCCGCTTCCTCTTTGTACGAAAAGAACGAGCGAGACTACGGCGATCGGCATAATCCACCGTAGAAGACCGGAAAAGCTCACACGCTTCGAGAAGAATACGAAAACGATAACCAGTACCAGACTGGCAGCATTCGAGAGCAGCGCTGCCAGATCCATATTAAGCCCCGCTCCAGGAGCCTCACCCACATCGGCCAGCGCAGACTCCCAGCCCACCGCCAAATACACCAGGCAAAGGAGGACCGAGACGCGCACAAGGTAGCGAAATGCTGTCCGAGGCGTACCCTTCCCACCCTCTTTATCCCCTGCCAGAGGCGCCAACGCACCGCTGCGCGGGACAACTGCGGTGGAGTCTTCGGCACAATCGCGCAAACACAGCAGAAGCAAAATGCCCGACACCAAGGGAAGAGACGAAGCAGTTATCACGCCCACGGGCCCCTCGAGGAACGGAAAGACCACGATACAGGGGATCACAACGAGAGCCGCTAAGGGGATGGACACTTCCAAATCATCGATATCAACCCCGACAAGCGCTTGGGCCCAGAAAATGCTGAGCAGGCCATAGCCCACGCCTGTCGCAAAACCTCCAACCACCGAAACCGCGCCGCCCCGCCACGCGCCTACGGCTGTGAGCGCCGTGCCCACCGCCAGCATCACAGCCGCCGTCACTACCCACCGTGGCCGAGGGCGAAAGCTGCGGCGCAGCATGAAACCAAAAAGGAAGAACACCACAACGACCGTCACCGCTGACGCAAACCACGAAGCGTCGGAGTTTATAGCAAGACCCGCGGAATTAGGCAGAATGGCAGGGGTATAGTAGGCCCCGTAGAGCCATGCCCACATAAAGCCCACGCCCATATAGCGCAACTTGAGCGCGCCTTCGACTCGCGCCAGCGATGCGCTCAAGCCAGATAGCCCATCCTTTGCCGCCATGCCGCCCTCCTTGCCGCATCTCTTTTGGAAAGTATAGCAACCTCTTCGGACCGAAGGTCCCAAAAGCCCAGATAACAGGCATCACCCACGAGAGGTGATCTTGCGAATAACCCTGCTCAGGGCATGGCGCACGAATGGGACAACTCGTTGAATGGGTTTCGCAAACCTGCCGCACGGCAGCGAAATAAACATCTTTAGGAGGGACCATGAAGGAGAACGCAACTTCCATCGACCGTCGCAGCTTCCTCGGCCTGGGAGCCGCCGCCGCAGCAGCCGGAGCCTTGGGCCTTGCCGGCTGCGCGCCGAAGACTCCGGGCGAGGCGCCCCTGAGCGAGACCGGCGACAGCGCCCCCGCCAACAACGCAGCCGACTGGCTCGGCGTCGAGCCGGAAATCGCCGAGAGCGACATCGTGGAGACCATCGACACCGACTTCCTTAT
>CAJUFS010000033.1 GCA_910585575.1 uncultured Adlercreutzia sp. | reverse complement strand
AATCCCGTACTCGCCCCACTTCTCGCACAGCTGCTTGATGGTGCCGTCGTCGTACATTTCCTTCAGGGTCTTGTTCACAGCCTCGGCCATTTCGGTGTCGCCCTTCTTGAAGCCCACGGCGTAGTTCTCGGTGGACAGGGGCTCCAGCTTCACGAACATGTCGGGCTTGGCGGCCATCTGGTAGTCGGCAATGGACAGGTCGCAGGCCACAGCATCCACACCGCCGGACTCCAGCTGCATGAAGGCGGTATTGTAATCGCTAATGGGCTGCACCTTGCCACCGGCGAAGGTGTCGGCCAGAGCCTTCTGATCACCTTCCAAAACGTCAAGGGCAGCGGAGTCAACCTGGGTCATGACGTTCTTGTCGGCCAGATCCTGCAGGCTGTTGATGCCGGAATCCTTCTTCACCACGACAACCTGCTCGTTGTGCATGTAGGGCTTCGAGAAGGTGTAGTTGTCCTCGCGGCCCTCCATGGTGAAGCCGTTCCAAATGCAGTTGATGGTGCCCTGGTTCAGCAGCGCGTCCTTGGCGTCCCAATCGATGGGCTCCAGCTTCAGGTTCCAGCCGTTGCGCTCGGCCACCTGCGTGGCCAAATCGATATCGAAGCCGGTCAGGTTGCCGTCGTCGCCAATGAAGCCGTAGGGCGGGTAGGCGCTGTCGAGGCCCACAACGAGCGTGGGGGTTTCGCCATTGGCATCGGCGCCATTGCTGCTTGCGGCATCGTTGCTGCCGGAGCAGCCGGCCAGCAGAGCCGCGCCCAGGCACAGAGCTGCGGCCATCGCAGCCAGCTTCGTCAGTTTCTTCATGAAGTTCCTCCCTTATAGGACCGGAAGCCCTTCGCTTCCCTCGCTTTACAACTTTACTGTGCTAAAGCACTAAAGTGGAGCAGAGTATACCACGGAACGAAACGGGCCGAAACGAGAAAGGCCCATCGGCCGTCTTACCGCGCCAACGACACTGGGACAACGCCCCCTCCACGCAAATCCATCGGCGCAGCCTCGTCGGGCTTTGGCCCCTAGCGATTGCGGTTGAACAGCTTGTTGCCCTTCTTCGGTTTGGGAATCTCGATAAGGCGCGGCTCGAAATCAAAGAGCTCGGCTGTGGACACCACCGGCGCCACCTCCATGCACTTCTTCAAGCAGGCATCGACGCACAGGTTGCACTGCGTGCAGTCGGCTACGCTGAACTCAAGGTACTGCATGTCTTCGTCAGGGTGCGTGTCGTAGCCCTTGCGCAGGGCGTCGGTGGGGCAGAACATGACACACATGTTGCAGCCCGAGCAAAGCTCGGTATCGATGATCACGTCGCCGAAGATGCGCGTGAACATCTCCTCTTCCACCGGCTCGCCGATGCGCGCCAAGCCGTCGAGAATGGCCATGTTGCGATCGGCGGCGATGGTGGGCATCTTACCGGCCCCCGATTTCACGCCCAGCTTCTCGCGCAGACTGGCCTCTTCCTTTTGCAGCTTCAGCTGCTTCAGCTTGTCGCTCACCATTTTCTCGGCCGCCGACTTCGCCACGTCCTTGGCGTAGTGGCCGCTTTGAGTGAAGAAGTCGCGCCGAGCGGCACCCACGGCCTTCCGCAGATCTTCCACCTGCACGGCTGCGGGCCAGCTGGAGGTGCGCGTGATAACCGCCTGAGAGCCGACCGACTCGAGCAGGGTGCGAGCCGATTCCACCGTGTCATCGATGGCCGGCACCGCCGCACGATACTTGCAGGTTGCGCACGTGCCGTCCACGAGCACGATGTCGCTCACATCGCGGGCGGCCAGCTCGACCATGAGCTGCTCTTCCATGCGTCCCAAGCACGGCACCACCGAGTACTTGTCGGGGTCGCCGGTTTGCCGAGCAGCCATGCGCGCGCAGGCGATGACCGCCGCGCCCTCGGCCAGGGGCACCGTCTGGGCCACGCTGTGAGCCAGCTCTTCCTCCATGGGATCGGTGGGAATAAGCGCCTGGGTGGGACAGACGGCAATACACGAACCGCAGGCCACGCAGGCACCCGCGTCGATGGTGAGCTCGTTTTTGTCAATGGTGATGGCGTCGGCGAAGCACACCTCGACGCAGCGACGGCACTTCGCGTTGCGGTTGCGCACCGCCACGCAGCGGGTGGGCATGGTCACGACGGCCTTGGTCTCCAAGGCGTCCATCATCTCCATCAAGTCGTTCAAGCTTGGCATGGCCTTCGCGCCCCTTCTCTATTCGCCCAGGTAGGACTGCTCGATGCGAGCCAAATCTTCCGGCGTGTTCGCGTTGATGAAGCATCCGCCGCGCGGCTCCACGGCCAGAACCTGCTCCTGCCCAAACGGCAGCACCTGGACGCGCGGGTCGTCGAAGAAACTCTGCATGCGCTTCTCCCCCGCCTCGACGCGCTCGCGCACAGGGGCCAGGCAGCCGTCCTTGCGATACATGGCGTGCAGCGGTTCGAAGCCGTGCTTGTTCTGGGGGGTTACCACGTCGGCACCGCTCTCGTGCATGGCCAGGGCTTCGGCCACCACCAACCGAGGGCTGGCGAACACCATGTCGCAGGCCACGACGGCCACGTAGGGGTTGCTCGCCGCTTCGAGTGCCGTATACAGCCCGGGCAGGGCGCCGCGCTCGTGGTAGCGATCGGATACGAGAGTTATGTTGAGCTGGGGATATTCATCGGCCAGAAACGCCAGGTTCGGCGCCTCGTTGGTGGTGATGATAAGCTCGTCGGCCACGGGAGCCAAGCGCTCGATGAGCCGGCAGATAAGCGGACGTCCCGCGAAGGGCACCGTCGCCTTCGACCGCCCCATGCGACGCGACTCGCCACCGGCCTGGATGACCACCGTCACGCGGGGGCGCACAATGCGACTCTCGAGAAAATCGGCGAGACCGGCCGTGTCGTCGAGGGCGAACACGGGGAGACCGTAGATCTGGGCCGCCTCGCGGGCTGCCGGGATATCGCTGACCAGGCCGATAGTTGAGCCCGTGGGCATCTTCTCGCGCAAATCGGCCGCAGCGGCCTCGTCTTCCCGATCGGCCGCTCGACCCAACTGGGTGAAATCGGTATCAAGAGGAAGTCCAGCCTGGGCAGCCCGCAGCAGCACCTCGGCCGCGCGCTGGTCGGCCTCATTGCCCGAGCGCATGATCTCGATAGTAGGCAGTCCGCTTTTCCGATAGCCCTCGACCACGATGATATCGTGCCCCGGCATCGACAGCACCAGCTGGGAGCATTCCTCCTCGCCCTCGATGGTTTTGATGCGCGCCACCTGTCCCGGGGCGGCGATAACCGTCTCGGACGCGCCCGCCGCGCGATGGCGGTAGGAGTCTTTGCCCGGGTAGTCGATATCGAACCCGCGGTGGGAATGATGCTTGATCGAGCCCACGTCAATGCCGCGGCTCACCAACTCGGCAATCAGCGCCTCGATAAGGGTGGTTTTACCCGAGTTGTGACGCCCCACAAGAGCCACTGCGGGGCTTGGAATATTTACCATGGTGGCCTTCTATCTTAAACGCTGCCCGGAAAGTCGCGGTGCATCCGCGCGGCCCTCCGCTCCTGCAGCCTTTCGCTCGTCTATTTCGGGAAGAGTATAGCACGCCCCCTCAAGACCGCCATGCCCCTACCGCTTCGTCGTTACTTTTTTCACCGTGGACCACGAAGAGTAAAACGCCTTGTCACCCACTTGGTAGACCGTCCGCACGCGCACGTAGTAGGTCTTCTTGGCCTTGAGCTTCTTCACCGTCTTGGAGAGGCTGCTCTTGCTCGACGTCTTTACCTTCACCGTCGCTGTCGTCTTCTTGGTGAACTTCTTGCTCGTGGAATACTGCAACTGGTAGGACGACACCGAGCCCGCGGCCTTTTTCCAGGTGGCCGCAAACGCCTTCTTCGCCGCCTTCACCTTGCTCAGCTTGGGGGCTTTCACCGTGGGGGCCTTAATGGAGAAGCGCAGCTGCAGGGCGCCCTTGTAGGAACCGGTGCCGGTCATGGTCAGCACCGCCGTGCCCAGCGCGCGGTTGTTGCGATAGCCCACCGTGTAATCGACGCCCTCCCGCAGCAAGACGCCGCCATAGCGCACCACAGGGCGCGGGCTGATTGCCTTGCCCGTATAACCGTAGGAAGCGGCAACGCCCGACACGGAGGCGGCGGCCAGGTTCTTCTTGGCTACGGCCACGGGGGCCGACGGATTGGCGGACTTCGTCGGGGCACTTGCCTTATTCACCGGTGCCGTCACCGTGGTGCCGGCAGCCGGCCCCGGAGAAGCCGTGGTGTTGGTGGCCGGAGCCGGCGCGGGAGCTGGAGCCGGCGTCGCAGGAGCCTTGTCCGTGCTGGTCGAGGCAGCGTTGTCGAGCGAAGCCCGGGCGATGGCAAAGGTGGCCGTCTGCGACCCCGTATAGTTGCCGATGCCCTTAATAGTCACCTTGGCGGTGCCCGCGTTCACGTTGTTGGCATAGCTCACCGTATAGTCGGTGCCCTGCACCAAGGTAGTGCTCTTCCAGGTGACCACCGGGCGCGGCGTGAGCGCCTTGCCCGTGTACACCTGATCCTTCACTTGGATGTTCGCCGCGCTCACGTCAGCCGGGCTCACGGCGAAGGGCACCTTCTTCGAACCAGTGTAATCGCCATAGCCCTCGATGATGGCCTCGTAGCTACCCGCTTTCTTGGGGGATACCGCAAAGCGCACATCGTAGTCGGTGTCTTCCGCCAGCGTCTTTCCGTCGAGCTTCACCGTTACGCGCGGCGTTTGGGTGGCCCCGGTGTAGGTGAGGGCAGAAACGGTCACCTGGGCTTGGTTGATGTCGATGAGCTGCGGCACGTCCTGAGGCTCGAGGGGCTCTCCCAGGGCGGCGGCCACCGCCGCGCGGGCGTTGATGGCACCGTAGCCCGTCTGCGCATCTTTGCCCTCGTTGAACAAATCCGTCGCCGTGGAGCACAGAATGCGGCGCACCTCGGCAGGCTTTAATGTGGGATCGGCGGCCAGCACCAGCGCGGCCACCCCGGTAACCACCGGACAGGCCATGGAAGTGCCCTGCATGATGGTGTAGGTGTTCGTTTTGCCGCCGGAAAGATAGGTGCTGAGAATGTTCTCGCCAGGAGCCGAGATGTCGCACCAAGTTCCGTAGTTCGAGAAGTACGAGCGCAGCACCGTCTCGCCGCCGTTGCCCCAGGCGGGATTCAGGAACGTCCGCGACGAGGAGCTGACGCTCTTGCGCTCGGAAATGCTGATGACACCCAGCACGGAATCGCAGGCCGCCGGATAGCAGGTGGCGGTGGTGTTGCTGTTGCCGGCCGCGCTGATAACGAGCATGTCGTTCTTCTCGGTGAGCTCGGCGCAGAGCTGCTCGAAGAGGGCGGCGACCTTCTCGTTGTCCGTCTGCACGCCAAGGCTCATGTTCACAATGTCGCAACCGGCATCGCGAGCGTACAGCAGCGCGAAGACCAAATCCTGCAGCGTAGCGTTCGCCTTTTTCGTGCCGTTGCTTTCCACCAGAAGCGAGAAGGCGTCAATTACCACCAGGTCGACCAGCTTGTTGGCATTGGCCGTAGTGCCACCCGAGGCAACGCCGAGGATACCGCCGTTGCCGGCTTCGCCGGCGATGATGCCCGACACATGGGTGCCGTGGCTCGAGAACTCATCGACGGTCATGCCGCCGTTGGTATAGCCGTCGCCCCGCAACGGCGCGGCCTTCCACGAAGCCGCGCTGCTGCTGTCGGTCCACACTACTTCGGCGCTCGTCTCCTTGTCGATGACGTTCGTCAAATCGGCGTGGGACAGCGAAGCGCCGGTGTCGAGCACGGCCACCTTTACCGGTTCGTCGTTCTTGGTGCGCGGTGGCAGCAGATCCCACGCTTCGGGAGCATCGATGAAGTCGAGGTACCACTGCTCGGCGCTGCGCGTATCGGAGCCGATGGCTCCTTGCGCCTCGGCTGCGGGATCGTCGAACAACTCCACCACGTAGTTGGGCATGGCGTACTGAACGGCCTCCTCGGCCTGGGCCTGGCGCACTGCCGTCTCCACCGTCATGTCGTCATCGATGGCCACCGAGGACACATCCCCGGAATCGAACTCGGCCGTCTCGCCGCTCTCCTCGGCGCCGAGCGACTCGACGGCCTCTTCGCGCTCGGCTTCCGTGGCATCGCTCTCGTACACCACCACAATTTGCCCCGGCACATAGCCCAGCTCATCGACATCGGTGGCCCGTTCCTCCTCGGCCAACGCCGCCTCTTGCTCGGCTGAGCGCTCCTTCAGGGGCGGATACTCATCGTCGATGACAGCATTTGTCTCAGCAGAAGGGGCGGGTACCGCCACGGGGGTGGAGGTGGCGCAACCGGCCAACAAACCGCTGGCTGCCAAGCCAACCGCAAGCAGCACGGCGACGCCCCGGCGGGCACCTCGGCGCATTATGTCCGTTGTCGTAGGTCTCATCTTGTCGTTCTCCCTGCGCACGCGACATTCCCCTGCGGTCTCTCTCACCGCGAACGCCCAGCGTGCAGGAACCTTCTCCTGTGTTTTCCCTATCTTACTATGGGAAAACAGCGCCGTGGTAGACAGCTCGTCAAAAAAGTCGGCGATTCTCCGTCTGTCAACAATTTGTCACCCGCACCGCTCTCTGCGACCCAACGATCCGCGCGCCGCCATCCTCCAGCCCAAAGACTCACGCGTCTCCTTCACGCACCGAGCATCAAATTCATTGCACCATTAACGCATTATCAGTAACGAATAAACCTTGACAGCAGTCAGACAGCAAATCGCTTTTGACCTGCGAATTTGCTGCTATAGAATGAAGGGGTGAGTTGAAGAAGGATTATTGTTCGAAAGGGGAACTATGCAACTTACCATGAAGAAGATGAGCGCCGCGGTTATCGCTGGCGCCCTGGCCCTGTGCGTCGCGCCCGCCATGGCCATGGTGGCCCCGGGCCAGGCTCACGCCGCCGGGAAGACCAGCATCACCAAGCTGTACCACGAAGGAGACTTCAGCGTTGACATCGAGACCTCCAAGGTTGTCAAGGCTGAGCAGTGGGATGGCGAGCACTCTGTGCACACTGCCGTATACACGGGCAAGGCTGTGAAGCCGAAGGTGGAAGTGCGCGTGTACGACGAGAAGTACACGGGCAAGAAGACCTACAAGTACTGGGACAGCGACAAAAAGAAGATCGTCAAGGAAACCTACGAAACTCATTATCGCCCCCTCAAGGCCGTCAACATTACCGGCAAGTCCAAGAAAGAGGCCGCTAAGCTGGTAAAGAAAAAGAAGGCCGACGTCACCATCGAGTATAAGAACAACAAGGAAATTGGTACGGCTCAGGTGATCATCAAGGGCGTGCGCAACTACAAGGGCACGGTCTATCAAACCTTCTCCATTACCCCCAAGCAGGTAAAAAGCGTGAAGGTGACCGCCGCCAAGAAGGCCCTGAAGGTTTCTTGGAAAAAGGTGAAGGGCGTCACCGGCTACCAGGTCATTGTGCGCGATAAGGATGCCGACGAGGTAGTAAAGACCGTTACGGTCAGCGCCAAGAAGAAGGCCGTGAAGATTACGGGCCTGCAGAAGAAGCGCACTTACGAAGTTTCCGTGCAGCCCTATAAGGCCGATGTGTCCACCAAGTACAAGACCACCGAGCAGCGCAACTACGACTACAAGTACGAGACCGTAGCTGACGAGGACGGCTGGGAGGACGAGCGCGTGGTGTCCTACAAGACGCTGAACTACACGGGCTCCTATGAATCCAACAGCACCTTCTGGGGCGACTGCTCCGTGGCCAAGACCAAGAAGACGAAGTAGCCTCTTCTTACTCATCACAAGCTTCAACTCGCAGGGCAGCGGGGCCGTCAGAGGACGGCCCCGTTTTTTTGTGGCCGAACCCAATACTTGCGAGCCTCCCTTCTTCGCGCCTGGGGCCCAAGAAACCGTCAGCCGTCCTAAAGCCCAGGTAACGGTAAAAACGAGAGGCGGCAACCGATAGATGACGGATACGCCTTACTTTTTCGTGCGGCAAAAAAGCGGCCGTAGACTGATCTCGTTCGCCATGACAGGAGACGCGGCCACCGCCACAGGCCGCTTAAGAAGAACAGGAAGCGAGGTTTCCCATCATGCAAACGCACTCCCCCTCCCGCCCTGCCACGGATCCCGCATCCGCCCCCCGTACGGCATCCCTCGGCAAAAAGGCCCTCGCCGTCTTTGCCTCCGTCGCTTTGTGCGCCGGCCTCATGCCCATGGTTCCTGCCTGGGGCGCCGAGACCGACACTGCGGCTGACGTGCCCGCAGCCGAAGCGGCCCCAACCACTGACGAGGCCGCCACGCCGGCCGCGCAGGCCGAGACCACCGACACGGCCGCCCAAGCCGACAGTACCGCAGCCCCAGCCGCTGCTTCGGCGTCGGAAGATTCGGCGACCGACGCCACCTCGAACGACGCCGCTACAGACGCAACGGCCACCGAGAGCACGCCCGACGATAGCGCGACGAGCACCGACGGCCAGGACACCGCTTCTGACACGGCCACGACCGACGACGATCCGGGCATTGATCTGAACGACCCCTCGATTACCCCGGGCGAGACAGTGAACCAGTACTTCCCCACCGATGAGAAGGCCACGGCCAAGCTTTTGAAGAAGCTGACGGCGCGCTTTGTCAAAGGCGGCTCCGATAGCAAGATGGACTCGACCCTCGTCAACGCCGCTATTGCCCTGAACTCGCTGGACAAGGGCCTCAAGATCGACACGGACGCCATCATCAAGAAACTCGTCAAGGACGAGAAAAAGAGCGATGACGGCCTGACGCTGGGCCAGTACGGCCGCTACATTATGATGCTCACCGACGGCGGCATCGACTGCACGGCTGTTTCCATCGGAGGCAAGACGCGCAACCTTGTCACCGAAATGGAGAAGCTCCTCGCCGACACCGACCCCACCATTGAAGAGGCTGTCTATCTGCTCCCCGTCTACGGCAACGACGGCTACGAACCCGCCAAAGCGACCACGGTTGAGGCCCTCATCGGACAAATCCTGCTTGCCCAGGACGAGGACGGCTACTTCTGGGCCAGTGAAACTGAGGACACCTATTCGGTGCCCCTGACCGCTCAAGCCATCCTTGCTCTGTTCCCCTACATGGACGACGAGGACATGGCCGAGGCTCTGGGCGAGGGCACGGTGTCCGACGCCATCAGCCTTGCTTCGGAAGCACTCTACGATGCCCAGCTCATCGACGGCAGCTGGCCCGCCGACGGCCTTGCCCTGGACGGCGATGTTCCGGCCACGGCCTACGCCACCACGGCCTTGGTGGCCATCGGCTCCAACCCCGCCGTCGATCTGGTCACGTCCAACCAGTCGACGCCTCTTGGCTACCTGACGGCCCATGCCGATGAGGCGCTTGACGGCTACGCCGATCTCGACAAGGACGCCGACCCCGTCACCTCGGCAGCTGTCCTCATGGCTTTGGCTGCCGCTGAGGGCATCGAGGAAACAAAGGAGCCCTACGACGTCTACGATGTGCGCGCCGTCGA
Organism: uncultured Adlercreutzia sp.; assembly: GCA_910585575.1. Lineage (GTDB taxonomy): Bacteria > Actinomycetota > Coriobacteriia > Coriobacteriales > Eggerthellaceae > Adlercreutzia. The sequence continues at coordinate 16,253 of CAJUFS010000033.1, read as the reverse complement.
CCGTCCTGCTGAAACCAGCACGACGACAACTTCGACGAAGACGCCCACCAGCTCCTACCGCTCCACCAGCGGCACGAAGACCATCCCCCAAAGCGGCGACGAAACGCCCTTGGCCGTCGGCTCCCTGGTCCTCATCGCCCTGGCGGGCGGCGCCGCAGTCCTGCGGGCGCGTCGCAAGATGAGCGAGGCCTAAGAAGATCGACGCACCAGCAGCCCAGCGTTCCGGACCCCGAAACCTGCACAACGCATCGGCCTACTCCTGTTTCCCATGTATGCCGAGAACTCCCAAGTTTGCAGCCCAACAAAAAACCGCCGCCCCGAGGGGCGGCGGTTTTCTTGCTTGGTTGCGCTGACGAGGCAGTTTCTACTTAAGACCCTCAGTGTCGAAGTTCGCAGCCTCTTCGATGTATTCCTCGACGGGGTTCTCGCCGTAATCGGGCAGATCGGCCGTCGTCCAGCACTCGCAGGGCGGCATGCCGGGCACGCTAGAGGCCAAGAACACGGGATCCTTGCCGGCCTTGCGCTGCGCCGAGTAATCGTCGAGCGCCTTCAGGGCCCACTTGCCCAGCAACAGGATGGCGATCAGGTTGATGATGGCCATGAAGCCCATGAAGATGTCGGCCAGGTTCCACGCCAAGTCGAAGCTGTTCACGCAGCCGTAGAAGATGGCAGCCAGGCACAGCACGCGGAAGACCACCATGCCCCACTTCGTGTTCTTGAAGATGTAGCGGAAATTCGTCTCGGCGTAGAAGTAGTTGCCAATGAGACTGGAGAACGCGAAGGCGAAGATGGCGAAGGTGATGAAGTGGATGCCCACCTCACCCACGGAGTTGTTCACCGCCAGCTGAACGAGCGGCATGCCGTTCAGGGCCGCGGCCGCAGCAGGATCCTGCACCCAGAAGATGAGCACCATCATAGCGGAGCAGGTGCAGATGAGCAGCGTGTCGATGTACACGGACAAGCTCTGCACCAGGCCCTGCTTCACGGGGTGCGACACGGAGGCCGTAGCGGCGGCGTTCGGCGCAGAGCCCATGCCGGCCTCATTGGAGAACAGACCGCGCTTGATGCCCAGCATAACCACCGAGCCCGCAAAACCGCCGGCGATGGACTGGAAGTCAAACGCATTGGTGAAGATGAGCGAGAACACCGCGGGAAGCTCGCCGATGTTGGTCACCGTGGTCCAGATGGCCAGCAGGATGTAGGCGATGGCCATGATGGGCACGATGATGGAGGTGATAATGGAGATGCGCTTCGCACCGCCGAAGATAACGAAGGCGGTGAACACGATGAGCACGATGCCCACGCCGATGGCCGTGCCGTTGGTGGCGTAATCGGGGATGTAGTACTCCAGCGCCGAGGTCATGTTGAAGGCCTGCAGGCCGTTGAAGCCGAAGGCGAAGCACAGGATGAGGGCCACGGCGAAGATGATGCCGAGCCAACGGGCGCCCAAGCCCTGCTGGATGTAGTAGGCGGGACCGCCGCGGAACTCGCCTTCCTTGCCGCGAATCTTGTAGATCTGGGCCAAGGTGGACTCGATGAAGGCCGAGGCCGCGCCGATGATGGACATGAGCCACATCCAGAACACCGCACCCGGGCCGCCCGTGGCGATGGCCGTGGCGATGCCAGCGATGTTGCCCGTGCCCACGCGGGAGGCGGTGGACACCATGAGGGCCTGGAACGAGCTGATGGACTTCTCGCCCTCGACGTGCTTCTTCTCCGTCAACTGGGTGAACATGTCCTTGATGTAGCGAATCTGCACCGCCTTCGTGCGCACGGTGTAGTAGATGCCGACAGCCACCAGCAGGATCACCAGAATGTAGGTGTACATAAAGGTGTCGATCTCGCCGGTCCAGTCGATGAGCATCTGGTTGATGTCTGCCATAGATGCCTTCCCTTCTGGAGGGGCGCACCTGTCATTTGCGCATTGGAGCGGGTTGAATGCGCGAGGGACAAGTGGCCTGCGTACAAGTGCCAGACCCCACTGGCACAAAAAGATACCCGTATTCTACCCTACAGCAGGCTAAAGTGCGGCGACGGACTCAGGTTATTTGAGAGGGAAAAGGAGCGGCCCCGCTCAAGCGGGGCCGCGAAAGCGCTGAGAGCTCAACGAGAAGGCACTACTTGAGCGCATGGGCCACCTTGCGCGCGGCGGCGGTAATGGACAGGTCGTTCACATCCACGGTGATGTCGGCGTACTTCTCATAAAGCGGCAGACGCTCGTCGTACAGGTCGCGCAGGCTCATGCCGATGCCGTCGCGCATGACCACGCCGCGCTCGGAAAAGTCAGCCAGCCGCTCCTTCAGCTCGTCAAAACTGATCTTCAGATAGACGATGCGGCCGATTTCGCCCAGATGCGCCATGGCGGCCTCGCTGTAGATGGCCGATCCGCCCGTGGCCACCACCGAATGCTCGAAGCTCATCTCCGAGAGCACCTGGTTCTCAATTTCAAGGAAGGCGTCGGGGCCCAGCGTGTCGATGAGGCGCTGCAACGACTTGTCGCACGACTCCTGGATGAGCAGATCGGCGTCGACGAACTTATAGCACAGGATTTTCGCAAGGACGATGCCCAAGGTAGACTTGCCGGCGCCGGGCATGCCGATCAAAACGATGTTGTCTTTACCGGGAACGAGGGATTTCTCTTTCATGGGGTCTCCTTGCCGCTAACGTGCTCTTTCCGCGATTATAGCAGGGGTCGCTTGCACTTCGAGATGCCCCGGCCATCGTTATCCAAGCTTTACCTTGAGCCTAAAAGTCATCGTCGATAGGTTCTTCCCGCGGGGCAGCCGGGCGTCGCCAGAAAGGACGCCAATGGGGCTCGACCGCCTTGTCTGCCGGCGCGTCCCCCGAAGAGCCCGACACCTCCGCTCGACGGGAAGAGCGCCTCAGCGCTTCTTCGGAAAGCTCGGAACATTGTCCGACAAAAGCGCCCAAGGGCGTGGCCGGTAAATCCCCCAGCACGCCGAACAGCAGCCCGTAGGGCACCAGCTCGTCCACTTCTGCGCTTGTCAGGCCCTCCTCATAGGCCCCGCCGGCGGCCATCCAGTTGCGCAGCGCCTTTGCATGAGCCGTAATCTCGTTGCCCGTCGGCGAGCGCCGCATGGTGTAATTCGCCAACACCCCCAGCGCTACCGCCGCCGCCAAGGAGAGGAGCCCCGTGGGCACGTTCAGGGCAAACAGCGCCACAAGACCCGCCAGCGCCAACACGCCCGCGCCAACGAGCATGACGCGCTGCGCCCGGCGGCTCCGCAGATCAAAGAAGCGATAGGGCTCCACCTGGGCTGTAAGCACCTGCTGCCATCCGTCGACCGCCCGGAGGAAGGCGCCGGGGCTCTTCTGCGCGAAATGATCCAGCTGCTCGGCCGTGAGCCTGTTGCCACCCTGGGCGACATAGGTGAGAAGGCGCAGCGTCGCCTCGTCCATGGCGTCGCGATGAGCAAGGGTCAAGGCCGCCTCGGGCGTTGCCGGGGCATGCTCTTCGACATCGTCGGCCTCCTGCAGGTTGGCCTCTTCGCTCTCCTCCTCGGTGCGCAGCGGCTCACGCCACGGTTCGAAGACGACGGCAGCCTCCTCGGAATCATCCGCCCGCAGCGCCACTACCCCGCGCAAGGCCATGTCGGCCAGCGTGGCCACTACGTCGTCTGAGCTGACATGGTTCCACCGCCACAGGCGCCCCATGACGGCCGGGGGCAGCGAGGGATCGGGGATGTCACGGCTCTCGTCGGCCGTAAACTGCGGGGGCCGTTGGCGCCCCCAGCGAAGAAACGCGAGGACGCCCCCCAAAAGCGCCAGCGCCGCCAGCGCCAAGAGCGCCCCGGCCAGGCCATCCCGGGTCATCTTCTGATAGGAGTTGCTGTCAACCCAGCCTTCCTCGTAGCGCGTCGTATATTCGTACTGTAGCGAGCCCTGGTGGGCGTAGCGTTCCTCATCAGGCATATTGGCAAGCCACTCCACAGGGAACATGACCCTTCCCAGGGCATAAGAAGCTGAAGGCACTTCGGGGTCGGCAAACGTGACCGTGCCGTCCTTCTCGATGTCCACCGTGCCGTTGGCCGGGCCGTGGCCCCAGGCGCGCACGTTATCGGACGGCACCACCTTGTCGTCGGCAGGAACGGGCAAGATGACCTCCGCCGAAACGTTGTGCAAATCGACGGGATAATCGCGCGGCGCATAACCCCACGAGAAATCGGCCGCATCGTCGAAGGCCACGACGGCGTGTTTCACCGTATAGGTGACCTCGAACACAACGCGCGGTTCGGTGTTCTCGATAAAGGCGTAAAGCGTCGAGCGATACTTGTCGAAAGACCAGGCCTCGGTTTCGGGGCCGCCCCCGCCGCGCCACGACAGCACGAACGTGGTGGATTTCAGCTTGCGCCATTTGCCCACGACATTGCCCTCGGCATCGGCGGCCGCCATGCGCACGCGCTTGATCGTGATTTCAGCGTCCTCGTCGAACCCGTCGTAGAGCCATTTCAAGGTTTGGCGCTGGGGCGCCGTCGAGGCAAGCGACGTAGCCGCAGCATTGTCGGCGGGCGTGTCGCCTTGGCCCACGGGCGATTCCGCCTTATCTCCATCGGCCGTTTTCTCGCCAGCGTCTTTTTCCTGGGCGTCTTCCAGCGCCGCATCGTCAGTGGGATAGGCGCCCTCTTCGTCCGCGAACTCGAACACCCGCTGGTCGACAATGGTCACCGTTCCGCTGGTCTCCACCTGGGCCACCAGATCAACTTGGGCGCAGCGATAATCGGCCGCCCAAGCACGCACGGGTTGCACGAGCGCCATCGCCAAGAGCGCCGTCAGCACGGCGACAGCAACGCACAGCCCTCCCCGCAGGCGAATCTGCCTTACAAGAACGTGGGTCTGTTCCCCGCGCTGGCTCATTCTCCTTAGAGCCCCTTGAATGCCAGGCGCACGTCGTCGAGCACGTCTTCGTCGGCAACGACAATAGCCTTGTCGCCCGGGAACAGTAGGCTTTCCTCGTTGGCCACCTCGACATCGCCCTTTGAGGCCACAGCGGCAATAATGGCATTGGGCGGCAGGGGGATTTCCTCGATGAGCACGCCGTCGTCGTTGGAGAAGTGCTTCATGGACGGCACCACCACCTCGGCCAAGGCCACATTGCCGTGGTTAAGCGACGAGACGACGCTCACCGAGCCAAGCAGCGCCTCTTCCTCGATAAGGTTGGCGATGAGCGTGGTGGATGACACGCACTCGATGCCCACTTCGCGGAAGATGCGCTCGTTTTTCGGGTTGTTCACGCGGGCGATGCAGCGCGGCACGTGGAAGACGCGCTGGGCAATTTCGCACGACACCAGGTTGGAGTCGTCCTGGCCCGTGGTGGCTACGAACACGTCGGCCCCGCGAATGCCCGCATCCTCTTGGTAGCGGGAATCGCAGCCGTCGCCGTGAATGACCAAATAACGCCCCTCAAGCTGCACCGACAAGCGGTCGGCCGTGGCCAGCTTCTGCTCGATGACGGCCACGTCGTTTCCGCTTTTCAGCAGAATTGAGGCCAGGTAGGATCCGATTTTGCCGCCGCCGGCGATAACAACGTACATAGGAACTCCTAGTCGAGAATATAGCGCGAGAACTGGGCGATGACGTCGTGACGCACGCAGGCCAGCACCGAGTCGCCGGCATAGAGCAGCGAGTCGGGAGTGGGAATGGACGAAGCCGACCCGTCGGCGCGCTCGAACGCGATGATGCGCACTTCGTGGTCGCGCTCCAGTTCGGACACGCGGATGGTCTTGTTGTTGTCGCGGCTCGACAAATCGAGAGTGAAGCGCAGCACCTCGAACTCGCCGAAGGTGTCGATATGGGAGCCATGCCCCGAGACGATCTTCGAGAACACGTCCTCGGCGACCAGGGAGGTACCGCACACATAGTCGATGCCAAGCTGCATGTAAGCGCGCTCGTGGTCGGGGTTGTATAGGCGCGAGATAACGTGGGGCACGCCGAACAGGTGGTTGGCCACCTCCGCGCACATAAGGTTAGCGTTGTCGAACTGGGTGACGGCAGCCAGCACGTCGCATTCCTCGACACCGGCGCGAATGAGCACGTCCTCGTCGAAGCCCACGCCCTGCACCGTGGAGCCGTTGAAGTTGCGCCCCAGGTTGGCAAAGGCGTCGGCATTCTTGTCAATGCAACAGACATTGTTGCCGTTATCGGAAAGCATGTTGGCCAGCTGCGAGCCCACGCGCCCGCACCCTACCACAATCACATTGCTCATGACGTCGCGATCCTCCCTATAAAAGAAAATGCCTTTCGGCATTTTCTCATTAATTTAGATGAGCGTCATCTGATTTAGCGTATCGCGGTACCAGTTGTCATAGTTTGGAGGGCAGTAACGCTGCGCGTAGGAATAGCTGATGGTGAAGCCGTAGCCCCGAGCCAAGCCTGCCACGTGGGCGTTGATGGCCTGATCCCAGTCGGCCCAGTTGGTTTGATCCCAGCCCCAGGCGTTGTTCTGCTTGAAGCAGACGCGGCCCTTCGTGCTTTCCGTGTTGGAAATAGCCGGCGACCAGCGGGGGTCGATGCCGTTTTCCCAAGCGGCGCGGGCGAAGGTTTCGCCATGGCCGGCTAAGGGGCTGCCGAACAGGTAGTTGTCGATGCGCTCGGTCCACTCGGCAATAAAGGCCTCTTCACCGATGGAGAAATCGACGTCACCGGCAGGCAGGCTGCCAAAGGCATTCAGGTACAGGGCGCGATTGTCAGCGGCGCGCTGCATAGCCGCTTCCTCGGCGGCGCGGGCAGCTTCCTCCGCGGCAATGCGGGCGGCTTCCTCTTCCTCGGCGATTTCCTGCACGCCGGCACTGACGTCGCGCGACGAGGCCACCTCGAGGGAAGCGCTGTCGGCGATATCCTGCACGGGAAGCACCTCCGCGTCGGACTTGTCGTCGACGGTGGCCGGAGAAACATCAGAAGCCTCGGGGGCCTTCTGGGAACTTTGCTGCTCGATACCGAAGGTGGTGGCGTCGACATCGTGGGAGCCTGCAGAGGCCCAACCGAAATTGAAGAAGCCCACGGCCACCAGCGAAAGCACGCAGGCAGCAGCGACGACAAGAAGCACTGCTCCTCCGTGATTTTGTTTACGCTTTGTAACCAAGGTTTTCCTCTCTCGGCAGCACGAAACCAACCGCCAGGGCGGTAAGCAGCGTGTTGGATTGTGGAGTGGAGTTTGCTGCCCAAATAAGGCTGTATGCTGTTTTTCAACTTCGGCTATTTTAGCCTAGTTGGTGGCTTTCGGCCTCAAGACAGCGGCCGACGTTCACGTTTTGTTCGCTTGACAAACCGCTTTTTCAGCGTTTCTGCAGGTGAAAGCGATGTGGTTTTAGGCGGTCGTGGAGGCGTCTCCACAACTTTCTTCATCAAGGCGCTTCACGCGGATCACCGAGATCCGCGAACGGCGCATCTTCTCAATTTTGAACGAGAAGCCGTCGACGATGAACTCGTCGCCCACCTTGGGCACATAGTCGAGGCGGTCGATAAGCCAGCCGGCGATGGTCTCGTAATCGTCCGATTCCTCCAGCGGCCAGCCAAGTTCGATAGCGTCCTCCACCGGCAGGCGACCGTCCACGCGCCACTGGTCCGGGGCGACCAGCACGACCAGATCGCGATCGCGGTCGGTTTCGTCGGCAATTTCGCCCACCACCTCTTCGACGATGTCCTCCATGGTGATGAGACCGTCGGTGCCGCCGTACTCATCCACCACGATGGCCATCTGCATGCGCGCCTCTTGCAGCTCGCTGAGCAGCGCCAGCACATTCTTGGTTTCCGGCACGTACAGGGGCTCGTACATGAAGTCGGATACGGGACCGTCCATGCGGCCGTCGAGCAGGGGGCCGATGAGATCCTTGTACGAAACAATGCCGATGACGTCGTCCACTTCCTCGTGGTACACCGGCAGGCGCGAATACCCGGTACCGCGCATGCGGTCCAACGCCGTGCGAATGGGCTCCACGTCCTCGGCCATGATCATGTCTACGCGGGGCTTCATAATTTCGCGCACGGTCATATCCCCCAAATCGAGGATATCGTTGATCATGCGCTTCTCGTCTTCCAGCAGCTCGTCGTTGTCGGCCACCATATCCTTGATTTCGTCCTCGGAAACGCTTTCGCGTCGCCCCGAGCGCAAGAAGTCGAGAAAGGCGGGCTTGCTGGATGAAGTGTCGTCTGATTTATTCATGGGCGCTACTTTACCACATTCCCGCCTGGCTTCACCCAGTCGAGCCACGCCATGGCATCGTCATGGGCCACGTCGATGAGCGTCGTGGTGGTGCCCCCAGAGCCGGCAGCCGTGGTGGCCATGAGCGTATCGGTGCCTGCGCGCCGCTGCAAGGGGTTGCTGCGTGTGCAGCCGAATTGGATTTTCTGGCGCGGAAAGCTGATTGTCTCGCGGGAGAAGCCGCCATTGCTTATTTGCATGAACCGATGGTTGTAGGCAAAGCTCGACTCGCGCGCCCACAGCACGGCGCCGACGATGTCGACGACGAACAGGATGACAGCCAGCACGACGCCAATGATGACCATGCCGCTGCCGAAGGTAAGCACGAGACCAACTAAATAGGTTTCCTCCGCGTCGAGCGCCAAGGCGCCCATCTCAGCCTGTGCACCCAGCCACGACAGGCCCCACGCCGCGAGCACGATGCACACGCCCAGCCAGAAGCCGCCACCGTACAGGACGCTCCGGCGCACCACGGCCCGGCGCAGAGCAACGGGAGCCACCGGCTTCGTCTCGCGCGGCAAGTCGGCGAACTCGGGAATAAGACCCGCAAGGATCTCGGGCACGCGGTTCATTTTCACGAAGGGGTGAATGACGAGTCCCTGCTGAGCCAACGAGCCCTTGCGCGTTGCGTCATCAGTGTCGTCGGCCGCATCGATCTTGCCCAAAGACAGCTCGCAGTAGCCCAAAAGGCGTCGGATGAAGCTTTGCTTGATGACCACCGACTGCACGCGATCGACGGAAACTCCCTGGTAGGTGTGCTGAAGCAGCCCATACTCCACCTCGATGCGCTGACCGCGACGCCGCGCTTTGAAGCCGCCGTAGCTGATGCACGAGCCAAGGGCCGAAAGCACCCACAGCACTACCACAATGACGATGATCGCCACGGTCACCCCGCCGATGAGGTAAGCCGCCGCTTGCGACCCCGCGTAGGCCAGAGCGCCCTCCACCATGGAGTCGGCGGTGTCGCCGAACACGTCGAAGACAAAACCCACCAGCTGGAGAATTCCCGCGATAAGACCCACCATGCTAAGACCCACCGAGGTTGTATTCGAAAGGCCGGCGAGGAACAGCTCCTTATTCGTGAGACCGTATTCATAGGAAACCTGACCCGTATCGATAGGGGCGCCGGCGAAGAGGCCCCCCACCTCGTTCCAGGCCCGATCGCCAATGTCGAGCACGTTGCCGGATGTCGGCACGACAGGGGGCGCCCCCGCGCCCGGGGCCGTTGCCGAGGGGGCAAGCCCAGAAGCCGGCACGGCGGCACCCGCTGCGGGCGCGGCTCCCGTTACTGCCGAAGCCGACACGGGCGCGGCGGAGGCGGCCGCCGAGGATGCCGCTATCAGGGCGTTCTTGTGGTTGTACAGCTCGGTGCGCAGCCATTCGGCCTGCTGCTTGGTAACGTAGGGCACCACCACGGCCTTGTTCGCCGCCCCGCCGGCGGTGTCGATGGCCACCGTGCATACTCCGAAGATGCGCTGCAGCAGCGTCGCCCGCTGATCCACTGACTGCACGCGCTGATAGGGCACATGCACCCGCTTCTTGTTGAACACGCCGCTATACAGCGTGAATTCGTCGGGGCCGACAGTGAAGTAGAGATGCTTGTAACTTACGAGGCGCGCGACCACCACGATGGCCACCACTACGACAATGATGAACAGCGTGCCGCCGCCCACGAGCGCCAGAAGCACTCCGCCGGACAAGCCGTCCAGCTCGCCGTCGGCCATCAGCCCCACCAAAGTAGAAAAGTTCGCGATGACAATCATGACGGCCATGATGAAGGCCGTGCGTACGCTTTCCAGCCACATATAGGAGTGGTGGACGTGATGCTTTTGCAGAGGGGCTTGCGGCGGCGACGGAAACGGAACGACCCCGGAGACAGCGGCCGCCGGGGGCTGCACTTGTCCTTGGGGCTGGGACTGGGCCTGTACCTGGGCTTCGCCCTCTCCGCGCCGACTGTCGCTCATGCTTCCGCTCATTACACGTCCTCTCGTGCCAGGCGGGCAAGCTCGGCCGCACGATCGCGCAGCACGTCGGCTTCTTCGATGCCCAATCCGGGGATCTCATGCTCACCGGCAGCTGTGGCCACCGTGACGCTGGCCAGGCCGAACGCGCGCAGGATCGGCCCTTGGCGCGTGTCGGTGTTCTGCACGCGAATGAACGGGATGATGAAACGCTTGCGCCAGAAAATGCCCCGGGCAATGTCCAGGTAGTCGTCGGTCAGCTCGTAGCGCCAGCGCGCATAGCGAATGGGCGGAAGCACCACCACAATGAAAACGAAGAGAGCGAGACACACGATGGCGACAATGAGCGCTACGGCGCTGGCCCATTCGGCCTCGAGAGGATCAAATACCGCTATCAACGCAAACGGCGTGAAGCAGCACAGGAACAGGATGGCAATCCAAATGCTATCGCTGATGCGCCACACCTTCTTGATACGCGGGTTCAACTGATTCGAGGGCATTGCTCGCATGGTCGGTCTTTTCCCCTAGTTCCCCGAACATACTACCCTACTTCTCTGCAGGAACGCCTTCCTTTTGAAGCGCGCGGGAAGATTGACGCCTCTTTTCGCTCGATATTTTACGTTTTGTTAGCAGTCCCGAGGATTTGGAACGGCCTTGCGCTCCCACGCGCGTTTTGCACCTCACCGGACTATTGCGGCAATCTGGGGTTTCTTCCCAACCAGCCACTTCTTCACTCGCCAGGCGCCCCGCACTGTCTGACCGACGGTTAACGAAACGCAATTTTTGCAACAAAAAACGGCGGCCTCCTTCGAAAGGAGGCCGCCGTCAATGCTCGGTGAAGGAGATTTACTCCACGCCCACCATCACGTCGGTGGACTTCACGATGGCGAGCGCCTTCGCGCCCTCCTTCAGGCCCAGGTTCTCGATGGCCTCGTTGGTGATGGAGCCCTTGATGCGGATGCCGTCAGCGGTCTCGAGGACCACGTGGCCGTTCACCGCGCCCTCGCGCACCTCGACCACGGTGCCAGCCAGCTGGTTGCGGGCGGACAGGCAAGTGAGGCGATCCTCGCCGGTGGCGAACATCACGGAGGTGGCCTTCACGATGGCGAAGCACTCCTTGCCGTACTCCAGACCCAGGTCGCGGATGGCGTCCATGGTGATGTCGGCCTTCACGGTGTCGTTGCCGACCTTGATGGCCACAACGCCATTGACGGCGCCCTCGGCCACGTTCTCGACGGTGCCCTTCAGGATGTTGCGAGCAGAAATTTTCATGAGGTAGTTTCCTTTCGGTCGCGCTCGGGATGCCGAGCGTGGGATGTCCGGGTTGTCGGACGCTTCGTTGCAAGGAGCACTTTAAGCTCCCGCACGAGACGCCGGGGCGGTAGCGGCCGCTCTCCACAACCATCGTCCCGTTTCATCCCGATTCATCCCTGAGCCCTGAGAGGACGGAGCGAACCTGCTCCGTCCTGCTCCCCGAAATACGCTGTTCTTTCTTACGAATTCGCCGCAGGATACCGCCTTCAGTTCATTACTATCCTCAATTGTATATAATATCCTTAAAGGAGGATATATGAACGACCAGGCCCTCAAAGCTGAAGAAGTAGCAGCGCTGCTGCACATCGGTCGCAATGCCGTGTACGCCCTGGCGAAATCGGGGGACCTGCCGTCGTATCGCATGGGGCGCAAACTGCTTTTCACCTTAGACGACGTCGAACGCTATCGCCATCGCCAGCGTACCGGCGCAGAAACACAAAAGCTCGCCTCCCCTCACTCGTACCTCCCGGCAGCCGAGACATCCTCTCGCCGCCCTTCCGGCGCTATCTCCACGGCGCTCTTCACCGCGCCCCTTCGCCATTGCAAAGGCGATCCGAGCGCAACGCAAGCCCCTGAGCCCCATGCCCCTGCCGTGCTTGCCGGCCAAGGCCTGGCCCTTGACCTTATCGCAGATCGCCTCACGCAAGAGGGGCAGCCCATTGAACGCGCTGCCCTCGAAAGCTACGCCGCCCTAGTGGCTCTCTATGAGGGCAGCGTCGACGGCGCTCTCATCCACCTCTACGATCAGCGCACCAACACCTACAACGTGCCCTACGTGCAGCGGTTGGCACCCGGGGTGCCCGTTGTGGTCCTGCGCCTGGTTAGTCGCTCGCAAGGCTTTGCCGTCGCGTCGGGAAACCCTCGAGGCATCTCCTCGTGGGGCGCGCTCCTACGACCCGGTCTGCGATTAGCGAACCGCCCCCTTGGGTGCGGCGCGCGCGTACTTCTTGACGAAAAGCTCTTGGCTCTCGAGGCCCGTCCCGCCGCCATCGAGGGTTATCAGGATATCTATCCCAGCGGGCTTGCCGCCATGCAGGCCGTCGCTGCAGGACGGGCCGATGTTGCCGTCGTCGAAGAATCCCTCGGCGCTCAGATTGACGGCGTTGCCTTTGTTCCGCTCCAACGGGAATGGCTCGATCTCGTTGTCGCAAAAAGATGCCCGCACGATCACCTCGCGCGCGCCTTGCGCTCGCTACTTTCAGATGGCGCTTTCGCCCGAGAGTACGGTCGCGTTACGCACGGGAATATCACTCAGTTCGGCTCTATCATCTATGAGTGCTGAAAAAATTTATTTCCACTCATAAATTATTCTTGACTTAGAATAATAGCGATCTATAATAGGACTCACAGAGACCGCTTCGTCGAAACCCCCCTCTCGACTACGGCCTCTCTCTCCTCTTCGTTCGGAGGCGCCCTTTCCCCCTCGGGCGTCAAGAACACTACGAGCCGTGAACCTTTCCTCTGGTTCACGGCTCGCTCTCTTTTGCAACTCGTTGTGTTAGCTGCGGCTACGGGTCAGCCCATCAAGCTTGCTACTTGCGGCAGCGGCGCTTCCCGTGGCCGTGACGGCGTCCATGCTTGCGCGCGCCATGGGCTCCCATGTCCTTGCACTGCACGATGATTTTTTCGGTCAGCGCATTCAGCTGCTCAACCTCTTCGGGCGTAAGGGCCGACAGGACACGGTCGGCCACTTCGCTCTGGGCGGCGCAGCGCTTCTCGGCAACGGCATCCCCCTCGGCCGTGATGCTCACCGTATAGGCACGCTCGCCCGGCACGTCCTCCATGGTGGCGTAACCGCCGCGCACCGCCTTACGCACGACATCTTTCAGATAGCGACGGTCGTAGCCAAGCTTGTCGACCAGCTCCGTCGAAGCCATAGTGCCGCCCGAGCAGTGGAGCACCTTCAGAAGAGCCCCCTGGCCCTTCTTGTAGCTTTTCGGACCCTGCTTGCGAAACGCGCGATTGGTCAGCTTGGCCGCCTTGCGCAGCTGCTTCAGAGTTTTGGTTGCCTGGGTCATAGGTCATCCTTTCTTGTGTTCTCTCGTGGTGGCACTATACCCAAGCCTTAAAACGCTTCGGGGCAGATTTCTCCTTCCTCCACATTGTCTACAGATAATTATATTCCCTGATAAAATAGTATTTATTTACAAACTTGAATAATATGCTTCACACTGAACAAGACAGGGGTTCTTCCACAGTTGGGCTATGCGCCCTCAAAACAACATGGGGAAATTTCCCCTCAAGCGTCAAGGGCACTACGAGCCGCGAACCTTCCCTCTGACTCACGGGTCGCTTTTGCAATGGCGCCGACGTCGCTGCAAGACAGCCCTTACGGTTGCGTAAGGTTGCAAGTCAGTCGACCGCTTTTGACGCCACGGCGATACAATAAACATCGACTTGTTTTTGACCACCAGGAGGCGTCATGGCCCAGCGCATCTATTTGATCGAAGACGATACCGCCCTTCGCAACGAACTGGCACATCTTCTTGAGCTTGCAGGGTTCACCGTAGGCGCCTGCACCGCGCATTTCGCCGACGCCGCCGCCCAGGCCTTGGCGCAGCACCCCGACTGCATCGTGCTCGACCTCAAGCTCCCCGGCGCCGACGGCCACAGCATCTGCCGCGATCTGCGCGCCCAAAGCACCGTTCCCATCATCATGCTCACTTCTTCAGAAAGCGAATTCGACGAGGTCATGGCCATGAATCTCGGCGCCGACGACTACGTGGTGAAGCCCTATCGCCCCGCTGTTCTGCTCGCCCATATCCAAGCGCTGCTGCGGCGCACCAGCCCAGGCGCCCCGGGCCTGGTCATGGAGCATCGTGGCGTCACGCTCAACCTCGGCGACGCCACCGTCGGCTACCAGGACCGTACCGCTGAACTTACCCGCAATGAGCTGCGTATTCTGCAAACGCTCATGAAGACCCCCGGTACCGTGGTATCACGCAGCGACATCATGTGCGCGCTGTGGGAATCGGACGCTTTTATCGACGACAACACACTGACGGTCAACGTGAACCGACTCCGCAAGACGCTTGGATCGCTGGGTGTTCCGGAGGACTTCCTCGTCACGCGCCGCGGTCAGGGCTACGCCGTATGAGCCAGCCCAGCCCTGCTGCCGCCGATCGACCCGAAACGGCGCTCCCGCCGTTCACCCCGGCTGCCTATGCCCGCGACCACTGGTTTGCCCTCGTCATTTTCGCGCTGTGCCTTGTCGGCCTCTTTTTGATGCTGCCCACGCTGGGCGTATCGGGCCACGGCACCTTGCTTATCGCCGATTTTGTCACCCTGTGCGGTCTCGGTGTGGCCGTCATCGACTATCGGCGCAAAGCGGCCTGGTACCGCGAGCTCAGCCAGCTCGTTGCCTCTTTGCGCCGTGCCAGCGTTTTCGCATCCTTGGTGGCTGAGCCGTCCTTTCTCGAGGGAGCCATTGCCTACGAAACCGGGCGCGCCGTCGGGGCCCTTTCCGCCGCCGAAGTGGACGGCCTTGCGGCCGACGAGGAAGCCTACCGACGCTACATCGAGCTGTGGATCCACGAGATCAAAACGCCCATCGCCGCAATCAAGCTCATGACCGCCAACGAGGGAGGCGCCCTGGCTAGTAAAGTGGCTCGCGAGATGGAGCGCATTGAAGCCCAGGTAGACCAGGCGCTTTACTATGCGCGCTCCTCTTCCCTTTCCCAAGATTACGCCATTCGCGAGGTGAACTTGCTCGAAGCCGCCCGTGAAGCTTGCAAGCGCAACGCACGCTTCCTCATTGAGCGCGGATGCACGCCCCGCTTCGCCATCCCGGAGCACCTCACCGTGCTGGCCGACGAGCCCTGGCTCGTATTTATTCTCAGCCAACTCACCGTGAACGCAGCCAAGTACGGCGCTACCGAGTTGAACTTTAACGCCCGCGAAGAGGAGGCGGGCACGCCCCGCGGCCGCACGGTGCTAGAAGTGCGCGACAACGGCTGCGGCATTCCCGCCCAGGACGTGCCCCGCGTCTTCGAACGAGGCTTCACGGGCGAGGTGGGCCGCGCCCACGGTTCGGCCACGGGCATGGGGCTGTACCTGGTGGCCAGCCTTTGCGCCGCCATGGGGCTGCACGTGGGGCTGGCCAGCGAGGAGGGGGTCGGCACCCGCCTCATCCTCACCTTCCCCCACGACCGCACCCGCAAGCTTTTGTCCCAGCAGTAGCACGGGGGGCAGCGAAGCGGGGCCAGCAGAACAAACAGGCAAAGAAGAAAGACGGTAGGTTCCCAAAACTGGCTGTTTGGTTCCCCTGTCGCTCAGATGCCGCTACGCTCACCTGGCCTTTTGCCAAAGCAGGGAACCGAACGGCCTCTTTATGGCACTTTGAAAGATACCAAAGAGGCCGTTTCTGGAACCTTTTCGCTCCCCACATTCAGAATGAGATAGATCAGACGGTTGGCTGGCTCAGTTGGCTGGCTCCAAACGATACCAAAGAGGCCGTTCTGGAACCTGCTTCCCGTGCTCGTGACTCAACGGCAACGCGAGAGGGCGGCGAGAAGTCCCCGCCGCCCACGCGGTCAGAACGCGTCACCCTTGCTGCAGGACGCCTTTTACAATGCCGCGGCTGGCGAAGTAGGTGGCTACCAGGTAGCCGCCGTAGACGACCAGGGTGAGAATGGCTGCCAGCATGATGGGGGCGAAGGTGCTTACGCCCATGGCGTTGAACAGGCTTTCCGACATGACGCCGACAGCGCAGGTGACGTGGCACACCGCCAGCCCCAAAGGCACGAGGAAGTACACGAGCA
>CAJUFS010000032.1:8148-26838 GCA_910585575.1 uncultured Adlercreutzia sp. | reverse complement strand
AGGCACACGTTCTGGAATCGCTTGTCCTCGTTCTCACGCGGCTGCACCATGGCCAGGCGACCGTCGCGCACAGTGCAATCCAGCATGCAGTTGCACAGGCAATGCTCGTTGTGGTAAGTGAACCCATGCGTCTCGTTCTCCCCGGGATCGGCCTGGGCGTCTTGGCTGGCAGCCACGGCGGTCAGGCTGGCGCCCGCAAAACCAGCCACACCCAAAGCCCCGGCGGCTCGCAAGAAACCGCGACGGGAAAGCGTGGTACCCTCAAGTCTTTGCTCCATGGTTTCCTCCTGCTCTCTCATGTTTGCGTCCCCCGTCCCCAAGGAGGACTGTTCATGAGTGCAGTGTATGAAGCGCACCGTTCGAAGGCACTAACCACTTTTTTCCGCAAGGTGCTTATGCCGCACTTTTTCGAATGTGGGCATCTACGTGTTCCAGAAAATGACGGCGCAGGAGGTAATATAAAAAGCAAGAGGCGCGTCCAGCGCGAGGCGCCAATCCGAGCCTGTCAGGAGGGGAAACCGTGAGAACCGTGGAGAAGAAGGCCGACCTTCGCGTGTTGCGCACGAGGGCCGCGTTGCACGAGGCATTCAATGAGTTGATGGAGGAAACCACGCTCGACCGCATCACCGTGAAGACCCTGACCGAGCGCGCGGGCATCAATCGCAAGACGTTCTACCTGCACTTCGAGACCATCGAGGCGTTCTACGACAGCATCATGAACGGCATCATGGACGACTTTTTCGAGAACCACGAGACCACCGCCGATGACCCCTATGACATCGACGGGCACGCTCGGCGCTTCTTTCTGTTTCTGGCGTCCCAGCCCTCCATTGTGGAGCGGCTCATCTGCGCGCCGGGCTTGTATGACTTTGGCGAGCGTATCTACCGCACCCAGATGAACCGCTACAAATCCGTGGGCAATCCCTTCGACTGGATGCCATCCGATCAGGAAGAGCTGGTGAAGAGCTTCATCCGCAATACCGCCCTGGACTTCTACCGCCAATGGGTACGCGAGGGCAAGACGGTTCCTGAAAGTACTGCGGCCCAGCTGCTAAGCGACCTCACGTGCCACGGCGTAGAGCACCTCATGCGCTAGCGGGCCGCTCCGAAGAATGGCCCGAAGCTTCTGCGGTCGATAGAGCCGAGAGGTGAAGCCCCTTTAGTCCTCGTAGTGCTCCACAGCCTCTACCAAGTGGTCGATGATGCCGATGGACTGGGGGCACATGGCCTCACAGGCGCCGCACTGAATGCACTGGGAGGCGCGGCCGCCCGTGGCCTGCCAGCTGTACTGGTTCTTCACGAAAGCGCGGTCCAGATCGGAAGAGCACACGTCTGAACTCCAGTCACAGCGCGGTCCTCGGTGGTGCGCTCCAAGTTCAGCATGCCCATAATTTCCGGAATCTTCACGCCCTCGGGGCAGTCCTTCACGCAGTACCCGCAGTTGGTGCAGGGGATGAGGTCCACCGAGCGCAGGGCAGCGATGGCGCCGTCGATGGCCTCGCGTTCGGCAGCGGTGAAGGGTTTGTGGGTCTGGAAGGTGCGCATGTTGTCCTGCATCTGCTCGAGTGTGGAGGCCCCGGCCAGCACGGTCAGCACGTTCGGCTGCTCGAGACAGAAGCGATAGGCCCAAGAAGCCTGGCTGGCCTCGGGGTTTGCGGCACGAAGCACCTCGGCACCGCGCTCGGGCAGATTCGCCAAGCGGCCGCCGCGCACGGGCTCCATGATGATGGCGGGGACGCCGTGCTTGGCCGCCGCTTCTAGCAGACGCCGGGACTGCACCACGGGATCGTCCCAATCCAAGTAATTCACCTGCACCTGCGCGAAGTCCATCTCGGGGTGGGCCGTCAGAATCTCGTCGAGCGCATCGGCGCCGTCGTGGATAGAGAAGCCCGCGTAGCGAATGAGCCCGTCGGCCTTGGCCTTCGCCACGAAGTTCCACATGTCGTACTCATCGAACTTGGCTGTGCGGGGGCCGCCCACGTTGTGCAGCAGGTAGTAGTCGATGTAGTCGACGCCCAGACGCTCCAGCGAAGTGGGCAGGCAGGCCTGCGCCTCTTCCTTGCTGGGGCAGGCCCAGGCCAGGCACTTGGTGGCCACGGTGAAGGCCTCACGCGGGTAGCGCTCCACCAGCGCCTGGCGCAGCGCGCCTTCCGAGTGGCCGTTGTGGTACACGAAGGCGGTATCCACATAGGTGCCGCCCTGGGCGATGAACTCATCGATCATGGCTTTGACCTGCTCGATGTCGATAGCCGTTACGTCATCGGGGTCGGTCAGGGGAAGGCGCATGGCACCGAAGCCAAGCTTGCCGACGCCCTCGAACGGTGCAGTCATGGAGTCTCCTCTCAGTAGTCTCTGATCATGATAGTAATAATTAGAGCCAACTCCAAGTCAAGAAGACTTTTGACAGAACGACAGGCGGCCCCTTCCGAAGAAGGGGCCGCCTGTCCCCGGAAGGACAAAGCGCCGAATATCCAGCACTTCCATCAACCATAAAGGACCGTCGCCCAAACCGCGATCGGCGCAAAGCACCGCGCTATACGCGACGCGGCGCAGCGGCGTCCCGCTATTCAGGGCCCCTTAGGCAGCCAGCTGCTGCAGATGCTGCTCGGACTGCTCGCCCACCAGGGTCTTTTTCACCGCGCCATCCTCAAAGAGCAAGAAGGTGGGCACGCCATTGGAGGCGTACTTCTGGGCCAGCTGAGGGCACTTGTCGATATCCACTTGATAGACGGGCACCTCGCCCTCGAGGCGATCGGCCACCAAGCCGATAACCGGCATCATGCGCTGGCAATGGGGACACCACGTGGCGAAGAACTCCACCAGCACTTTGCCCGGCGCGTCGATAACTTTCTGGGAAAAGTCGCTTTCACTTAATTGCTCAATCATGGCACATCCTTTCTTTTGAAGTGCACGTACCATGGCCATTGTGCGCCCAACCGGACGACATCCCTGGCCACCAGGCCATTCGTCAAAACACCGAGAGCAAGTGTTTCCCCAACCGTTGCCAGCCGGATCTGCAGCCGCAAAAGAACGATTTTGCGGCCGTCATCCGTCCGCTCGATGGAAAACGGCCGCCAATTGACCAGAAGCGACCCACAGACAAGGTGACAGCCCCGCAAGTGGAAACGCCTGCTATGCTGAAGCTAGCAACTCGCCGCCCGATCCCCTTGGCGCCGAGGCTGGCGCTGCGCCGCCCTTTAGTCTTCTTGGGTACCGAGGCTGGCGCCGCCCCTTCCCTGCGGGCTTCCTTGGCGCCGACGATACCCTACCGGCTGAAGGGCAGACGGCAACGTTTTACCTTAGGAGCATCATGAACCGCGCACACCTCACAACCGACGGCAAAATGCCGCTGCGCCAACAAGCGCAGGCGCTGCGCGAAAGCCTCGATCCCGCAACCCGCAAAACCGCCGACCACGCCATGGCCCAGGCCGTCATGGAGAGCAGCCTCTTCTCTCGCGCCCCACTGATCCTCGCCTACTGCTCCTTCGGAAGCGAAGTGGAAACCCATACCCTCATCGAAGAGGCGCTGCGCCAGGATAAGGAGGTGGCCCTTCCTCGCTGCCTGCCGGGTACCGGCCTCATGACCTGGCATCTCATCACCTCCCTGTCCGACCTCGCCCCTGGCTATGGAGGCATCCTGGAGCCGCCGAACAACCCCGCAACGCTCATCGATCCCCGGACGGCCGACTCACGTGCACTGGCGCTCGTGCCTGGACTGCTGTTCGACGATGCCGGCTACCGTCTTGGTTATGGCGGCGGTTATTACGATCGCTTCCTCGCTTCCTTCCCGGGCACAAGCCTGGGATTGACTCGCACCGCTCAGCGTGTTTCCGACTTGCGTGCTCTGGGCGCTGTTGAGTCCTTCGATCAGCCCGTCCATTGGGTTGCGGACGAAACGGGGCTACGCTCGGGCAGTGCAGCGCCAACAATCTTGTGACACTTCCCCGACCAACGCCGCAACGGCACCTTACTCGGTGCACCATGGAACCATTGCCTACCTGCCTGGTCATGCAAAGGAAGATGATCCCATGAGCCTGCTTGCCGCCTACGCCGTCCCCCATCCGCCCCTCATTGTGCCCGCGGTGGGCCGCGGCCAAGAAGCCGCCATCGCCGACACTATCGCCGCCTATCAGGAAGTGGCCCGACGCGTCGCCGCCCATCAACCGCAGGTCATCGTCATCACCTCTCCGCACGCACCGCTCTACCGCGACGGCTTCTTCATTGCCGACACCCCCGAGGAGCACGGCTCGATGGCCGCCTTCGGCCAACCCCAGGAGCGCATCACGGTGCGCACCGATCGGCCCTTCGCCGACGCCGTCGCCGCGCGTTTGCGCCATCGCTCCATTCCCAGCGCCGGCGCGCCCCAGGGCATGGAGGAGCTCGATCATGCCACCTTTGTCCCCCTGCATTTCTTGGCCCAGACCGTGGACCTGACCGCCGTGCCCGTGGTGCGCATTGGCCTCTCAGGCCTGAGCGACGCCGACCACCGCTTCCTCGGCCAGGCCATTGCCCAGGCGGCTGATGCCCTGGACACGCGCTGCGTGCTTATCGCCAGCGGCGATCTTTCCCACAAGCTCAAGGCTGACGGCCCCTACGGCTTCGCGCCCGAGGGTCCGCAATTCGATCAGGCCATTGCCGACATCTTCCGCCAAGGACGCCTCCAAGAGCTGTTCAATCTGAACGAAGAGCTGTGCGACGGCGCCGCCGAGTGCGGTCTGCGCTCCTTCGAGATCATGGCCGGCGCCCTGGAGGGGCTGCCCTATACCGCCGAGCTGCTGAGCTACGAAGGCCCCTTCGGCGTGGGCTACGGCGTGGCGGCCTTCGAGGTGGAGAAGGCCCCTACCAGCACCGAAGCCGAAGCTGCTACAGAAATACGGGAAGAGGAAGAGCACGGCCGCGACATTGACCCCCTCGTGGCGCTGGCCCGCGCCAGCGTCGAGTCCATCGTACGCGACGGTCGCGTGCTGCCAGTTCCCGCTAACCTGCCGCCCGAGCTGACCCACCGCCGCGCCGGCGCCTTCGTGAGCCTGCATGAGTTCGGCAACTTGCGCGGCTGCATCGGCACCATTGCCCCCACCCGTGCCTCCCTGGCCGAGGAAATCATCATGAACGGCGTAGCGGCCGCTACTCAAGACCCGCGTTTCCCCGCCGTGCGCCCCGATGAGCTGGACCACCTGTCCTATTCGGTGGATGTGCTGGGCGAACCCGAGCCCGTCGATTCGCTGGAGCAGCTGGATCCGAAGCGCTATGGCGTCATCGTAAGCCATGGCTTTAAACGTGGGCTTTTGCTGCCCGATCTGGAGGGCGTCGACACGGTCATGGACCAGATTGCCATTGCCAAACAGAAAGCCGGCATGCGTCCGAACGAGAACGCCAAGCTGGAACGCTTCGAAGTGGTGCGCCACACCGCTGGAGGCGAGCCGCGCCATGAATGAGCATCCGATAGTCGGCATGCCCTCCATTGACGGTCGCGTCACCTGTCCCGTCTGCCCGCACGCCTGCACGCTCGCCGAAGGGCAATGGGGGCTCTGCCGCGGACGCCGCGCCCTGGACGGTCGCGTCGTGGACGACAACTACGGACGCCTGACGTCGCTGGCCCTCGACCCCATTGAGAAAAAGCCGCTGGCACAGTTTCATCCGGGAGCCTTGGTGCTGTCCGTGGGCTCCTACGGCTGCAACCTTCGCTGCCCGTTCTGTCAGAACGCCTCCATCGCCTGCGCCGGGCCAAAGGACGTGCCCTGGAAAGAAGTGCAGCCCACCGAACTGGTAGAGCTGGCCGAATCCGCGCGCGACCAGGGCAATATCGGCGTTGCCTTCACCTACAACGAGCCCCTTATCGGCTACGAGTTCGTACGCGATACGGGATACTTGGCCCATCAGCGCGGCCTGGTGAACATCCTGGTGTCCAATGGCTTCGTGAACCCTGAGCCCTTGGCCGAGCTGCTACCCCTTATCGATGCGGCCAACATCGACCTCAAGGGATTCACCCCGGAGTTCTACGACTTCGTCGGCGGCAACCTGGAAACGGTCAAGCACACCATTGCCACCCTGGCCGCCGCGCCTACCTGTCATCTGGAAGTCACCACCCTTGTCATACCCGGCAAAAACGACAGCGAGCAGGAAATTGCCGCAGCCGCTCAGTGGCTCGCCTCGCTGGATCCGACCATCCCCTATCACCTGACGCGCTTCTTCCCCTGTCACCGCCTGACCGACCGCCCCGCCACCCCCGTGGCCGACGTCCATCGCTTGGCAAACGTCGCGCGACGCTATTTGGAAAACATTTACACCGGCAACTGCTAGCAACCAGTGGCGGAAAGGCTGCTGAAGGGCTAGCCAAAAGCCCGAAGCCACCCTGTCAAAACACCGTCGAGCAAATCGTCGCCGAGCATTTTTGTCCTGAAAACAACGCTTTAGCAGGATTTCGCTTGCCGATCTGCTTATCGATCAAAACTCACCTGGGAAAACTCCGCGTGCCCATCTCAGAGTGTGCCGAAAGGTACGGTTTCGCATGCTAAACCGTACATTTCAGACCAAAATCTGTGAGCGAAGATGGAGATCGGGCGTACACTAGGGACTTGGCGCAACCGCGCACCCTGCCGTCCGTCCAAACCGGGAGTCCCTATGGATGTCTTCGCCAAAGCTCGCGAGAAGTTTCCTCTTCCCCAGGAAGAGGAAGAACGCCTGACGCAAGTTCTAGTCGGATCGGTGCTCGCAACCACGGTGGCTGCCATCATCTGCACCATCGTGCTGTGCTGCCTGCGCGGCGAAGGTCTGTGGCAGGCCGTCACCAACGGCTGGGCCGCGGCGTGGGCCGACGGACTTGCCGTTGGATGGCCAGGGTCCATGGCCTGCGCCATCGTGCTTGCCGCGCTCATGTTCGGTATTGATCGCGCGGCCGAGGGGCTGGCTTGGCGTACCGCAAAGGGCCGCGAAGAGGTGCTCGAGGTGCGCCGCGGCCTGAGCGGTGAGATAGCGCGCCTACCTCTGGGAAAAATTGCGCCCCTTATGCTGGGCGTGGGTTGCGCCGAAGAAGTGGGCTTTCGCTTCGCCGTCATTGGCGTAGTGATGGTGGTGGCCGAGCCCGTTCTGGGCTTCGCGGGTGCGGCGATCGTCGCCGTCATTGCCTCGACGGTGGTATTCACCCTCATGCACACCCAGTACCACTGCCTCTATGCCAACCTGGTGGTAACAACTATCGGTCTTCTCCTTGGTACGTTTTACGTGCTGACGGGCATGCTGGCCGCCGTGGCCCTGGCCCACGCCCTCTACGATTTCGGGATTACGGCTTTCGAGGCCCGTCGCATGGTGCGCGATCCCGACTATTTCCAAGGCGAAGCGCCCGTTAACGCCGTGAAAGACGAGATCGATCGCCAGCTCAAAGAGCGCGAAAACGGGCAGGGCTAGAGCGGTACCACCTTCAGCGCGATGCCAGAAGATCCACGACAGCAGCCAGCTTGGCCTCGTTGGTCGCAGCCATAATCGCGTCCCGGGCTCTTCCCGCATCGCATTTGTCGCACAAGGCGTATCACGAACGCGATACGTTAAACTAAAAGCATAAGGCAGCGAGCAGAAAGGAACCGGCCCATGATCACTACCACGACTCCCACTATTGAAGGTTACCGCGTTACCGGGTACTACGGCATTGTGTTCGGCGAGGTCATCACTGGCATCAACTTCCTGCGCGACTTCGGTGCCGGCATTCGCAACATTGTGGGTGGCCGCTCGGAAGGCTACGAGGAGGAGCTCCTGCAGGCCCGCACCCAGGCCATCGCCGAAATGGAGCAGCGCGCCGCGGCCCTGGGCGCCCACGCCATCATCGGAGTAGACGTGGATTACGAAGTGCTCGGCCAGGGCAACATGCTCATGGTAAGCGCCTCCGGCACCGCCGTCACGGTAGAGAAGGCGTAGACACCGCTCCAGCAACAAGCGGCCTCAACCCCAAAACGCAGAGAAGGGGGCTCCAGCGGCAAGCGGGAGCCCCCTTCTCGTCTTCTCGGCCTGCGCGCGCCCGCGCCGCCGTGGCTGCTACTGAGCAAGCGCCTTGTCGTAGAAGACTGCGATGGCATCCCAGGGGATAATGTCCATCTGATCATACAGGTCGGTATGATTGGCACCAGGGACGATCACAAGCTCCTTGTTGGCCGGGGCAATCCCAGCCTTCAGCGCATCGTAGGTTGTCTCGCTAAAGTAGCGCGAATGGGCCCTCTCGCCGTGAACGAGCAGAACCGGCGCCTCGATTTCACCAGCATAGGCGCACAACGGCATGTTGATAAAGGTCTGGCAGCCCGTCACATTCCACCCGTCATTGGAGTTCAGAGAGCGCGCATGGTAACCGCGCGGCGTTTTATAGTAAGCGTAGTAATCTTTCACAAACTGCGGCGCATCCTCCGGCAGCGGATCTACCACACCGCCCCCGCGCACATAATCGCCCGCCGCATAGTCAGCCGTGCGTTGAGCCGCCAGAGCGGAGCGGTTCTTGTTGCGAGCCGCAGGGCTATCATCGGCATCGAAGTAACCGTTGGCGTTCACGCGGCTCATGTTGTACATCGTGGAAGCCACGGTCGCCCTGATGCGCAGGTCGCAAGACGCGGCGTTCACCGCCAAGCCACCCCAGCCGCAGATGCCCAGGATGCCGATGCGCTCGGCATCCACGTCGTCGCGGCAGCTCAGAAAGTCCACCGCCGCCATAAAATCCTCGGTGTTGATATCTGGCGAAGCCACGTAGCGCGGGCTTCCGCCGGACTCGCCGGTAAAGGAAGGGTCGAGCGCAACGGTGAGGAAGCCGCGCTCGGCCAGCGTCTGGGCGTACAGGCCCGAGCTCTGCTCCTTCACCGCGCCGAAGGGGCCGGACACGGCAATGGCGGCTAGCGGGCCTTCCGCACCCTTGGGCTTGTACAGGTCGGCGGCAAGCTCGATGCCGTAGCGATTGCGGAAGGTCACCTTCTCATGGTCGACCTTGTCGCTTTGGGGAAACACCTTGTCCCAGATGGGGGTCGTTTCAAGCTGAGCCATAAATGCAAGTCCTTTCGCTACAGGAAAGGCGGCCCGAAGGCCGCCTTTGGAGGGGAGGGGGTATAGTTCCATTATCGAGAGCATAGAAAGAAAGCTCCAATACCGCTTTTCTATAGTTCTTCATGCCTTTGGGGCATGAGTAAGAAAAGCACTTCCGTGTCAGCAGGTTGCCCAACACTCCCCCTACGGCAATCGGTATCGACAAGGCACCTTCCTCGGTGGTAAACTTCTATGTAAAGTTTTTTACATAGAAGTTTAAAGGGGTAGAGGCATGGAGTTCCGTATTCAAGAGGATATCGCGCTCGTCCTTGAGCTTCTCGCCCTGAGCAAAAGTGGCCTCGCTCGCCAACTGGGCATTTCTCGGCCCACACTCGACCATTGGATGAGCGAGAACGCCAACCCCCGGCAGGCAGCGCTCGACGCATTCTACGGATACGCGTTTTCCCATGACGTTCCCCTCAACGAGATCAAGGCGCAGCTTTACAAGGAAGAACTCGAAAGAACCGGGGCAACCGTCCTCTTCCATGGGTCGAAATCGGGGATCCAGGGGCCTCTCAGTCTGACGGCATCGCGCCCCAACAACGATTTTGGCCAAGGTTTCTACTGCGGCGAAAGTCTCGAGCAGTCTGCGCTCTTCGTCACTCATTTCCCCAACTCGTCGCTCTTCATGGTTGCCTTCGACCCGACGGGGCTGAGCAAAGAGGAGTTCAACGTTGACCGTGATTGGATGCTCGCCGTGGCAAGCTACCGGGGGCGCCTGCGCGAGTACCTCGAGCATCCCCTCGTCCAGGACGTGCGATCGCGGGTCGAAAAGGCCGACTACCTTATCGCCCCTATTGCCGACAACCGCATGTACGAAACTATAGACCTGTTCATAGACGGCGAGATCACCGACCTTCAGTGCCAGCACAGCCTTTCCGCCACTAATCTGGGGAAACAGTACGTGTTCGCCACCCAGCGCTCTCTCGATCATCTGCGCATCCTTGAGCAGTGCTTCCTTTCCACGGCAGAGCGCAAGCATTACGAGCAGGTTCGACAGCATGGCACCGCAGCGGGGCTCGCGAAGGCCAAGGTGGCTCGCCGGCAATACCGAAATCAAGGCCTTTACATTGAGGAGCTTCTATCATGAGGGAAATCGACCACGATGGGCTCATGCTCTGCAACATACAGGGAGAAATGTTCCGAAAATCCGCCGAACGAGCCTCTTGCAGCTCCCCCATCTTCATTCGGCGATTCATGAATTCGAACGTGGCAAAGCGCATGGACGCGACAAGCTTTCTTGCCGAATCAAGCTCGCCCGAATCCCTCTTCCGGGAACTTGAGGAGGAATACGGCGAAAGTACATACGGAACAGTGAAATACCCTCCTGACGTTCTCTTCTGGATGGGCTACCTTTATCGTTACTGGGCCTACACCCGCAATCAGTCTTCACCGGCAATCTACCGCGTCATCGGAGCACGGGAGCTGTCGAAGCTCTTCGCCGCCTACCACACGCTTGACCCTGGGCAAGCTATCGAGCGAATTATGGAGGCGCAAGGTATTGAGGCAGACCGAAGCGTCCTCAGCGTCGGAGTCGAAGCCCTGCGCCGTATCCGCGAAAAGAGTCATTTCGAATATTGCGTTGTCACCCTCAAAGAGCATAACGGTGAAGAGGCGAGCGGAAGCCCCTCCGCCCAGATTCGGACGGAGAGGTCATCCAGCAAGAACAACTAAGAGGCATCGACCTCCACCAACTCGTGGTCCTCGATACCGTAGGGGCGCAGGCGGTCGAGCGCCTGCAGGGCGTCGGCCACTTCCGCGAGGGCGCGAGCCTCGGCGCTGCCCGGCAGACCGCAGGACACGCAGCGGCAATGTGCTACGCGGCGCCCTCAAATGGCTGCGAAAGCGCGAATTTGGAACACAAGGGCGCTAATGCGACCCTTTTCGCGAACCGCCTAGACTAATAACGCCTGATGGCGATTCGTTGCATCTAACTTCTTTGCGTAAATCGGTTCCAAAATCGATGTTTTCCAGTCATTCCATGCGTCTCGAGTACCGATTCGCCCCCGAGGGTTCCAAAACCGTCAAATTGCAGCCAGCCCATCGAAGCGTCGGGGCATCGAGGCACCAGCTAGCTCCACACGCCTAACCCAGCGGCTGCACGGCCTCGGTGATCAGGGCGAAGTTGTCCGCATGATCGAGATAGGTAGTCAGATCGGCGGTGTTGCGGCTCTCGACCCCGTCGAAGCGCGTGATGGCGCCCAGCCCGAAGCCGATGGACTCGCATCCGTTGCGCTCCAGCACGGTGAAGCAATCCTCCTCGCCGGGCCGCGCAAACGCGCCCGGGGCATACTCCACGAAACCCTGGCTCTCCAGCGCCTCCGCCATAGCTGCCCGCTGGCGCTCTGCCTCTGCTGGTTCGGCCTTGCGCGCACCCTCCACGGGCACCAAGCGCACGTGAGCCACATTTTCGCCAGCCGCCGCCAAGGCACTGCGGCGCTGCTGGGTAACCGCATCGGCCTCGCGCACCGGCTCGTAGCCGTAGGCCAGCACCACCCCAAGCGAGCGACTCGCATAAGCGTGCAGGAAGTGGTCGCACACCAGCGGATAATCCGCCAAGTTGTCCACGCTATTGAGTTCGGTGAAGTTGGCGGAGTTGAGCGAGAACATCTCGAAATCGAAGCGGTTGATACCTGCCCGGCGGAAGAACGGGAAGGTGGCGCCGCTGATGTTAGCAATGGAGGACTCCATGGTCACCGCCACGTCCTCGGCCAGCGGCAGCGACTCCCGCAGGGCGCGCATGATGTCGGCAATGCCGCGGCCCGCATTGGAGGCCACCCCGCCGCCCAGACGCACCGCCCGTACCACGCAGTCATCGAACTGGCCGGCGTTCGCGCGAATTTCCCGAACCACGGCCTCGCTGTAGCGGGCTGCCCGCGCACTGTCCCACCCGAGCAGCATGCCCTCGCGCGCCAGCGTGTCGTCGTTCACGCACAGGGGCACCGCGATGGTCACGATGGCGTCCTTCTGGTCGGCCATGATTCTCCTTCCGAAAGAGAGGCGGCCGCCCGAGGGCAGCCGCCGTGAACTTGAGCCGATGATACACCCATGGGAGGGAGGGGGATGCCCATCGGCCCCGGATTGTTGCTTTAGGCCAGGTCGGCGATGACGCTGTCAGCGGCGCAGAAACCAGAGGTCAGCGCGCTGCCGCAGCTGTTGCCCGCCGTCGGCGTGGCGTACTGGATGCCGTAGCGCTGACCGCAGTTGTTGCCCGCGGCGTACAGGCCGGCAATGGGCTGCTTGGCGCCGGTCAGCACACGGTAACCGCCGTCGGTGCACACGGCCGCATGCTGGCACAGACCGCCGGAGGGGTTGCCGCCCGTGGTGCCGAAGCTGGCGAAGAAGGGAGCCTTCTTGATGGGGAACAGGCTCTGCGGATCGCAGCCCCAATCATCGTCGTGACCCTTGTCGCACAGCTCGTTGTAGCGCTCCACCTCGGCCAGGAAGTTCGTCTTGGCCTCGCCGGTGTAGCCGATGATGTCGGCCAGCTCGTCGAGAGTCTCGGCGGCGTACACCTTGGAGTACTCCTTGCCGAAGCGCGAGAAGGCGCGCACGTCGAAGCCATCGGGGCCCGTGGTGTAGGCGTCCATGTTGCCGCGCACCTCTTCCACCATGTAGTCGGAAGAGCGGTCCATGGTCTCATGACCGAAGCCCTGGTAGCTCAAGTACGTCTCCCAGTTGGCGTCCGTCACGTTGGCCATGAGGAAGCCCTCGGGCAGCATGTCCAGGTAGCCGTTGGAGCCGTGCTTCACCACGTTCTCGTTCATGAAGCGCTTGCCGTCGTTGCCGAAGCAGGGCCAGTTGCCGCCGAAGGCGAAGCCGGGCACGCCGTTGATGCCAGCGGCCTGGCCGGCACGGGGGCCGCCCTCCATGGTAGCGCCGGCCCACAGGCACATCTTGATGCCGGAGCCGTCGCGGCCCATGCCGCCGATGGTGGCCACGTCGGTACGATCCAGACCGTAGGACCAGGCCAAGTTGCGCATCTGATCGGACAGGTCAAGACGCATGTCGGGGTTGCCGCCGAAGTCGCCGGCGCACATGACAACCGCCTTGGCGTCGATCTGATGGTAGGCGCCGTCCACGTCCTGGAAGATGGCGCCCGTCACGGCGTCGCCGTCCTTCACCAGGACGATGCCCTGGTAACCCCAGCGAATCTGGCCACCGGCCTGCTCGAAGGAGCTATGCACCGAGCGGATGACGAAGGGCCACATGTTGATGTTGGTCTCCTCGTCACGCCACTGGGTCATGGCCGGCCAGGACATCTGGCCGCAGCAGTTGCCGTTGAAGTTCTTGTTGCCCTTGTAGTTGGACGTCTTGGCGTACTTCTCAATGTACTCGGCGGGAATGTAGCCGCACATCCAGTCGAGCATCTCGCCGGAGCGCGTAGCGTAGTCGCGCACCAGCTGCTGATGGGCATGGCCGCGAGACAGGCGCATGTACTCGTTGAACACGTCCATGGTGTCGATCTCCGGGGTACCCTTGTCCAGGAACAGCTTGGAGTTGTAGCAGGCCATGTCGCAAGCGTACTCGTCGTACTCGTCATAGGTCTGCATCTCGGCCAGAATGACGTTCTTGCCAGCCTCCTGGCAGCGCAGGGCCGCCACGGTGCCGGCATTGCCCGCACCCACCACCAGCACGTCGCAGCTCTCGGTGTCGGCCACATCGCTGATCTGCGGGGCCTCGCCGAGCCACGCCGGCACGTTCTGCATGAAGTCCTCGGGGGTGATGCCCAGAGGATCGCAGCCGCCGCCGGCGGACAGCACGCCGTCGCCCTTGGAGATGATGTACTCCTCGGGGGTGGCAGCGGCCACCTTGGCAGCATCCTCGCCACGATTGAACGTGGACAGCTGGCTCATCACGTCGTAGCTCTTGGCCGAGGCGGTCTCGCCCGTGGCGGCCATGGGCTCGCCAGCGGCATCGGCAGCGCCCTGCGGAGCGCAGCCGGCCAAAGCGCCCAGGGCGGCGATGGACATCGTGCCCGCTGCGGCGCCCTTCAGAAAGTCGCGACGCGAATAACCCTGTTTCTTGTTCTCCTTCATACCCTCTCCCTTTCAAGCTCTGAAGGTCTCTTGCTCCCGCTCCCCCTGCGTTTCCAACAACGCTGCCGGCGTTGCACGAATGCGCGGTCCTCGGAGTCGTGTTGCAAATTTCTCGAGGCAAGCGGATTACGGTTGGCTAGAATAGAGAGGTCGGAGGTTCTTGCCCATCGCTGAAAGAGATGATTTGAGCGAAAAGCGGCTTTCACCTGCGACAACGTTTATCACTGAAACTGGTGATTTGCGGCAATGACCAGGTATTACTCGCATCCTTGGGAGGGGCTATGAGCGAGGGAGAAACACAGGTGCCCCAGGCGCCCCAAGGGGGCGTGCGCCTGGTTCCATTCAGCTGGGGCGCGGGAATTTTATTCGGCGCATTCCTCTGCGCCATTCGCTTTATCCGCTTCGACACGGCTTCGCAACAGGAAGCGCTCTTCGCCGTGCTGCTTTCCATTGCCGTTGGCGGCGTCATCACCGCCGCTGCCTTGTTGGGATTCTCGCTTTTTTCTCAGAACGCCAAACGCCACAACCGCATCGTCATTGCTGTAGGGGTTTGCCTTTGCTTTGCGGGACTTGTCGGTCTTGCCTCGTTGTACGGCTTTGCCCCCTCCCTGCCGCTGGCGGCCCTGTGCTTGCAAAGCGCGGGATTCGGCGTCGGCGCTTTCGCCCTCGCCGTCCAGTGGGGCGCTGTGTACGGGCGTATGGAGCCAGAAAGCCTGCTACCCAACGGAGCTGCCTCTTTGGTGGTGGCAAGCTTTGTGCACGGCTTGCAAAACGCTGCCGGCCCCACCGTCGGCGGCTTGGGCATCATTGCCGCAGCCGTGGCGGCAAGCGCCGTCCTGCTCTGGGTCTCCCTGTCACAGGCATCTCTTCTTTCAGAAGAAGTCTCCCTCTCGGAAGGCGCGGCGACTTCCCGCGAACGACTCACGATGCTCAAAAGCATTGGGGGCGCCCTTTGGATGCCGGTAGTCGGCGCCTGCCTGAGCTGCTTCATCTTCGGCCTGATCTGGGACCCCATCGTCTCCGAAGAGCAGGCGAAGCAAGTGCTTCCCGGCAACCTTCTGGCCTCCATGAGCGGGCCGGTGCTTATGGCGGCGGCCGTGGCCGTGGTGGTGCTGCGCAACCGGGGCACGTCTCCCTTGCGCTTCTTCAACCAGGCGGTCTTTCCCCTGGCCGTTGCACTCCTGCTGGTCATTCCCGTCATTTCGGAAAATCTTCCCGCCTTGCAACCTGTCACCAGCGTGCTTTCCTCGGCAAGCTTCGCCGTGGTAGGGCTGAGCGTTTGGTGCAGCATGGCGAGCCTGTGCCGCACCCTGCCTGCCGCGCCCTCCTTAGTGTTCTCGGGAGCCTTTGTCCTGTTCGGCATCTGCTTCGTCGCTGGAGCTTTCGCCATTCTGGATCTGGGAACCATGGGAAGAACGCTTTGCCTGGTGCTTTTCGCCTTCTATTTGGCGCTCATTGCGCTCTATTTCGCCCGTAGCTCCAAGGAAGAGCGCGAAAACCGCACCGAGCCGCCGGCGGAAACCGATACCCGCAGCTTCATTCACCGGCGCTGCGAAGAGCTGGCCGAGGAGTACGGCATTTCGCCCCGTGAGAAGGAAGTGCTCTTTTATCTGGGGCGCGGCTACAACCATGGCTACATCGCCAAGAAGCTGTTCGTGTCGGAGAACACCGTGCGCACCCACGTGCGCCACATTTACGGGAAGCTGGGCGTCTCCTCGCGCGAAGAGCTGCTCGACCTTATCGACGAGAACGAGCTATCGTAGCACGCCGCATCCGCCCCCCAAGGACTTTTACCAGCGATTCGCAGTCAATTCTCAGCACCTCTGCCCCGCCGACATTCCAGCTCGTCGCTAGCGCTCCGCCCCTAAAGCCGCCAAGAAGCGATCCCACCCGACGCGGCCGGCTTCGTTCTGCTTGAACACGCCTGTGGCGCAAAGCACCTGGTAGAACCCTTGGCTGGCCTCATCCTTCACACCGGGCAGTTCTTGAGCCAGACGAGCGGGCAGGATGGCACGACCCATGATCTCGATCAGCCCGATGTTTTCCTTCTTGATATGGAAGAGAGACTCGTCGGGATGGAAGAGCCCGTAGGGGCGCTCGGCCGTGGTGCGGTTGTTGCGTAGTACCAGGTCCAGCACGTAGTCGTCGCCCTCGCGCCAGACGATGGGGTTCAGGGTGTTGTGAGGCGTAACGGTACCAACCCCACTGATAGTGGAAACGCAAGCGGATCCCTCGGTCGAAGAAGCGC
Organism: uncultured Adlercreutzia sp.; assembly: GCA_910585575.1. GTDB lineage: Bacteria > Actinomycetota > Coriobacteriia > Coriobacteriales > Eggerthellaceae > Adlercreutzia. Next base: position 10,500 of record CAJUFS010000032.1, on the reverse strand, counting down.
CTCTCTCGCCCATGGCCGCAAGGCGCCCCTGGGCGTCGGTGGCGGCCCAAATCCCGCAGGCTTCATCGTTGTGCCCACGCCAAACCGTCATGATGCGTGCCGCCGCGCAGCTAAGCGCCTCCCGATCGGTGCTCCGCAGGCGCATGACCGAGGAGGGCCAGCGCACGATGGCGGCCTGGACGCCCGGGGCATCCTTCAGCATCACGATACGCTCAAGGGGCGCGTCCATCAGGGGAAAGCGGTAGCGGCCGCCCTGGAAGTGATCGTGGCTCAAAAGAGACCCACCCACAATGGGCAGATCGGCGTTGGATCCGATGAAGTACGCGGGATAGGCATCGATGAAATCGAGCAACCGATCGACTGTTGCGGGCTCGATACTCATGGGTCGATGCTCCGGCGCCGCCACAATCAGGTGCTCGGGGAAATAGCCGTAGGGTGAGTACCACCAGGCCCAGCGTTCTTCCTGCAGCGTGACAAGACCCACTGGCTCGCCGCCGCGACGCAGATGAGCCGGGGCGTCAGCCGCGGGAGGCGCCCAGCACAAATCACAAGCTTCGAGCTTTTGCCCTCGACCGCACTCCCCTCCCCGAGCCGATGAGCCACCCTCGGATGGCCCCTTCTGCCCAAGGGCGCTGTCGCCTTCTTCCACGCAAGCGCCATCACGGGCCGCCGCGGCAATGGCCCGCGGGTCCTTCTCGGGCTTCGCCAAATTGATAGTAATGTCGAGCACACCGGCCGGCGTCTCCGCCTTCCACTGCGGATTTTCGCGCCACGCTTCCGGCGGGTTTGCACCCAAGACGGGGGCGGCGTCCTTGGCGCTCATGCGCACAACCCGCGCACCGCCCACACACCCGTGCCGCCGACGGCCACCGCTTGGCAGGCCTCATAGCCCAGCAGACGATTCATGGTCGACACGAACGCATCCACCTCGCCGAGTGGCACGAAGGCCAGTACCGAGCCACCAAAACCGCCGCCGTGGATGCGCCAGGCGCCCTTCTCTTCCAGCAGGTGGGCGCACAGACTCTGAATGACCATGGCCGGCTGACGTGTCTCAGAGCCCGGATCGCGCAGCGAGACGTTCTGAAGGAACTGGGCCGACGAGGCCCCGGAAAGCCGCACGTTCTTCAGGAAGAGCGAGAAATCCCCGGCCTCCAAAGCCGCCCGCTGGGCGTTGACGCGCTCCACTTCGTCGAAGTAATGCAGCGCGCGCATGGCCCGACGGTCGCCCAGTTGCGCACGCACCGCCGCCCACTGGTCAAGCAGCGCCTCAGCCGTCGTGTCGCCCAGGCGCGTGACGCCCAGCATGTTCGCCACCATGCGCATATCTGCGGGAATGGCCGAGAACTCGTCCTGGTGCAGCGAGTGGTCGTGGCGGCTGTCGATGAGCACCGTGGCATAGCCATGGGCCGCTGCGTCCAGCTCAAGCGCCGTCACCTCGGGCGTCGAGGGGGCGAAATCGATGGTCACCACCCCACCGCAGGCGCTGGCCAGCTGATCTTGGGGGCCGCAGGGCTTGCCGAAGTAGCGCTGCTCCACCTCAACGGCGGCCAGGGCCAGAGCCACCGCGTCAAGGGGCACATCCGATCCCTGGAAGGCCAACCCCCCGGGCGCCCCCACATCGCTTCCCGCTTCGATATCGGGCGCGAGCGCGGCAGCCGTCGTCTCGTCGGCTGGCGCCACTGCCTTCGTTCCAAACAAGCCCTCTACCAAAGCCCCCATCATCACCTCGAACGCGGCTGATGAGGAGAGACCGCACCCCGGAGGCACATCGGAGGTAGTTACCGCATCGAAGCCGCGCACCGTGCCGCCGGCCCGCACAAACGCGGCGACGATGCCGCGCACCAGCGCCGCCGAGGACTCGCGCTCCACCGGGTGAGGCTCCAACCAGGAAGGGTCGTCGAGCTCAATGACATCGGTGCCGAAGCCGTCCATCACCACGCGAATGCGATTCAGGCCGTTTTCGGCCGCCAGCCCCCAGGTGCGCTCGTCAATGGCTCCAGAGATGACGCGACCGCCCTGATGATCCACATGGTTGCCGGCAATCTCCATGCGTCCGGGCGCCGAAGCGAACGCAAAGGAGGCGCGCTGGCTCTGATCGCACTCACCGGCAAAAGCCTCCTGGAACCGCTGGCTCAGCAATGCCAACTTTGCCTGCGCCTGCTCCTCAGCCGGAGAAATCGTCGCCATAGGAGTCCTCCTTGAGTTTGTTTACCCGTCGGTCATAGGTTAGCAGACCGTTGACCTCTTCCTCGACATCGGAAAGCTGGGTGTAAACAAAGCAGCTGAGACCCGCCCCCTCCAGAGCCGTCGCCGTCTCCAGCTGCGCTCGCACCGCCTCGCGCCAAGAGGGCA
>CAJUFS010000032.1:0-8138 GCA_910585575.1 uncultured Adlercreutzia sp. | reverse complement strand
CGTAGCTTTCGGCAAAGGTGCTATGCCCCTCGACGCGATAGACCGCGCCGCCGAATTCCGAGAGGGCAAAGGCGCGGCCGCCCTTTTCTGCCGCGTAGCCCTGCAGCTTCCGTGGGTCATCGCGATACACCTCAAGCGGGCGGAAGTAATTGTGCACGCTGAGGAAGTCGCCGCCATGTTGGTCGTACCACCCGCTAACACTGTCAAGGGGCCGCGTCGGATCCAGATCGTGCACCATCTCGGCCGCCACCAAGGCATCGAACTGCCCCCAGGCCTCGTTGAACAGCACCCAGGTTACCACCGAGGGATGATTGCGCAGGTGGGCCACGGTTTCTCGGCACGCCTCAGTCCACTGGTGTTGATAGCGCCCATCGACAGCTCCCAACTTCTCCTGATGAGCGGGGGTATCGTCACGGTAGCTTCCCCAGCTTTGCCGAAACAGCGTAGGCTTGTAGCTCGTCTCCCAAGAGCTCAGCGGGCCGCCGCCAGAGACCATGTCCTGCCATACCAGCATGCCCAAACGGTCGCAATGGTAGTACCAGCGATCGGCCTCTACCTTCAAGTGCTTGCGCAGCATATTGAAGCCGGCCTCCTTCATAGCCGCGATGTCATGCACCAGCGCCTCATCCGCGGGCGCCGTCATCAAGCCGTCGGACCAGTAGCCCTGATCGAGCACGCCCCGCAGCAAAAGCGGCTGCCCGTTCAGAAAGAACCGCGGCACCCCCGCCTCATCACAGCGCACCTCGACCGTGCGAAACGCCGTATAGCTGTGCACTACATCGGCACCGAAGCGCACGGTTACCGTATAGAGATAGGGGTCGTCGGGACTCCAGGGGCGCAGCTCGGGAATGGGCACCGTCACGCGCACCCGCCGACCGCGGGAGCCCTGCCCAACTGAGTCGGGCGCCGAGGACAGCGCGGAAGGGTCGTCCGCGCACAGCGCCGTCCCTTCTCTGGCAAGAACAGCGGCCGATGCCACGGGACTTCCCTCGGGCGTCGCCACGTACACGCGCACCAGCCCCTCGCCATCGTTGGCGTCGACATCGAGAACCAGCTGTTCCGCTCGAAGGTCGGGATGCAGCGCCAACGCCTCAATACGGCGCTCGGGCACCACCTCAAGCCACACGGGCTGCCAAATGCCGCTTTGGGCCGAGTACCAAATGCCGCCGGGATCAAGCGTTTGCTTGCCGCGCAGCTGAGTCCCCGTGTCGCTGGGATCCCACACGCACAGGGCCACCACGGCCTGGCAGCCGTACGCCCCCGCCAAAGCACCGGCCTCCCCCGCCTCGCGGGACGCCGCGCCGCGGGTCAGGGCATCGGTAATGTCGAAGGAAAAGGGCAGGTAGCCACCTTCGTGCGTACCCACCACCTGGCCGTTGACGCAACAGGCGCAGGCGAAATCTACCGCTTCGAAATGCAAGAGACAGCGCTCGCTCGGGCGCAGGGCGTCCACCGTGACGCGGCGAACATACCAGAGAATCTCATCGGGCTGCAGCGTACGCCCCACGCCGGACAGCAGGGCCTCGGGCGAGAAAGGCACCAGGATGCGGCCGTCGAAGGAGTCGGGCGGCGTCAGCGTGCGCCGCGCGCCCATGGGCATGATGGCGTAGTCCCACCATCCATTCAGCAGGGTAAAGCGCTCGCGGGCAAACTGAGGACGCGGGTGCTCGGCGCGCACCGAGGCGGGATCGAGGCCTTCGCCCCAGGGCGTAAGAAGCGGACGCGGCTTGCCCACGTCATGACGGCGCGGGGCGCTGGCCAATACCCGCTTCAGATCCATGCAGCCTCAGGGCCTAAGCGGTCTGGTTGATGTGAAGCGTCTGAGTAATGATATCGATGAGCATTTCGTCATCGGCATCGGGGTGCGTGCGCAGATAGCCCGCCATGCCCACGATGAGCACGTAGAACGTCTCGTACAGGTGATCCATGTCCTGGCCGTAGTTCGTGGCCTCGTCCACCGGGTGCTTCGTCATGAATTCGGCGCCATGAGCGGCAAACCGATTGAGGAAGTCCAGGTAAAGCGCGGCGTTTTCCTGAGTGCTGAGCGCCATGCGGAAGGTATTCTTCTCGAAGAGCACCATGCGCATGATTTTCACCATGCTGCGCAGGGAGCTTTCGACGTCTTGCTGATGACGTCCCTCATCCCAATGCTGGAGCGCTTCCAGAAAATCGGCAATGTACTGGTCGAGCACCGCCGAGGTCACTTCCTCTTTGTTCTGGAAATAGTGGTAGAACAGAGAGCGCGTAACGCCCACATGGTTGGTGATGTCCTGAATGGAGGTATGGGCCAGGCCCTTCTCCTCGTAGAGCTCGCGGGCGGCGACGACAATCTCGTTGCTGCGTTTGGCCGTGTCATTACTCCGGAGCACCTCTCGCGTGGTAACCCCGCGAACGCTCTTCCCATTGTCTTGCATGGCCCATCCTTTCGTGCAGCAACCCGAGAAATACCACAAGCCAAGGCCGACGGCCAAGGCAGTCCCTAAGGGCGTTTTTATAGGTGATGGAGAAACCATACGGCGAACGGGGCCGTTGCATCCGTCACGTTGGTTCGCTGTTACCAAACTGAGGAAAACAGGCAACGAAGTATCCGCAAAACAACGTCGTGATCGGCTTTTTTCTTAGAGTTTAGTTTAAGTTTGACAACGTGACAACCGCCCTGTTGGGCTTGACGGATCGTCAAGCGAACCCCCTCTCACACTGCAAAAAGTTTTTCTCGCAACGCCGGCCTCTGACGCCCTCGCGTACAATGACAGCAGCAAGCAAGAGAAAGGACGCCCGTGGCAAGCAAGGTTCTCAAGATTATCGTCGGCATTGTGGCTGCTCTCATTGTGGCGGTGCTCGTCTACGTCGGCTATGTCATGTTCAGCTACAACCGCCTGGACGACGCGCTGCCGCTTGAAGCGGAGCCTCCCGCCAACGGTGCAGCGCTGCATGAGGCCGTCGCCGTTGACAGCACTGCCGATCTTATCATCGCCACGGCGAACCTGGGTTTCGGCGCCTACAATTCCGCCTTCGACTTCTTCATGGACGGCGGCACGGGCTCGGTGGCCGCCAGCGAGCAGGTAGTGCGCGACGACATCAACGGATCAGCCGAGGCGCTCAACGCGCTCAACCCCTCTTTCTTGCTTTTGCAGGAAGTGGACGTAGACGGCACACGTAGCCATCACGTCGATGAGTACGCCCTGCTGCGCGATGACTTCCCCGCCTTTGCCTCGGTATTTGCCCAGAACTACGACTCGGCCTTTTTGGCCTGGCCGCTTTACGCTCCCCATGGGGCCAATCGCGCCGGGCTCGTCACCTTCTCACGCTATACGGTCACCGACGCGCTGCGTCGCAGCCTGCCCATCTCCGAAGGCTTCTCGAAGTTCCTCGACCTGGACCGCTGCTACTCGATCAGCCGCATTCCCTGCAGCAACGGCAAAGAACTGGTGCTCTTTAACGTGCATCTTTCCGCCTACGGGGCCGACGAGTCCATCATGGCGGCCCAGCGCTCGATGCTCTACGAGGACATGGTGCGCGAGCGCGCGGCGGGCAACTACGTCATTGCCGGCGGCGACTACAACCACGACATGATCGGCGTTTCAGGCGAAGTGTACGGCAACCAGGTGGAAGCCGTGGAAAGCTGGGCGAAACCCTACGACTTCGCCGGCGTGCCCGAGGGCTTCACCGTGGGCTGCAAGGCCAAGCTGGATGAAGAGGGTCTGGCTGCCTTCGACGACGCCGCCACCTGTCGCGACGCAGGGCGTCCCTACGACGGCACCAACGATCGCTGGATCATGGACGCCTTCATCTACTCGGACAACGTAGAGTGCCTGGACTACGAAACCCTCGACCTGAATTTCGCCTACTCCGACCACAACCCCGTAGTCATGAAGTTCCGCCTGCAGGCGTAAAGGGGCCGGCACACGCCGACCCCTTTACGCGTTAGTTCCTTTCGAGCAAGCTACTTAGTCCGCACCGCTTTCGGCTTGGACCAGGCGCCAATGTATTCGCTGCCCTTCTTAATCGTGTAGGGTGCCACAGACACATAGTATTTTTTCTTTGCCTTCAGACCAGTTATTCGCACGGAAGTTCTTTTCGCCCCCTTAACCCATGGCTGGTAACCATTCAGCGATTCTCCTTTGCCCATGGGAATAGAGATCAAAACCGTTTTATCGCCCTTTTTGTCGGTACTTACTTTGATTGCATAGCCCGTTACTTGCTTCTTCTTGATTGCCTTACTAGACGCCTTCTTCCAGGTAATCTTAATACCCTTCTTTACGCCCTTGACCTTCTTAATGGAGGTTTTCGGTGGCACAATACTGAACTCTCCAGTCAGTTTTCCGGAATAGTTTCCCTTCCCTTTTACGGTCACCTTCGCCGTTCCAACCTTAACATTGTTTTTAAAGGAAATGGTATAGTCGCGATTTTTCACCAGCGTCTTACCGGCAACCTCCACCTTGAACTTAGGCTTGACGGCTTTACCAGTGTAGGAATAATTCCAAATCCAATCACCTGCTTTATTTGACGGATAGATCAAAGATCCCTTCTTAATCGAGTACCCGCGCTTGGCTTTGTAGGTATCAGCCTTAAAGCCCGGGATTTCATTCGACTTGAACACCTTTCCAGCAGAATTCACCCAGGTTCCTACTGCGCCATCAACGTATTCCGGCTCAGGAGTTGGCAGCTGGCCGCGGAAATTAGCCGAAGCAGGCAGCTTCACCCATGCAAGGCTCCCGTAGTCTGGCAGCATGCTGTTCATCTTGAGCACTCGATTCATGTTGAACTTCGAGAGATCGAGCGAAGCGAGCCTATCGCATCCGTAAAACATGTTCGACATATCCGTTACGTTCGCTGTGTTGAAGCTCGATACATTAATCGATTTCAAGGATTCACAGTAGGCGAACATACCGCTCATATCGGTAACCTTAGCGGTGTTGAACGAGGAAAGGGCAACCGATTCAAGCGAGTCACAGCTTCTAAACATATTGCCCATATCCGTGACGTTCGCTGTGTTAAATCGCGATAAATCGAGTGACTTCAATGCATCGCAGCCCCAAAACATTTCGCTCATGTTCGTCATTCTGCTCGTATCCAGCTTCGCCAAATCCATGCTCATGCACCGCGCGAAGTCGCCGAACGAAATAGCGTGCGGCGCGATAGCGTCCCTAACAATCACCTTCGTAACGTTGGAATCAAGCGACGAGCCCCAAGTGCCGCAATTGCATTCCTCCCTCCAATCGGGATATTCCTCGTCGCCCCAGTTGTAGCGCGTATCCTCCACTACACCATCATGCTTCTCGATGAAAGTGCCATACCGACTGTCAACCTTATCGCCCTTTTGAATGACGAGCGTATAGTTATACGTACCCGGCGTGCGGTAATACATGGCATATACCGTTGCGCCATCAGCCCACGCCTGCTGGACGAACGACAGCGATGCGACAGGCACAAGGGCCGCACACAACAACCCCGACAGCAGCAAAGCACTCATTCTTTTGAAAACCTGCATGACTTCTCCCTTCCTGCTCTCCATAAAGCGACAGCTCGGTTTCCCCAGAGATGAGATCCTCGTTATTGAGAGGCTCTTTACTAATGGTAAAGCGAGGTATCGAAATTCCGTTGCGCAACATTTCCGATGCTCGACAGCACATCCCGTCTATCTACCCCATGCTTTCAAGACGGCAGTGCTACCTGATGGCGGCGAGCGGTCAATCGAAGGCTAAATCCCGATTTTTCTTTGAGGATGTTGCCATTTTGGGCAATCAGCTAGGAAATACCCAATTCTGCAAAAAGCAATTTACTCGAGTTCCTAATTGAGCCACCTCTGACCTGGAACTACTGCAGCAGTCAGCCCACGCAAAGGAGCCATTCTCTTAGTTGGTGCCAAATTTTCAGGTTTTTCATAGGCGTTTGGCCAAAATACCGTTTGCAATCGACGAAATTCGGGTTTTTACTGCTAGTTGACCACAGAAGCGTACGGTTCGTCCCGGGCGACCGGTCGCATGAGCCTCGTCAGCACCCCTCCCTCCCCCATGCTCCACCTCCACCAAAAAAGCCCCTACCTCACGGGAGGCAAGGGCTCACTAGCCTAACACTCGAGCTCGATTAGGAGGCGAAAAACCTGATAGTCTCGCCTCCGGCCAGCCCGCACCACCGCACGCAACCGTCCCGGCCTTTGTGGACCCCTCACGGCAAATGCTATCTAGCCCGCACTACCCTGCGCAACCTTTCCGGCCTCGCGGATTCCTCGCCGCAAGCGCTATTTGGTCTTTACTGCCTTCGGCTTGGACCAGGTGCTGAAGTAGGAGCGGCCACCGGTTTTCTTGTAGGTGCGCACCGAGACATAGTAGGTCTTCTTGGCCTTGAGACCCATGATCTTTACCGAAGACGCCTTCGGCTTCTTTACAAAGCGGTAGACCTTCACCTTATGGGCGGCTCGGTCGGTGCTGACGCGCACCTCGTAGCCCGTGACCAGCTTCGCTTGCCCCTTGCGCTTGGTCCATTTGACCGTCAGGCTCTTCTTGCCGCGCTTCACGGCCACGCGCTTCACGTTCGGAGGATTGATACGGAACGTGCAGGTCAGCTTGCCTGAATAGTTCCCTTTTCCCGTGGCCACCAAGGTAGCGAGGCCTACGGCCTTGTTCTTCTTGTAAGACAGCGTGTAGTCCGTGCCCTTTTTCAAGGTGTGACCGGCCACGCGCACCGCGAACGACGGCTTGATGGCCTTGCCCGTGTAGACATACTCGTACGTCGTCTGCTTGATATACCCGTTGGCCAGCGAATACCCGCGCTGAGCCCGGTAGGTAGCCGCCGTTTTGGCCGGAATGGTCGCAGCACTGAACACCTTGCCGCGCTCGTTGACCCACTTGCCCGTAGCACCCGGCAAGAACGAAGGGCTCGGCGTGGGCAGCACACCGGAGAAATCTCCCGTAGCTGGCACCTTGATGGTGGCCAGCACCGCACTGCGCGAGGGAAAGAGGTTGTCCATCTTCGGCATCTTCGCCAAATTGAAACCCGAGAGGTCGAGGGTGCTCATGCTGGTGCAGCCGCTGAACATGCCCCGTATATCGGTGGCCTGCGACAGATCGAGCTTCCCCAGATCAAGCGAAGTGCACGAGGTCATGCCGCTGAACCAGTAGGCCGTCGAGTGAGGAGCCATGGCATCTTCCACGATTACCTTGGTGACCTTACTGTTAAGCGAGCTGCTCCACGAGCGACACACGCAATGCTTGGTGGGAATTTTCTCGTTGCACATAAAGCCCGTCTGCGTTTCCACAGGCGTCCCGCGCTTCGGATCGGCCTGAGGGCCTCGCTGTAGCACCAGGGTATAGGTGTCGGCTGTACCGTTGCGGTAGTACAGGGCGAACACCTCGTTGGCCAAAGCGGCCTCGAGGTCGGCAGCCGTGGGCGGTGTGGGCACCGTGGGCACGGCGGGCGTCGTGGCACCCGAACCGCCGCCCGGACGAAGCCCGTTAATGAAATCAGCCAGCCCGGGAATGTCATCAGGATTGAAGTCGCCGATGTTCGGCAGATTCGGAAGAGCCGGAAGATTCGGCAGACCCGCAGAGTCCGAGCTACCAGGCTCGTCCGCCCAGGCCAGATCCGCCTCTGCCAAAGCACCCGTGGGAACCAGAGCCGCGCACAGAAGCAGCGACAGCGCACCGGCGACCAGCTTCTTTCCCGAACGCCTCCGCGTCCGTTGCGCTCGCAAGGCCTTTCCCATGGTGCGTTCCTTCCCATCTGCTGCTTCCGCAAAACACTTCACGTTAGAAATATTATTATATCGCAGCGAATTATCTGCTGTGTCGTCAACAAGAAAAAGCCCCCGCCTCGTAAGAGGCGGGGGCTTGCTAGCTTAACGCTCGAGTTCGCTTAGGAAGCGAAGATCTCGATGGTCTCGCCCTCGGCCAGGGTAACCATGGCCTTCTTCCAGGTGCGGGTGCGACCCTCCTGGTAGCGGACGCGCTTCGGCTTGGACTTCACGTTCAGGGTGTTCACCTTGACCACCTTGACCTTGAAGATAGCCTCAACGGCCTGGCGAATCTCAACCTTGTTGGCGTCCTTGGCCACCTCGAAGGTGTAGACGTTGTTCTCCATGGCGTCGTAGCTGTGCTCCGTGATGACGGGGCGGATGATGACCTCGCGGGGATCCTTCT
>CAJUFS010000031.1:309-27895 GCA_910585575.1 uncultured Adlercreutzia sp. | reverse complement strand
AGGGCTCGTCCAGCACGTAGAGCACGCCGGTGGTGCGGCTGCGCACGGCGCGGGTCAGCTGTACGCGCTGGCGCTCGCCGTTGGAGAGCGTCTCGCTGGCGCGGTCGAGGGTCAGATACCCCAGTCCCAGTTGCTCAAGGCGCTGGATGGGCTCGGCCATTTCGGTGGTAATCTGGTCGCACATGGGTCGCATGTCCGCGGGCAGCCACGGGGCCACCGTGGGAATCCAGTCGCGCAGGTCGTCCAGCGACAGCGCCGTCACCTGGGCCAAGTTCTGCCCATTAATGGTGGACGAGCGCGCCTTCTCGGACAAGCGCGTGCCGTGACAGGACGGGCACACGTCTTCGGTGAGGAACTTCGCCACGCGGGCCATGCCCTTCTCGTCCTTCACCTTCGCCAGGGCGTTCTTCACGGTGTTCACGGCGCTGTAGTAGGTGAAGTCCAGCTCCGCCGCGTGGCTCTTGTTCTTCGGCACGTACAGGATGTGCTTCTTCTCCATGGGGCCGTGCAGCACAATGTCCTTTTCCTCGGGGGTCAGGTCTTCGTAGGGCACATCGATGCGCACACCCATCTCCTTTGCCACTTCGGGCATGAGCGACCACATGAGATTGCGCCAGGGCGCTACGGCGCCTTCCTCGATGGTGAGCGTCGGGTCGGCAATGAGCGTGCTCTCGTCAATGGTGCGCACCACGCCGGTGCCGCCGCACTCGGGGCAGGCGCCGCCGCTGTTGAAGGCCAGGTCCTCGGCGGAGGGACCGTAGAATTCCACGCCGCAGGTGGAGCAGGTGATGGGCAGCTCGGCCGCCACGTTGAGCGTGGGGGCGTTCACGTGGCCGTTCGGGCACACGTGGCTGGCCAGGCGCGAGAACATAAGTCGCAGGTAGTTAAGCAGCTCCGTAGACGTGCCGAAGGTGGAGTGCACGCCGGGAATGCCCGGGCGCTGGCGCAGGGCCAGGGCCGCCGGCACGTGCAGCACCTCGTCCACCGTGGCGCGACCGGCCTGGGAGATGCGCCGTCGCGTGTAGGTTGAAAGGGCCTCCAGGTAGCGGCGCGATCCTTCCGCGTACAGCACGCCCAGGGCCAGCGAGCTTTTTCCCGAGCCCGACACGCCGGCAATGCCCACCAGCTGGCGTAGCGGCACGTCCAGCGAAATGTTCTTCAGGTTGTGCACCCGCGCCCCGCGCACCTCGATGGCGGTGGGCTCGTGAAAGTGCAGCGGTTCGGCATTTGTGTCGTGGGGGTGGAGGGAATCGGTCATGGTAGCTCGCTTGTGAGAGGCGGATGGTGTCCTTCTCATTGTTTCCCTCGTCGGCGTGTTTGACAAGATGATTCGAGTATTGGCGGCGTTTCGTTGGCCGAAGGTGAATGGTGCATAATGACTCATTGACGCAACATTGGGGTATAAGGTAACCATGGTGAATGCGTGGTTACTGCACCTTACGGGGCGCGGCTTCTTAGCCGGAGAGTCGTCCGCTGAGGCTGACCTGCCCGCGAGTACGCGAGCAAATTTCGAGAAAGCGAGTGGCACATGAAGCATTGGGAAAACGGGAAGCGCAGCGCAAGGGTTGTGCGGTGCGCTGCCGCGAAGGAGGGCGTTGCAGGTCTATCGGCGACGCGTGTGACGGGCAACTTCCGGCTGGCGGTTTTGATTGCTGCGTTGGGTCTGGCGCTCGTCGTTATGTTGAGCGGTTGCGCGGGAGGCGGCGAAGGCGCGACGGATTCGGCCGCCAACGCCGAGGGCGGCAAAACGCTGCGCGTGGCCATGGAGCTTGCGTACCCGCCGTTCGAGACTAAGGACGATGCAGGCAACCCCGAGGGCTTGGCGGTGGATTTCATTCGCGATTTCGGCGCCGCTTACGGGTACGACGTGCGTATTGAGAACACGGCGTGGGACGGCCTCATCCCGTCGCTGCAATCGGGCCAGGCCGATCTGGTCATCAGCTCCATGACCATTACCGACGAGCGCAAGCAGTCGGTGGACTTCAGCGATCCCTACGCTATGGCGCAGCTGGCCATTCTGGCCAACGCCGAATCGGGCGTTCAGTCCATCGACGACTTGAACCAGCCGGGGAAGAAAGTGGCCGTGAAAACAGGCTCTACGGGTGATGTGTACGCCACGAAAAACCTTCCCAACGCTGAGATTGTGCGGCTGGCCGACGAAAGCGCCTGCGTCACCGAGGTAGTGCAGGGCAAGGCCGATGGCTTCTTGTACGACCAGCTGACCATCTATCGCAACCATGCGGCCAACCCCGACACCACCGAGGCCGTGTTCATTCCCTTCCAAGACCCTGAGGCGTGGGGTATCGCGGTGAAGAAGGGCGATACCGAACTGCTCGACCAGCTGAACGCCTTCATTGCCCAGTCCAAGACCGATGGCGAGTTCGATCGTCTGACCGAGAAGTACCTGGCAGAAGAGAAGAAGGCCTTCGACGAGTACGGATTCAAGTGGTTCTTCGACTTCGAATAGGCTAAGGGGATGGCTATGGTGGGCTCTCTTTTCACGGCCTCGGGCGAGGGGCGGGTTGGCGCAGCTAAGGCGGCGCTGAACTACCTGCTGGTGTGCTGTGCCGTGGTGGCCGTGGTGTGGGCTTCGCTGGCCATGGCCGGCATCTCGCTCAACTTCGATTTCGTGGCCCAGTACCGCGTGCGCATTTGGGACGGCTTCTGCATGACCGTGGGCATTTCGGCAGCCAGTCTGGTGCTGAGCATGCTCATTGGCGTGCCCGTGGCCCTGGGCCAGGGCTCCCGCGTGCTGCCGGTGCGCTACCTGTGCGATTTGTACGTGAAGATCATTCGCGGTACGCCGCTTATCGTGCAGGTGTATTTCTTCTACTACATCATCGGCACGGCTTGGGGCATCGACAACCGCGTTGTGGCAGGCATTGTCATCCTGTCGCTCTTCTCGGGTGCCTATCTGGCCGAAATTGTGCGCGGTGGCCTTATGTCCATCGACCGCGGGCAGCTTGAGGCGGCCCGGGCCGTTGGCTTTACCCGCGCGCAGACGTTGCGCTACGTGGTGGCGCCCCAGATGGTGGCCCGCACGCTCCCGGCGTTGACCGGTCAGGTGGCCTCCATCATCAAGGACTCGTCGCTGCTGTCGGTGATCGCCGTTATCGAGCTCACGCAAACCATGCGCGAGATTACCGCCACGAACTACAACTTCTTCGGCGGCTTCCTGCTGCTGGGAGCGTTGTACCTGGTCCTTACGCTGCCCCTGATGTTCGTCAGCCGCCAGTTCGAAAAGAGGCTCGACTATGAGCACTAAGCCTTTGGCCGTGCGGCTCTCCCATATCACGCGCTCCTTTGACGGCGTCGAGGTGCTGCGCGACGTGACGCTTGAAGAAGAGGTAACCGCCTTGGCCATTATCGGGCCGTCGGGCGGCGGAAAATCGACGCTGCTGCGCATTTTGGGCGGCTTGCTGCCCCCTTCGTCGGGCACCCTTGCCGTGGGCGGCAAGGCGGTGCCGACCGACGAGGCGGGTTTGCGTGCCTATCGCGCCCAACTGGGATTCGTGTTCCAAGACGGCGGCTTGTTCCATCACCTGACGGCGTTGGAAAACGTGGCGCTGCCGTTGCGAGTGGTCCACGGCATCGAGGTGGCCGAAGCGGCTGACCGCGCGCAAGCGCTGCTGGCGCGTTTGGGGTTGAAGGGTGAGGCGGAGAAGCGCCCGGCTCAGCTGTCCGGCGGCCAGAAGCAGCGCGTGGCCATCGCGCGAGCCCTGGCGGCGCGGCCGGAGCTGCTGCTGCTCGACGAGCCCACCAGCGCCCTTGACCCTGAGTACACCACGGAAGTGCTCGATGTCATTCGTGATCTTAAAGAAGCGGGCACGCGTTTCGTCATTGTGACCCACGAGATGGGCTTTGCCCGCCATGCCTGCGATGACGTGGCCTTTCTGTGCGAGGGACGCCTCATGGAGTACGGGCCGAGTGCCCGTATCTTCGATAACCCGCAAACCCCCGAGCTGCAGCGCTTCCTAGGGCGCTTGCTGGAATGGAGCATGTAATGGCGAAGCGCGTCGGTATTTTGTACGAGTCCGACGAGTGGTCGGACTGGAAGCTGCACCGCGAGTTGGACAGACCTCGACTTTTTTGGAGTGCTAGTTGAGTATTTCCTTGAGATGCGCTGCTAGTGCGGGAATGTCGAACTGAATGGTGTTCCACGCCCAAAGGGAATCAACGACGCCGTAATCATGGGCGATTATGTTGCGGAAACCGTTGATGGCGTGCCAGGGCATACTGTCGGCATCGGTAAACTCGCGTGTGAGGGCGTTGGCAAGTTCGCCAATTTGAAAGACAGGCATGAGGAGCATATCGAAATAGGCCGAGTTTTCGATGAAAAGATTCTCGTCGATGCCGAACTCCTCAATGCGTGATGCGATGCTGTCGCAGTAATCAAGGATCTGCTGCAAGATAAGGCGGTCAGATTCGTTCATATACGAGGATCCTATCTTTGAGGCATTGGTCTTTGACAAAACTATAGAGTGACGCTTCGGTGGTTATGTCGATGGGCACGTTGAGGATTCGGCCGAGCGATTGCGAAAAGGCTCCTGCACTAAAAAGAGAAAACGTCGGGCCAGTTTCAAGGCAGAGATCGATGTCGCTCTGTCCGTTAGCGGTTCCTCTCGCATAGGAGCCGAAGAGGTATACGCGGCTGATGTCGAATTCGGAGGCGATATCGCGAACGGCGGTTTCGATGCTCGAAAGCGTAAGCACGACTCCTCCTTTCGCGCAAATAGGCAGGAAAGCAAACAGGCTGGAAGGTTTCGCTTCCAGCCTGCGGCAATTCATGGAGCCAACGAGCGGATTCGAACCGCTGACCTACGCATTACGAGTGCGTTGCTCTACCAGCTGAGCCACGTTGGCAAAAGGCTTCTTGCGAAGCGACTGCAAAGTATAGCGAATGCGCCCACCTCGCGCAAGGAGAAAAGCGGCGATAAAATCGCGAATTCACGAGATGATCGCCGACCTACGCATTACGAGTGCGTAGGTCGGCGCCCCAAATCTAAAGGGTTGCTAGCAGCCGAACAGCGCGGCGGTCTCCTCCATGCGCTTGGCAATGGGGACACCGAAGGGGCAGTTGGGCTCGCAGGTCCCGCAGCCGGTGCAGTCGCCGGCCTTCACGTCCAGGGCCTCGTAGTGCTCGCGCACCGAGGGCGGAATGTCATCGTGGGCCAGGGCCAGATCGGCGTACTTGTTCACCGTGGCAATGTTGATGCCCACGGTGCAGGGCTGGCAGTGGCCGCAGTAGATGCACTGGCCGAAGTAGGCGTGGGCCGGTGCGGCTGCCAGAATGCTGGCGTAGTCCAGCTCCTCGGGAGTGGCGTCCAGATAGCGCAGGGCGTCTTCCAGCTGGGCGACGCTCTCGACGCCAGCCAGGACGCTGGCCACGGCCTGGCGCGTCAGGCAGTAGTGCAGGCACTGCGGTGCGGTCAGGGCTGCGCCGAAGGGCGACTTCTCGGCGTCAAGCAGACGACCGCCGGCATAGGGCTTCATGACCGTCAGACCCACGCCGCGGGCCGCACAGGTGGCGTACAGTTTCTCGCGCGTCGGGTCGATGCGTGCCCCAGCTTCGGCGAAGTCGCCGAACAGGGTTTCCAGATCATCGCTGGCGGGCATGAGGTCGTAGGCCGGGTTCAGGCTGAACATGATCATCTCGATCTCGCCGCTTTCGGCCGCTCGCTGCGCTACCTCGGGGTTGTGGGTGGAAAGCCCGATGTGCTGGATGCGCCCCTCGGCTAAAAGTTCCCGCACGTACTCAATGAAGGGACCTGCCATGATCTCGCGAAACTCGTCTACGCGGTCCACGTAGTGGATCATGCCCAGCTCCACATGATCGGTTTGCAGCCGCTCCAGCAAATCGTCGAAGGCGGGGCGTACCTGGGCCATGTCGCGGGTGCGCACGTACTGGCCGTCCTGCCAGGTGGAGCCGATATGCCCCTGGATGATCCACTGATCGCGAGTGGGCGCCAGCACCTCGCCCAAACGGCTGCGCACCGCGGGATCGGCCATCCAACAGTCCACCAGATTCATGCCGGCCGCTCGTCCCCGGTCGGCCACAGCGTGCACTTCGGCTAGGTCCATGCCGCCAATCCACTCGGCGCCGAAGCCAATCTCGCTAACCTGAAGGCCGGTGCGGCCCAGCTCACGGTATCTCACAGGGGGTGCTCCTCTCTTGCTTTGCTTCTCCTCTGGCTCATCATAACAGCTTGGAGTTAACTTCAAGCAAGGCGGTGCAGCGGCGCCTTGCACCGGGCCGTGCGGCGGCGGGCGGTACAGCGGCGGTCGGCGCCGGGTCGTGCGGTGAAACGTGCGGATTCCGTTGGCCCCGTGCGGGCATTCGGGGCCAACGGTATACTAGGAGCCTAATTTGTGGGGCGGCTTTGGCCGCCGGCTCAACCAACGAGGTGCGTTCATGAGTGTACGTTTTTCTCTGGCGAAGGCGGCCAGCGCGGTGTCCACCTGGGGCTTGAAGCATGTGGCCCATCGCCCGGCGGCGAACCTGCCGGGAAAAATCGCCCTGAAGATCGATCCGTCGCTGCTTGATGAGCTGCGGAGCAAATGCACCGTGGGCTCGGTTGTCACGGTGGGCACCAACGGGAAAACCTCTACGAACAACCTGCTGGCCGATGCGTTCGAGGCCGATGGTCGCACGATTATTTGCAACCGTACCGGTGCGAATTTGGCTGCGGGCATTTCCTCGGCGCTGCTGCAGCAGCCGGCGGCCCAGTGGGGGGTCTTCGAGTGCGACGAGCTGTGGCTTGCCCGCGTGCTGCCGCGTTTGCGCTCCACCTATGTGGTGCTGCTGAATTTGTTCCGCGACCAGCTGGATCGCTGCGGCGAAATCGACCGTATTCAGGGTGCCATCATCCAGGCGCTGGAGGGGTCGCCGGAGACGGTGCTAGTCTACAACGGCGATGACCCCCTGTGCGCGCGCATTGCCGAGGCCGTGAGCAATCGCTCGGTGGCCTTCGGGCTCACGGAATCCATGAACCTGGCCCAGAACACCGTGGCCGACGCTCAGATGTGCCAGAAGTGCGACGGCATGATTGCCTACCGCTTCCGCCAGTACGGCCAGCTGGGTGATTACTACTGCGAGTCCTGCGATTTCGCGCGGCCGGAGCTTACCTTTGCGGGCAGCGCCATACGCCTGACGGCCGCCGGCGTGGCCATGGAGGTAACGGGTCCCCACGGCCCGGAAGCCATCCACACGCCGCAGGCCACGCCCTATGCCGCCTATAACTTGCTGGCTTCCTATGCTCTGTGCCAGGAAGCGGGCATTCCCACGGCGGCGTTGCAGAAGGCCGTCGACGCTTTTAATCCGCGCAACGGGCGCCTTCAGCGCTACACCATCGATGGCCGTCCCGTGCTGCTGAACTTAGCGAAGAACCCCACGGGCTTCAATCAGAACCTCAAGATTGTCGAGGCCGACACGACGCCCAAGGTAGTGGCTTTCTTTATTAACGATCAAGTGGCCGACGGCCATGACATTTCCTGGATTTGGGATATCGACTTCGAGGAACTGGCCGATCAGGAGAACCTGACGGTCATTGCCGGCGGCTCGCGGGCCAATGACCTGCAGGTGCGTCTTAAGTACGCCGGCATCGATGCGACGCTGGGCGACATCAACGACGCGTTCGCCATGGCGGCGCGCTTGACGGCCGAGGGGCGCCTGGCGGCCAATGCCGGCGTCTACGCCATTGCCAACTACACCGCGCTGCCGCCCGTGCACCAGGCCCTCAACGCCATGGAAGCGGCCGGCGGCGTGAGCGGGGCAGCAGCCGCTGAGTCCGATCCGGCGGCACCGAGCGCTGTTGGCGCGGGGGAGCAACATCATGGAGGGGCAGCTCGTGTGACGGAAGGCGCCGCCGACTCCGTCGAGAGCGACAGGGCCGACACCGCCGCGGCCCCGGCGGCTGCTGAAACCGACGCCCCCTCTGCGGGCGCTACCCCGGTGGTCATTGCCCATCTCATGCCCGACCTGCTGAACCTCTACGGCGACGGCGGCAACGTGCGCGTGCTGCAGCAGCGCCTTGCTTGGCGCGGCATTCCCGTGGAAGTGCGCCGGGTGCCCTACGGCGAATCGGTGAACCTGGACGAGGTGGACCTGGTATTTATGGGCGGCGGCCCCGACCGTGAGCAGAAGCTGGCCAGCGAGCAGCTGGCCGCTATGGGCGACGACCTGCGCGCCTACGTGGAGGCCGACGGCCCGCTGTTGGCTATTTGCGGCGGCTACCAAATTCTGGGGAAGCAGTGGCTCTGGGGCGACGAGCTGGTGCCGGGCCTGGCCATCATCGATATGGAGACGCGGCGTCCTGGCACCTCGGCCGATCGCCTCATCGACAACATGGCGCTGGAATCTTCCCTGACCACCCACCCGGTAGTGGGCTACGAGAACCACGCCGGCCGCACCTATCTGGGCGAGGGCGTCGAGGGCTTCGGGCGCGTTGTTTCCTCGTGCGGTCACGGCAACAACGACGATGATCGGGTGGAGGGCGCGCGCTACCGCAACGTGGTGGGTACCTACTCCCATGGCCCTCTGCTGTCGAAGAATCCCGAAGTGGCCGACTGGCTGCTGGCCCGCGCCCTTGAGCGCCAGGTGCGGCGCACGGGTCAATCGGCGGCCGGGCTGCTTCCCCTCGATGACACCGTGGAGTTGGCCGCCAATCAGCATATGGTCGAGCGCCTGGGTTAGCGGTCGCGGGCGCCCGACGCTGTCAGCTTCGTGGCGAACTTATGAACCAAATGCCGTGGTGCTGTGGCGTTTCCCTGATAAAAGGGGGTCTTTTCTTGCGCCGTTCGCTCTTTTTCACCAAAATGTTACTTCGATGATGAAGAGGTCTGTGGCCGGGCGCCATAGCAGATGAAACATGAAAGCGAGACCGCACAGGATGTCCGAAGCATCAGGCAAGAACAATCCGCGTGCCCAAAAGGGCAAGCACGCTTCTCAACCGTTGGGCCAGGCACCCCAGGGCGCCGGCTCCAACAACCCCCGTAATTCCCAGCCGCTTGAGGGGAAGGCCCGCCAGAATTCCCTGCCCGTGGGCTCCAACAACCCCCGCGCGGCCTTGGGCGCTGGCTCTCAGAACCCCCGCCATTCTCAGCCGCTGCCTGCGCAGCCGGTGCTGACGGGCTCGGCTTCGGGCCCGCTGCCGACGCTGCCCCCCATGGGCGAAGCGAACCCCTATTCCCGCGGTGCCACGGCGGGCGATTATGCCCACGATCGTCGTCGCAAGAAGCGCAAGCGGGTGCTGCTGGGCGTTTTGGCGGCGGTGCTCGTGGTGGTCATGGGCGGCGCGGCCACGGCCTTCGCCTATATCAACAAGCTCGAAACCAACATGAACGACGAGATCACCCCTGAAATTCAGGAGGCGCTGGAAGCTCCGGCGGCCTACGATGGCGGCACATTCTACATGCTGCTCATGGGCACCGACGGTTCGAAGGAACGCTCGCAGTCCGAGCAGTACGCTGGCGACAACTTCCGCTCCGACTCGATGATATTGACGCGCGTCGATCCCGAAAACAAGAAGGTCACCATGATCTCGCTCCACCGCGACACCGAGATCGAAATCGAGGGCTACGGCATGCAGAAGCTGAACGCCTCCTACGCCATCGGTGGCCCGGCGGCAGCCATTAAGACGGTGTCCCAGATGGCCGGCGTGCCCATTTCCCACTACGCGGAAATCAACTTCGACGGCTTCAAGGACGTGGTGGATGCCCTGGGCGGTGTCGAGGTCGACGTGCCCATGGAGATCGACGACAAGGAAGCTGGCGGCCATGTGTCTGCCGGCAAGCAGACGCTCTCCGGCAAGGAAGCGCTCATTCTGTGCCGCTCGCGTCATGCCTACGACGAGTACGGCGACGGCGATCGTTACCGCGCCGCGAATCAGCGCATGGTGCTCGGCGCTATTGCCAAGAAGATCCTCTCGGCCGACGTGGCCACTATGGCCTCTACGGTGGAGGCGCTTTCCCAGTACGTGACCACTGACTTCCGCATTGCTGATATTCTGGCCTTGGCCAATTCCATGAAGGACCTCGATCCCTCGAAGGATATCTACTCGGCCATGGAGCCTACGGAAAGCGAGTACTACAACGACACGTGGTACGAGAAGCTTGACGTGGACGGCTGGAACACCATGATGAACCGCATGAAGCAGGGGCTGCCGCCCACCGAGGAGGACGAGGTGGACGAGCTGAACGGCACCGTGCTGGCCAGCGTGGGCGACGGGGCCGGGGCCGCCTCCGATGCCGAAGGCGTGCAGACCGCCGACGGCACGGGCGACAAGACCGCGCGCTCCACGTTCTCGGAGACGCGCACCGGCAAGGTGACGGTGAAGAACGGCAACGGCACCGATGGCGTGGGCGCCGAGGCACTCGAGCGCATCAAGCCTTTGGGCTACACGGCCGACGCCAGCAACGCCAACAGCTTCAACTACGATGAAACTGTCGTGGTGTTCGATACGGCCGACCAGCGCGTCTACGCCGAGGAGCTCATCGATGCTCTGGGCTGCGGCCGCGCGGTGCAGAACAAGAACGGTGAGTACCAGTACGAGGGTGACTTCCTCATCTTGATCGGCTCCGACTGGCAGTAAGGCTTTCGGGCTAACGGCACTTAGCAGCAAGGGGCTTCCGCCAGGGGGCCCCTTATTTATGGTAAGGTTCGCCGCGCGAGATTTTGTAGGCGCGGTAGATTTGCTCCAGCAGCACCACGCGGGCCAAGTTGTGGGGCAGCGTGATAGGCCCGAAGGAGAAGGTCTCGTCGGCTCGGGCGCGTACGGCGTCGCTCACGCCGTCGGAGCCGCCGATGACGAAGGTCAGGTCGCTGGTGCCGCGCAGTGCCAGTTCGTCCAAGTGGCGGGAGAAGTCGACGCTCGAGCGCTGTTTTCCCTCAATGGCCATGAGGATGACGCGCGAGCCTTCAGGCGCCGCGTTCAGAATGGCCTCGCCTTCGCGCTCGCGGGCTGCCTCGATGCCGCCGGCCCGTGTGGGATCGACGTCGGCAATTTCCGCCACCGCCACTTTCGCGTAGGGGCGCAGCCGCTTCAGGTACTCGTCGCAAGCGGCTGTCCAGAATTTCTCCTTCAGCTTGCCCACGGCAATAACGGTTATTTTCGTCATGCTAGGCGTCCAGGTCCAGGTCGATGCCCACGGGGCAGTGGTCGGAGCCCTCGACGTCATCGTAGATGCTGGCGGCCCGCACGGCATCGGCCAGCGCGTCGCTGACCAGGAAGTAGTCGATGCGCCATCCCGCATTGGTGGCGCGGGCGCGGTAGCGATAGCTCCACCAGGTATAGCGGCCTTCCTCCGTAGGATGCAGCAGGCGGAAGGTGTCGGTAAAGCCGGCGTCCAGCAGCTCGTTCAGCTTGCCGCGCTCTTCGTCGGAAAAGCCCGAGGCGCCGCGGTTGGGGCCCGGATTCTTCAGGTCGATGTCCTCGTGGGCCACGTTGAAGTCGCCGCACATGACCACGGGCTTGGGGTCGCAGGTCTCGCCCGAGGGCAGCACGCCCGCCTCAAGTCCCTTGCAGAAGTCGCGGAAGGCGTCGTCCCACTCCATGCGATGGTCGATGCGGGCCAGCTCCATCTGGGAATTCGGCGTGTACACGTTTACGAACCAGAACTGCTCGAACTCGCAGGCCACAATGCGCCCTTCGGCGTCCAGGTACTCGTTGCCCAAGCCGTGCAGCACGCGCAGAGGCTCTTCGCGGCAAAAGACGGCCGTACCGGAGTAGCCCTTCTTCTGAGCGTAGCTCCAGTACTGGTGGTAGCCGGGCAGGTCGAGCTCTACCTGGCCCTCTTGGCATTTGGTTTCCTGGATGGCGAACACGTCGGCGCCGAAGGCATCGAACACCTCAAGGAAGTTCTTCTTCAAAACGGCGCGGATGCCGTTCACGTTCCACGACACAAATCGCATGGGACTCCTTCGCGGGAAAAGACAGGGACAACACGAAGCAGTGTATCCCATTCAGGGTGGTAGCGGCGGCCTTGCGGTTCAACTTCCCATTTTTGTTCTGAAAAGTACGGTTTAGCAGGGCGACAGGCCACAAGGCTGCCATTGGGGGCTTCCTCACCTGGGAAAACGTTTACCTTCAAAAAGGGAATGTCCCGGAATGCACGGTTTCTCATGCTAAACCGTGCATTCCGGGACAAAAATCGTTGGCTTGGATTAACGCGTCTCGCGTTGGCGCTATTCCGCGGGCTTGTAGGTTACCTCGGCGGGGGCGGGCAGCTCGGCGGTGCAGTGGGGGCAGCGGGTGGCGCCCACGTTGATCTCTTCCAGGCAGAAGGGGCAGGTGGGAGCCTGCTCGATGAGCTCTTCGCCGTTCTTGCCACGCTTGAAGTGCTTCTTGCCGCCGTCCTTCATCTTGTTGAAGGCCTTCACCATCATGAACACCACCCAGGCCACGATGAGGAAGTTGATGATGGCGCTGATGAACGCTCCGAAGTCGATGCCACTCTCGGTGCCGGGCACGGGGATGGTGAGGCCTGCTACCTCGGTGCCGTTGCCGCCGGTGATGAGCTTGATCAGCGGGTTGATAATGTCGTCGGTCAGCGACGTGACGATGGCCGTGAAGGCAGCGCCGATGATAATGCCGACGGCCATGTCGATAACGTTGCCGCGATTGATGAATTCCTTGAATTCGGCCAAGAGATTCTTCATGGTCGATCCCTTCTCGAGGTATACCTTTGATCGTTCCATTATCCACCTGCTCAGCGTGAGTTCCATTACGTCGTGATAACATGACGGGAACCGTATTATGAGCAGAAACATACAGGAGCCGATACCGGTGGATAAAGCGAAAATCGAAGAGGGCGTGCGCCTGATTCTGGAAGGGGTGGGCGAAGATCCTACCCGTGAGGGCCTGCTGGAAACGCCGGCGCGCGTGGCCCGCATGTACGAGGAAGTGCTGGGCGGTTTGGAAGAGGATCCCTCGCGGCATTTCGACGTCACCTTCGACGAGGGCCACAGCGAGATTGTCCTGGTGGGCGACATTCCCTTCTACAGCATGTGCGAGCATCATCTGGCGCCGTTCTTCGGCAAGGCCCACGTGGCCTATATTCCCGGCGAGGACGGTCGCATCTGCGGCATTTCGAAGCTGGCGCGTCTGGTGGACGGGTTTGCGAAGCGCCCCCAGGTGCAAGAGCGTCTGACCGGGCAAATTGCCGACACCCTGGCCGAAGCGCTGCATCCCGCCGGCGTCATCGTGGTGCTGGAGGCCGAGCATATGTGCATGTCCATGCGCGGTGTGAAGAAGCCAGGCTCGAAAACCACGACGCGCGCCGTGCGCGGCTGCTTTGAGACCGACCCCGACGCCCGCGCCGAAGCGCTGGCCCTTATTTTCCGCGGGTAGCTCGTTGGTGCACTGCGCCTGACCTGCCGTCCGAGGCGCTGGCTTCCGGCCGCGCCGCAACCTCCTAAGAAAGAAGGATCTCCTATGAAGTGCGTTATCTCTGTTCTGGGCAAAGACCGTTCCGGCGTGGTGGCCGCCATTGCCACGGTGCTGGCCGACTGTGGCGCCAACATCGACGACATCTCCCAGACCATTCTGGGCGAGGGCCGCATGTTCTCCATGACCATGATGGTCACGCTCGATCCGGCTGTGGCCGACTTCAACACGGTGCAGGAGCGTCTGACGGCGGCGGGCGAAGAGCTGGGCATGCAGGTCATCATCCAGCGCGAAGACGTCTTCCAGATGATGTACAAGATTTAGTTTTCTTCTTGTTCCGATGCAGCTTCGCGTTGTCGGCTAGAATAAGCTAACACAGCGAAAGGAGGAGGGTTATGGCACGAGTGCTCGATGTGGCGACATACGTACTGAACCAAACGGAGAGCATTTCGACCATGAAACTCCAAAAGCTGGTGTATTACAGCCAGGCCTTCCACTTGGTTCGAGAAGGCTCCCCGCTCTTTCCAGAGGACATCGAAGCGTGGGCTAATGGCCCTGTGATACCGGAGCTCTTCAAATTTCACAAGGGAGAGTTCGTTATTTCCCGCGGATTCTTGACGGGTTCGGTCGACGCTCTCAATTCCGAGGAACGTGCGTCGGTGGATCACGTCATCGAACGCTTGGGCGACTGGTCCGGTGCGCAGTTGAGCGATCTTACGCATAGCGAAGACCCTTGGCGCGTGGCTCGTGGCTCCCTGCCACCGCGCGCCCGATCCCAGACAAAAATTTCGTGTGAGGTCCTGAGGGTTTACTACCGCTCTTGTCCTGCGGGAAATCCGGTGTTCGCATGAGTCGATCTCGCTACTCAAAAGGAGTGGTTTCAAAAGCCGGGGCGGCTATGGTCTCCCCGGCTTCTTCTTTAGGCGAACAGGAGCAGGCAAAAGAAGTTGTCAACTACTGGAGAGAGATTCATGGCGAGGTGCTGCAGCGGGCTCTGGAAGACATCGAAGGGCTTGACAGTGTCAATGAAACGGTGCGGGTTGCGGGCCGCATCAAAAAGTTGGATACCATCATCGACAAACTTAGGCGCCCTCGTACGCCCTCCGAGCTACACACAATGTACGACATAGCTGGCTGTCGGCTGATTGTCGAAGACTTTTCTCAGCTTGAAGAAATATGATGCGTCTACTATAAGGAACGAGCAAGCAAGGGTCGAGAAACGGAAAGGGCTTCCCATGAAGAAAGATCTCGAAAACGCGGGCGAGCTGTTCCCCCAGTCGGTGTTCATTGTGGCAACGTACGACGAGCAGGGCGTGCCCAACGCCATGAATGTGGCCTGGGGCGGTGAATGCACTCGCCATGAGATTGCCATCAATATCGGTGGTCATAAGACGACGGAGAACATCCTGGCGAAGGGGACCTTTACAGTGGCTCCCGCCGATCGTGCCCATGCAGCCCCTGGTTTACGACTCTACTCGCCGCATCTATCGCGTGGTGGGCGAAGAGGTTGGCGGTGCCTGGGAAGCAGGCAAGGCGCTGCTGTAAGGACGCTCCGGCTTCTTTCTCTTACGAAGGGGCTTCGCAGACTTCCCCTCAGCGAAGCCCCTTCGCTGTTTTCGCGCAAGGGGATTGCGGAGGTCGACGGGGTTCGGTATGGTAACGATAGGAGAGTGCGAGGAGGGGATTCCCATGGGCCAAGAGGCAACCCAGGAATCGGCGAAGATGCCCGAGGGGTGCAATACCGTTACGTTCACGGCCACCGACGGCACCGTGGTGACGTTTCCGCTTGATTTCCTCATCGAGCGTGGGGCCATAATTGCCGATAAGATCAATGGCGAGAATATCGCCGACGTGATGGGCTGTTCCAATCAGCTGTGGATTCCGGGCTTTCCGGCGAAGTACTTTATTCGCGACATTGCGCAGATCGACTTCACCCGCGAGGACGAGGTGCCCTCGCTGCCGGATTTCACCGATGATGGTCACGACTATACCAACCGTCCGAATGTGTCCTGCAAGGCGGAGTACGTGGGACGGGTGGGGGAGCCCATGCTCTTCGAAGGCTGGGCCGACGACTACGATAAGCGCATCGTCGGCGTGGAGTTTTCTCTCGACGGGGGCACCAGCTGGACTCGTCACGACACGGCCGGCACCGATGCCGTGCGCTGGGTGTGGTGGACCTTCGAATGGACGCCCGTGGAAGAGGGCATGTTCCAGATGATGGTTCGCGCGGTGAACGAGGACGGCAAAGTCAGCCCTATCGCCGCCGTGCACAACTTCCAAGCGCTGGCGTAGGTAAAGGGAGCAGCATGGGGCAGGAGAGCCAAAAAAGCACGCAGCGTTTCAATCGGATTGTCATGTATGTGGGCACAACGTGCTGGATTGCGTGGAATGTATATTTAGTTGCCCTGTGTCCGAATTCCTCGGTAGCGCTGCCGCACCCTCAAGCGCCTTGGGATCAGGCTGCTCTGGTGGTTGGCTACGTGGTAGGTGCCCTGGCGCTCCTAGGGGGATCGCGGCTTTTCTCGGGAAGGGTCTCGCTATCGCGGTCAGTCGTTTTCCTTGCTTTGATATGTGCCATGACGGCGGTCCTGTTTTATGCGGCGTCACCTTTGGTGTGGTGGGCGCATTCGCTGCTGCTCGTGGCTCTGGGATGCCTCACGCTGATCATCACCATTTTGTGGATGTGCGTTGTTTGCGTGCGCAGCAGTGCAACCATCTATCGTTCAATGGGTGGTACGACGGCCTGCGGGGCTCTCTTGGCCTTAGGCGTGTCGTCCCTCGAGCCTACGGGTTGGTCAATGGGTCTGCTTATTGCCATCATGCTCGCTTCGTTCGCTTGCTTTGTTTTTGCCAGTGATTCGACTTTGGGCTCCGATGCGAGCTTGATCCCTCGGGGTGAGGATCATGGCAACCGTCGTTCCAGCTTGGTTCCCCATGCAGCGTTGGTTGCCGGGGCAGTGGTATGGGGCGTGGCCGGCTGCGGGGTAGCTCTCTTCGCTTCAGCCGTCGCGATGCCGGTATCCTTCGGGCTCCTTGCATCGCTGGCGGGAGGCATCATGGTTGCGGCTCTTGCCTTCTTGCTCGTTGGTCACCGCTTGCGTAAGGCCGATAAGCTTGGGTTCGTTGTGCTGGCCCTCATGGTTCTGGCCCTGGGCTCGGGACTTTACATGCTGCAGGCGCTGGATGCCTTTACGTTGGAGGCGGCGGTGACCTGCATGGCGGCGGGGTGTGCGCTGTTTCATTTGTATTGCAAAGTGCTCTATCTTGATATTGCTTACTTAGCCGCAGAATCTCCCCTCTTGGTGTTTGCCCAGGGGGCTCTTGCGAATTATGTTGGAGCGCTGGCGGGGGCTGCCGCGGGGTGCCTTCTGGGTCCGGCTGTTGCGGTGGGTGGAGCGTCGGCGCCCATTCTCGTCTTGCTGATCGTGCTCTTAACAGCCAATGCCCTCTTCTTCTCTCGCAAGAGCATGGGGACGCGCTGGGGCTTGGTGGCGCGTCAGATGGCGATGCCGTTGCCGTCTCGTCCTTCTGATTTGGAGCAGTTTGCCTCGCAGGCGGTCCTTGTGGCACAGGAGGCGGGACTCACTCCGCGCGAAGTGGAAGTTTTCCAGCTGCTCATGGAGGGATATCGCGCCAAGCAGATCGAGGAGAAGCTTGGCATTTCTCTAGGAACGGTGCGCAATCACCTTAATCGCGGCTACGCGAAGTTGGGCGTCCACTCGTACGATGAGGCTCGCGCCCTGGTTAGCGCTGCGTCAGAAAAGGCCCAAGACAATCAAAAAGCCTGATCAACAGCCTGTATAAAAATCATACAGAAAAATATCTCTTCCCATTCCGCAAAATGTGCACTTTACGCAGATGCGGCTGTTTGCCTTCTTGCTTATGCTCCCCAAGAGCCCTGGAACGCGAGCGAAAGCTGCTGTCCGTTCACGGAGAAAAGCGGCTGTCTTTTGGGCCGGCGAGCAAGGGAGTCGCCTCCCCGACTTCGTTGACCGATGTCGGCATCGCCACGGCCGGGGCTCCTATTTCTTGCAAGAGGGTAGTCGTAAGAAGAAGAAGGAGGAGATGCGACATGGAACCAGAGAAAGCAATCCGGCTCGACCAGGACGGGACCGCGCGGAAGGGGAGGAAGCGGTGGCGTAAGGCATTGGTGGCCGTTTGCGTCGTGTGCCTTTCGGCCGCATTATTCGTTACCGCTGGTTGTCAGCCGGCGTCGGTTGATTCGGCGCAGTCTGAAACGGAACTGGCTCAAACGGGCGATGACCCCATGGCAGTTACTGATTTCTATCAGATGAACGCCGGCGACTTCACCAATACCGACGGCTTCAACGGACGTAACATGAATGACGGGAATCGCGGATGCACGTCGTGTCATTCTGACTTGTGGTCCACCATCAGCGGTGATGTGGCGCCTATTCAGCACGTGCTTGCCAGTGCCCCGGGCTATGGAAAGTCTTACGGTTGGACTGACTGCACCACGTGCCACACCTTCAACGCGGCTCTGGGTGCTCCCCGTTTGGACGACCGCATTCACAACACCCATTACGCCAATGCCACGTTCGTTGAGGCCGAGCATGGGAATTGCTTCAGCTGCCACGACACCGATGCCGAGGGCAAGTGGGTCATGTACGACGAGTTCAAGTACACGGCTCAGGCAAGTGGCTATGTCGATGCGGCCGATGCCAAGCTCGACAACTGGCTGCGCCTGCGCGGCCGTTCGGCCCACAGCGCCAACGAGGTAGTTATTGAATCGGAGCCCAAGATTGACGTCGAACTGTCCCAGCCGGTGACCGATGAGGCCGATATGTACGTGGCCAATAACTACGTCGTGCCGGAGCTTTCCGCTGACACCTACACGCTTTCCGTGACGGGCGTGAACAACGAGCGCACGTTCACGCTGGACGACCTGAAGGCATTGCCCCAGACCGAGATGACCGTGACCCAGGACTGCTTCACCAATGCGAACAACAGCGTGCTCATCGGCAACATTCCGGTCAAGGGCGTACTGCTGAAGGATCTCATTGATGCCTGCGGCGGTCTGAAAGACGGTATGACCACGCTTTCCAACCATGGTGCCGACGAGTGGGGTCATCGCAACGATGTGAACTTCCTCATCGAGCAGAACGCTATCATCGCGCTGGAGTACTGGGGTCACGAGCTGACGGTGAACCAGGGCTATCCGGTGACCTTCGTGCTGCCGGGCGTGAGCGGCCTCATGTGGGACAAATGGGTGGTCTCCATGGAGTTCACCGATGAAGATCCGGACAACAATCCGTGGATCCTCTATGACGTGGTGGGCATGAAGCGCCAGTTCCAGGGCACTATTTGCGCTGGTTGGCTTACGCCGGTGAAGGATGGCACCGAGGTGAAGGTGGGCGACGCGGTTCCGGTGAACGGCTACGCGTTCCTCGACAACTACATGGGCCACAGCCTTTCCGAGATTGCCTTCAGTGCCGATTACGGCAATACCTGGACGACCGTTGCCGTTCCCAAAGACTTCGACCAGAAGCAGTGGACCTACTTCGAGGGAACCTGGACGCCCGAGGAGGCCGGAACCTACATCTTGCAGGTGAAGGCTATCGACGCGGCTGGTTCTGAGCAGTATGTGCCCGCATCGGTCATCGTTAAGGTGACTGAGTAGCCCGCGTATCGCGAAAACTGGAAAGGAGTTATGGAAATGGATGCGAAGAAAACGTTGAAGACGGCGGGCTCGGTTGCGGGAGCGGCCGTCATGATGGGCAGCACGCTGATGCTGACCCCCATGGCCGCGCTGGCGATGGGGGTAGATGCGCCGGCGGTTCCTGCTCAGGAGACGGCAGCCGAACAGGACGCAGCGGTTGCCGAGCAGAATGTTGCCCCAGCGCGCGTTGAAGGAACGTTCGCTTTCGATCAGGGCGCTCTTACCACGAACAAGGATATCGCGAATATCTTTAGTAAAGCGGCGGCAACGCTGTGCGAGGGACTTCCCGCATACGGCGGTGAAGTATCCGGCGGAGCGGTCAAGGTAACTAATCTGGATGCCAACGCCGTGTGCGAGGCCACCGTTGAGGAGCTAGCCGAGCAGACTGACGTCGAAAACCTCGTCGTCGGCTGTGCGTGTTCTTCGAATGTGCCAGGAGGTGGCGCTATCGTCAATGCTGAGGTTTCCGGCATTCCCATAGCCGCCGTCGCAGCGATGGTGGCTGCGTTCTAGAAGAGAGCTGTTGTTGCAAAGATCTGAAGAAAGCGCGCCCGTCGGTTCGGGTGCGCTTTCTTGCATTCGGGCTGGGACTGTTTTGCCAATGAAGACTTCGCCGCAATCGAACAATTTCCTATCGAGTGCCGTTAAGAGGAGCATCAACGCTTGTGAGGAGCCGCTCTCTGGTGATGGTTGCAAGGTGGACTCCGAAAAGCGGTATCGTTGCAAACAGTCACTCGGATGACTCGGAATAGCGAGGACGGCGTCGAGGCGATTCCCCATGGTATACTTTGAAAAAATCCGTCTCGAAAGGTGGCGTGCATGCCTGAGATTTCTCGGTTCTACGGCATCGTGATCAAGATGTTTTTCAAACCGAAGGAGCATGAGCCGAGCCATATTCATGCCCTGTACGGTGAATACGTGGGCGAGTTCAACATCCAGACTTTCGAGATGATGGAGGGCGATCTGCCGCCTAAGGCGCAAGCGCTTGTGCGCGAGTGGCTCGCAATCTATTCGAAGCAGCTGCAAGCAATGTGGGACGCCCAAGTTATCGAAAAACTCCCTCCTCTGGAGTAAAGATGATACATCGAATTAAGAACATACAGCCTCTTTCTAACCTGCAGTTGAGGGTATGCTTTGACGACGGTCGCGTTGTTCTCTACGATGTCGCAGAGGATGTGCGGGATATCCCGTCGTATGCGCCCCTTAAAGAGCTTACAGGGCTGTTCGAGCAGGTAAAGATCGACCAGAGCCGAACTTGCGTCTACTGGAATGACGAGATAGATCTGCCCAGCGATGCAATTTACGAGTATGGCTGCGAATTGTCGCCAGCAGCCGCTTAGGATCTTCGAGGTCTCAGCTATGACGCGAATTTACACCTGCAATGTGCCCATCGAGGCCGATGTGGTCGATGCCTTTTGCGCGCTGCAGAAGGGATTTACCGACCAGTTCGTCTACTACGACAAGCAGCACCCCACGCGCTATCTGGGGCTGGGGCGCTGCATTGCGCTGCCCTCTTTGCGCGAGGTGGAGTGCGTGGGCAGCGGCATGACGGCTGCGAGCGAAGGTTCGGCAGCCGATGAGGGCTCGGCGCGCGCAGCGGCCACGACGGCCGATAGCCAGCCGCCGGTGTTCTTCTCGTTCAACCGATTCGACGCCACGAATCCCGCCCCCTGCGACGACCTCATGGCGTCGTTTCCCCAGCTGCGCTTCATGCTGCCGGAGATTGTGCTCATCGAGAACGAGCGCGGGCGCTTTCTGCAAGTGAACTCCTTGGGGCCGGTGTATCCCGGTCGCGTGGCGCGGTTCGAGCGCCTGGTGGCTGCAGCTCCTGCCCGCACGGCGGTGACCATTCCCTATACCCTTGAGCCCGACTCCCGCGAGGCGTGGCAGCAGGCCATGGACGAGGCCTTGGCGGCTATCGAGGGCGGTCGCGTGTCGAAAGTGGTGCTCTCGCGCCGCAAGCGCGTGGTGGCCGAGCATCCCTTCTCCTCGAAGGATCTGCTGGTAAATCTCATTGACGGCGATGCGCGGGGCACCGTGCTTCTGTATCGTTATGCCGACGTGTTCTTCTGCGGCTGTACGCCGGAGCTGCTGGTGCGCAAGCGCGGCGACGAAGTGGCCTCCATGTGCCTGGCCGGCACCTGCCCGGTGGGCGCTACCGAAGATCAGACCGAGGCGCTGGCGGCCGCCCTGATGACCGATGAGAAGAACCGCGCCGAGCACGATTACGTGGTGCAGCTTATTCGCAACGTGCTCGATCGAGTGTGCTACGACGTAGAGGTGCCAACGATGCCCCAGATCATGCGGCTGGCCCACGTGCAGCATCTGTTTACCCCGGCTCGGGCCCGGGCGCTCCAGGGCGTCACGCTGGCCGACCTCATGGAGGACCTGCATCCCACCCCGGCCGTGGCCGGCACGCCCGTCGGCGAGGCCAAGATGCTCCTGCGCGTCATTGAGCCCTACAACCGCGGCTTCTACGCGGGGGCCTGCGGTTTTGTGGATGGCAACGACGATGGCGAATTTTCGGTGGCTCTGCGCACCGGCGTGTTCGACGGCGAGATGGGCTGGGTCTACGGCGGCTGCGGCATTGTGGGCGAAAGCGATGCCCAGGCCGAGTACGACGAGATCGATCTCAAACTGCGCACGATCCTTTCTGCTTTCGGGGCCTAGGCGCTTCATCGGGCCGCTTTTCGGTGGCCGTGCTCGGCAATGGCTGGGCGGTTGGCGCCACGTGGCAAAGCGAAGAGGCGCTGCCGGAGGGGCGGTTCCTGGGCGGTTTCTGTGACGGGCGAGGCGGTTATCAGCGTGATCAGGCGGATCGCGGTATCATAGGCGGCAGACTTTTTGAAAGGACGCCTGATGATCACGACTTCCCATCAGCAGGACACGGCGCTGTTCGTGGCCGCCTTCTTCGATGAACTGACCCGCTGGGGCGTGCGCGAGGTGGTGGTGAGCCCTGGCTCCCGCTCCACGGCTCTGGCCATGACCGCTTTCGAGCTGTCCCAGCGACGCCCCGATGATCTGCGCTTATATGTGGATGTTGACGAGCGCGGAGCTTCTTTCCTGGCTCTGGGCCTGGCCAAGGCTTCCGGGAGTCCCGTGGCGCTGGTGTGCACCTCGGGCACGGCGCTGGCCAACTACTACCCGGCCGTTATCGAGGCGGAAACCTCCCGCGTGCCGCTCATTGTTCTGTCCGGCGACCGGCCTCCTCAGCTGCAGGGGCTCGGCGCGCCGCAAACCACTGATCAGTTGAAGGCCTACGGCGACCATGTGCGCGCCTTCCGTGCCATGCCCACGCCTCGCGGCCGCGATCGCGATATTGCCTTCGCGCGCCAGGCGGCTCGCGAGGCCTGCCTGGCCGCCTTGGGGCCCACGGCTACGCTCGAGGAGGTATCCTGCGTGGCGGGGGGCGCCGACATGCCCGTGAACTACAACCCGGAGGCCCAGGTGGCCTCCCGAGCCTGCCAGCATTTGGCGGGCCCCGTGCATTTGAACTTCCCCTTCGATGCGCCGCTCAAGCCCGACTTCCTTGGCGCGGACAATCAGGCGGCCCTGCGCGGCGGCATCGACTGCTTCGGCCTGGGACGCCGTGTACCCACCGAGGGCCGCCACGGTGCGCCCCTGTCCATCGCCCCGCTAATGGCGGCTTCGGGCGAGCTGCCCGCTTCCAGTGTCACCGCGCTGGAGGAGCTGCTGTGGAAACGTCCCGCCGTGCTCCTGGCCGGAGAGGGCTCCTGCGAAACCATGGCCGAGGCCGAGGAGATTGTCACCTGGGTGCGCCGCTGGTCCATTCCCGTGCTGGCCGATCCGCTGTCTGGCTTGCGCAGCATCGATGATCCCCTGGTCATCGACAACTACGACAACCTGTGCGGCCGTCCCGACTGCCCCGTGCCCGAGGTGGTCATTCGCTTCGGCCGCTATCCCATTTCCAAGCGAGCCACCACGCTGCTTGAGCGCGCCCGTCCGCTGTCCATTGCCGTGGACGTGGCCGAGACCCGCGATTTCAATGCCACCACCGACGTGTTCGTGGGCACCACGCCCCTGGGCTTTGTGCGCAGCAACTGGCACGGCGAGGGACGCAAGGCCCAGAAGGCGTTCGCCGAGCGCTGGATGACCCTGAACGACGAGGCCCGTCTGCGCATCCTGGCCGTGGAATGGGACGGCGTCACCTCGCTGGACGCCGAGGCCGTGGAGGGCGCCTACGTACGCTCGCTGCTCGAGCTCATGCCCGACGAGTCCTGCCTGTTCTCGGCGAACTCTATGAGCATTCGCGCCCTGGACACCTTCTACTTGAAGGACGGGAAAACCCGTGCCGTGCTGGCCAACCGCGGGCAGAACGGTATCGACGGCGTGGTGTCCACGGCCGTGGGCGCGGCCCAGCACTTCGGGCAGACCACATTTTTGACCGGCGATTTCACCTTGCTGCACGACCTGAACGGCCTGGCGCTCCAGCGCGAGATGATGCTGGCTCACCCTGAGGGGGAGGCGCCGTCCTTGGTCATCGTGCTGCTGAACAACAACGGGGGCGCCATCTTCGACATGCTGCCCCAGGCCTCCGAGGACCCGTACTTTGAGCGCCTGTTTCTGGCTCCCCAGGACGTGCGCTTCACCGAGGCAGCGGCGGCTTTCGGTATCCCTTCAGCCACGGTGCACACCGTGGGGGCCTTCCGCAGCGCCTACCAGAACTTCCTGGGCACCCCGGGCATCAGCTTGGTGGAAGTGCAGCTGCCCCTGCGCGGCGTGCGCGACCGTTACGCTCCCTATCAGGGGTAACTCGTGACCGCTTTCATCTTGCTCCATGGCTTCGCCCAAACGCCCGCCTCGTGGGACGGGGTGGCGTCAGCGTTGCAGGCCGCCGGTCATCGCACCTTCGTGCCCGACTTGTTCGCCTGGTTGGGGGAGGAGGGTTGCGACGCGGCCTCCCCGGTGTGTGCGGGCCAGGAAGGCGCTGCGCCTCTGTCCGCAGCTTGCGACCGCCTTGCCCAGGTGGTGCGTCAGGTGGCCGAGGTGGAGGGCGCTCCCGTCGTGGTGGGCTATTCCATGGGAGGCCGCTTGGCGGCAGAAACCCTGGTGAGGCATCCCGATCTGCCCTTGACGGGCCTGGTGCTGGAAAGCGCCGGTTTGGGCCCAGCGGACGAAGATGCCCGCGCGGCCATGGCCCAGCGCAACGAGGCCTGGGCCGCCCGTCTGCGCGCCGAGGGCATCGAGGCGTTCATGAATTGGTGGGAGACAATGCCGCTGTTCGCCAGTCAGCGGGCGCTTCCCGCGCCCGTCCGTGCGGCGGTGCGCGCTCAGCGCACGGCCCATAACGCCGAGGTGTTGGCGCAAGGCTTCGAAGCCTGGGGCGCCCAGCACCAGGCGCTTGAGGGAGAGACCCTGGCTGCTTTGCGTGCGCTGCAGGAGCGGGGTGTTCCCGTGCGCTACCTGGCTGGTTCCCTCGACGCCAAGTACACCGCCGTGGCCGAGCGCGTCCGCGCTGCGGGGCTCGCTGCCCAGGTGGTGCCCGAAGCGGGTCACAACATTCATCTGGAGCGTCCGCAAGAATTCCTGGCAGCTCTTTCGCGTAGCTAGGTTCTAGGCTGGTGTATCGCGTTCTTCGAGTTCGCTCCTTCGCAAAATTGCACTGAAATGAACGGTTTAGCATGAGAAAGCGGCTATTTCAGAAACGGGCATTGCAAAGCGAGGGTTGTTTTGCCTGGTAGTGGTTAAGTCATGTAAACAATCTCAAGGGTATTTCCTGCTAAAGCGTGCATTTCGGAACATTTTTGCCTTCGGCTGATTGTGTGAGCCGACATACGCCCTTGCCTTTGCCGATTGCGCAGGCCGACGTACGCCCCGTCATCCTTCCCGCCGCAACCCGCGTGCGCTAGCCGGGTGCGGTATCAAATTATGACTTGCGCGCTCCCTTTATTGTGCTAAAGTGTCGGCCATGGTTAACGTACTGGGACATAGCACGCATTGCGACGAGGCAGCCTGCGCTGTCATGAGCGCCCGTTGGGCCGAACAGTGCTGTGGCGGAGCGGCGGAGCGTGCCCTGATGAGCGCGCACAAGGCCGCCCAGTGTATCGCCGAGGCCGCTCGTGCCGTGGCCAGCCAGCACCTGGCCCAGCAGTCCCAGCGCGCCACCACCCTACAATTTGTCTTTCGATACCAATAGCACACGGGTTTTTGCCCGTGGCTATTTTTTTTGTAGCCTCAGGCAAAAGGTCGTGTGCGCTTCGGTATTGAGCTGGAAACAGCAGCGCGTTCCCCGGGGAAGGGGCGCGCGAAGAAGGCGGCTCCGTCGGAAGCAGCGACGGGCGCCGCGCCGACCGGCGGGGTGTCGGCCGGTAAGGAAGCGTCAAGAGAGGAAAGAAAGAACCATGATTGCGAAAATTCTGCTCGTCATTGCCTTTGTGGCCGTGGCCGTGGCGGTGGGCGTTTACTGCCGCAAGCACACGGGCACCGTCGACGGCTTCATCTTGGGCGGCCGCAACGTCGGCCCCTGGATGAGCGCCTTTGCCTATGGCACCAGCTACTTCTCGGCGGTGGTGTTCGTGGGTTACGCCGGCCAGTTCGGCTTCAAGTACGGCATCTCGGCCACCTGGGCCGGCATCGGCAACGCCATTATCGGCAGCTTGCTGGCCTGGTGGATTCTGGGTCCCCGTACCCGCGAAATCACCCATCGCCTGAAGGCCTCCACCATGCCCGAGTTCTTCGGCAAGCGCTACGACTCCCGCGCTCTGCGCATTGCGGCCGCGGCCATCATCTTCGTGTTCCTGATCCCCTACACCGCCAGCGTGTACAACGGCCTGTCCCGTCTGTTCGGCATGGCGTTCGCGCTGCCCTATGACGTGTGCGTTATCGGCATGGCGGTGGTCACCTGCATCTACGTGGTGCTGGGCGGCTATATGGCCACGGTCATGAACGACTTTATCCAGGGCATTGTCATGCTGCTGGGCATCATCGCTGTTATTGTGGCGGTGATCATCAACAACGGCGGTTTCTCCGAGGCCATCATCTCGCTGTCGCAGATTCCCGCCGAGGGCTCGGCCATGCAGGGCCCCTTCGTCAGCTTCTTCGGCCCCGATCTGTTTAACCTCATCGGTGTGGTAATTCTCACGTCGCTCGGTACCTGGGGCTTGCCGCAGATGGTGCAGAAGTTCTACGCCATTAAAACCGGTCCCGCCATCAAGCAGGGCGCCATCATCTCCACCATCTTCGCCTTCGTGGTGGCCGGCGGTTCCTACTTCCTGGGCGGCTTCGGGCGCCTGTACGAGGGCCAGATCGAGTACGCCGCCAATGGTACGCCGGTGTACGACTCCATTATCCCCACGATGCTGTCCACCCTGCCCGACGTGCTCATCGGCCTGGTCATCGTGCTGGTGCTGTCCGCTTCCATGTCCACCTTAAGCTCGCTGGTGCTGACGTCGTCTTCCACACTGACCATCGACTTCATCAAGGGAAACATCATCAAGGACATGTCCGAGAAGAAGCAGCTGATGTGGATGCGCGGGCTGCTGGTGGTGTTCATCGCCATTTCCGCGGTAATCGCTCTGTTCCAGTACCACTCCAGCGTGGTGTTCATCGCCCAGCTCATGGGCTACTCGTGGGGCGCGCTGGCCGGCTCGTTCCTCGGCCCCTTCCTGTGGGGCCTGTACTCCGGGCGCATTTCGAAGGCGTCGGTGTGGTGCTCGTTCGTGGTCGGCGTCGGCCTGACTGCGGTGAACATGGGCCTGGGCCTGGCCGGCGGCACGCCGCTCATCGCGAGCCCCATCAACTGCGGCGCGCTCTGCATGATCCTCTCGCTGATCATCGTGCCGGTGGTGAGCCTGTTCACGCCGGCGGTGCCCTTCCAAATTAAGGCGCCCACGCCGGAAAGCGCCATCGACCGCGAGTACGACCGCGAGCTCGAGCAGGAGATGGTCGAAAGCGCCAACGCCGGAGCCGCCGCCGACGTGTAGGCGCGCGATTCTGCACATGTCACAAGGGCCGATTCGTCGGCCCTTTTTCGTTTTGGAGGGAAGGCCCGGTGAATTAGGCCGCCTTAAGCGCTTCTTCGTCGCCGAATTCCTTACTAACTCGGATATACTTAACCCCATCTGTAATCCGAGCGTGCGGCCACTGAGGAGGGGCGTGCGCGGAAGGAGTGTCATGGAAGGATTCGAACTTATTGCCACGGGCCTGTGGTCCATTGTGCCGCCGATTCTGGCACTGGTCCTGGCGCTCATCACCAAGGAGGTGTACTCGTCGCTGACCATCGGTGTGTTCACGGGGATGATCATCTACCAGTTCACCCTCAACGGCGCCGGCGGCGAGCAGCTCATCGATGCGTTCACGATGATCCCGCAAATGATGGCCGAGCAGATTGCCGGCAACGGGGCGCTGCTGCTGTTCCTTGCACTGCTAGGGGCGCTGACGGTGGTCATTGCTACGGCCGGCGGCTCCCGCGCCTATGCGGAATGGGTCACCACCCACGTGAAGAACGCCCGCGCGGCCAGCATCCTGACGGCGCTTCTGGGCATCATCATCTTCGTGGACGACT
>CAJUFS010000031.1:0-299 GCA_910585575.1 uncultured Adlercreutzia sp. | reverse complement strand
AGTTCCACGTGAGCCACGAGAAGCTCGCCTGGATCATCGACTCCACGGCGGCCCCGGTCTGCATTATCGCGCCGGTGTCCTCGTGGGCGGTGGCCGTGGGCGGCTACATGGGCGAGGACGGCTTCAACACGTTTGTGGCCTCCATCCCCTACAACTTCTACGCGCTGCTTACCATCTTCTTCGTGTTCTTCATGCTGTTCCTGCAGAAGGACTTCGGCCCTATGGCGGCGGCCCAGGCCGAGGTGGCCGGGCGCATTCCGCCCGAGGGCTCGAAGCTTGAGGCCGTTTCTCTCGTGGGC
>CAJUFS010000030.1 GCA_910585575.1 uncultured Adlercreutzia sp. | reverse complement strand
GGTCGCGGTGCATGAAGGCCACCTGCTCGTAGGGCAGCACGCGGTCGGCCTTCACGGCCGGCAGGTTCTGCCACAGCTTCGAGTCGTCCACGTAGGCACTGTCGGCGCCATCCAGCACACCGTAGAGGATGAAGTCGCCGGCGTAGTCGGGCAGCGCCTCCACGGAGATGACCTTGTAGGTCTCGTCGCCGTCCACCATGGTGGACTGGATGGGCTCGGGCGCCTTCAGGCCCCACATGTCGTAGAGGATGGAGCCGCCGCGGGCGAAACGGCTGCCCATGGTATAGATCTCCTGCGGCCACACCTCCAGGATGGATACGGTACGGTCGCCCACGATGGATACCATTTCGTCTTTCACCATGGCCACCTTGTCGTTGAACTCGTTGATGTAGGCCTCGGCGGCTTCCTCCTTGTTCACGAGCGAGGCGATGTAGCGGAACAGATCCTCGTCGCTGCGCTTGCCGTCTTGGATGTAGACGGTGGGCGCGATCTTGGAGTACTTGTCGTAGTCGGCCTCGGTGATGGTGATGATAAGGTCGGGCTGCTTCTCGGCAATCATCTCCAGCGAAGTTTCGGCAGAAACCGTGTTCAGCTCCTCGATGCCGTCGCACATGCCGGCGAGGAACGGGTTGTTCAGCGCGTAAGGCGAGGCGATGACCGGCTTTACATCTACGGCTAGCAGTTCGCCCAAATAGTAATCGGAAACAATGGTCTGCGGATTGGCAGGAATCTCAACCTGTCCCTTGTCGGTGTCCACGGTGCGCATGCCGTTGGCGTTCGCGCTCGCATCGGTCGACTGGTTGCCCTCCTGGGCCGTTGCGGGTTGTTCGGAAGAGCATCCGCCAAGCACGGGAGTAAGTGCCGCCACGCCCATGAGCCCCATAAAAGTGCGTCGAGTAAGGAATGCCATAAAAGATCCTTTCGCTTATCGCCTGGGACCCCAAACGTCCTCAGGCGGCGGTTTCACCTTTGCGGGGATCGGCCCGATTTCGACATTCTGCAGCATTGAGAGCTGAGTGTTTCGGCGCTTCCCCGTGCCTTCATTGTAGTGAGCCGTGGCTTACTCGACGAAACCGCTATGCACCCGTTCTCCCCGCGACAGCCCCTCGTTACGAAGGGGTAAGGGGATTTGAGACTGGGTTTCTGCAACTGGGCAAATAGCAGGCGAAGATGGATGTCTGTTTTTGGTCAAATAACGGTCGAGGCGGGGCTTTTGTTTGAAATGAGACGACTAAGGTCGAAAATCGATCGAAGTTGATGCTTTGGTTCGCGTCACGATGGAAAATGCCGTCTAATTGGCCTGTGTCTAAAAGCATGAATTACTCTGACCTGGGAAAATCGCAATTGTTAGCCATTAACTCGGCTGCAAAAGCCCCGCTTTGAAGCACTTTTGACCTTAAAACTCATTTTTCAAACAAAAGCCCCGCTTCGAAGGTAATTTGACCATAAGGCAATAACAGCGCTCTTCTCGAAGCACCAATCTTCTTGAGACGACAATCTTCTCGAGACGACCATCTTCTCGCGGCGATAATCTCCTCGAAACAGATACGCCCCGAGCGGATTGCCCGGGGCGTGATGATGCCTGTAGATTTAGCGCTGCCAGCTTGCGCTCGATGGCGCTGTCTCTAGATAGTGCTTCCAGATAGTGCTTCTAAATAGTGCCGCCGTCGACCACGACGCCGTCCTGCATGGTGGCGTAGCCGCCGACGTAGGTGTCGGTGGCGCGGCCCGTCAGCTTGGCGCCGATGAAGCCGGAGTTGTTGGCCTTCGAGTAGAAGTCGCCCACTTCAACGGTCCATTCGGCCTCGGGGTCGATGACGGTGAGGTCGGCCGTGCTGCCAGCCTCGATCTTCACCGGCTCCTGGCGCAGGATCTCGCGGGGTGCCACCGCCATGGCCTGCACCATGCGACCGTAGTCGATAACGCCGGCGCGCACCAGGTGGGTGAGCACCAGGGACAGCGAGGTTTCCAGGCCGGTCATGCCGAAGGGCGCCAGCTCGAACTCGCGGTCCTTCTCCCAGTCGGTATGGGGCGCGTGGTCGGTGACGATGGCGTCGATGATGCCGTTCTTCAGGCCCTCGATGAGCGCGGCGGCATCCTCGGCGGTGCGCAGCGGCGGGTTCACCTTGAGCGCGGTCTGGTACTCGGCCGTGATATCGTCCTCGGTGAGGAACATGTGGTGCGGGGTTACCTCGCAGGTGACGGGCAGGCCCTCGGCCTTGGCCGCAGCCACCAGATCCAGGCCGCGCTTGGTGGTGATGTGCTGGATGTGCAGCGGGCAGCCGGTCAGGCGGCACAGAGCGATGTCACGGGCAATTTCCAGCTCTTCGCCCTCGGCGGGCCAACCCACCATACCCAGACGGGTGCTGGCCACGCCCTCGTTCACCTGGCCGTCGCCCACCAGGGAATCATCCTGGCAGTGAGCCATGATAACGGTGTCGAACTGCTTGGCATAGTCCATGACGCGGCGCATCATACCGGCATCCTGGATGCCGTGACCGTCGTCGGTGAACACCGGCGCGCCGTGCAGGTACATGTCGCCCATGTCCGAGAGCACCTCGCCCTTGAGGTCCTTCGAGCAGGCACCGGAAACCACCACGCGGCACTTCCCTACTGCAGCGGCGCGGGCCTTCACGTACTCCACGGCCACAGCGTCGTCCACCACCGGCGAGGTGTTGGGCATCGTACACACGGCGGTGAAGCCGCCATGGGCCGCTGCGCGCGTACCGGAGGCGATGTCCTCCTTCTGCTCCTGACCCGGATCGCGGAAGTGCACATGCAGGTCTACCAGGCCGGGTGTGATGATCTTGCCGGTCAGGTCGCGCTCCTCACCCTTCTCCATGGTGAGGTTGTGACCTACCTCGACGATCTTGCCATCGCGGATGAGAATGTCGGCTACCTCGTCAAGACCGATCTGCGGGTCGATCAGGTGTGCGTTCTTAAGCATCAATGCCATCGTTGCTACCTCCTAAGAGCAGATACAGGGCAGCCATGCGCACGAGCACGCCGGCGTAAACTTGATCGAGAATGATGGAGCGCTTCGGATGATCGGCCATGAAGCTGTCCAGCTCCACGCCGCGGTTGATGGGGCCCGGATGGCAGATGGTGGCATCGGGTTTCATGAGGCGGTCGCGCTCCTGGGTGAGGCCGTAGAGCAGGTTGTACTCGCGCAGGTTCGGATAGGGCGCGCCCTCGAAGCGCTCGCGCTGGATGCGCAGCATGTACACCACGTCCAGCTCGGGCAGGGCCTCGTCGAAGTTGCTGGTCACGTGATCGGCACCGAGGATGTCGGGGCGGGCGGGCAAAAGCGTCGGCGGTGCGATGACCGTTACCTCGCAGCCCATGATCTTCAGCGCGGGAATGAGCGAGCCGCACACACGGGAGTGGCTGATGTCGCCCACGACGCCCACGTGCAGGCCATTGAGATCGCCCTTCTCCTCCCAGATGGAGTACAGGTCGAGCAGCGCCTGCGTGGGATGTTGATGCTTGCCGTCGCCGGCATCGATAACCGACACACCGGACACATCGGCGATCTTACGCGGCACGCCGGCCCAGCGGTCGCGCACCACGATGCAGTCGATCTTGTAGGAGCAGAGCGTCTTCACCGTGTCCACGAGGCTCTCGCCCTTTACCGTGGCCGTGGAGGAGCCGCCGAAGTTCAGCGAGTCGGCGGACAGGCGCTTCTCGGCAATCTCGAAGGAGGAGCGCGTACGGGTGGACGGCTCGTTGAACATGTTCACCACGGTGAAGCCCTTGAGCGTGGGCACCTTCTTGATGCGACGCTCGTTGACC
Source organism: uncultured Adlercreutzia sp. (assembly GCA_910585575.1). Lineage (GTDB taxonomy): Bacteria > Actinomycetota > Coriobacteriia > Coriobacteriales > Eggerthellaceae > Adlercreutzia. The sequence continues at coordinate 24,649 of CAJUFS010000030.1, read as the reverse complement.
TGCTTAAAGGTCTTCGCCGTTTCCAGAATGGTCATGATGTCATCGGCCGAGTACTCAGTGATGTCGATAAGATGCTTGTGATCGAAGGCCATGCCCTATTCACCTCCATTGTTCTTGAGGGCGGCGGCGCCGGCGCGCTGGCCCGGCTCGATGTCGAGAATTTCCACGGCGGAGACGCCGTCAACCTCTTCGAGGAACAGGCGCACGTTCTCGCTGGAGGAGGAGGGCACGTTCTTGCCGACGAAATCGGCGCGAATGGGCAGCTCGCGATGGCCGCGGTCGACCAGTACGGCCAGCTCGACGGCGGCGGGGCGCCCGATGTCCATGAGGGCGTCGAGGGCGGCGCGAATGGTGCGGCCCGTGTACAGCACATCGTCGACCAGGACGACTACCTTGCCGTCGATGGAGAACGGGATGTCGGTGGAGTGAACCTCCGGGGCAAAATGGGTGGCGAAATCGTCGCGGTAGAAGCTGATATCCAGCTTGCCGAGGGGCACCTCCACCCCTTCGATTTCCTGAATCTTGTGGGCCAGCATCTTTGCCAGAAGATCGCCGCGGGTCACAATGCCCACGAGCGCGATGTTCTCGGCCCCCTTGTTGGCCTCGAGGATCTGGTGCGCCATACGCGTCACCGCTCGCTCGATGTCGTCTGCATCCATGCAGATCGACTTGACCTTGCTCTCGTCGTTCATACACACTCCCTTCGTTCAAGGATCGTGCGTACAGACTAGTGCCGGGAAGCCGCGCCGAGTTTTCACGACTCCCTCTTGCCGTCGCAGGGCAAAAAATAAAGCCCTGTCGACTGACAAAGGCTTCTGCTTCTTCGCGCTTTGCGCCTGCGTGAACCGTGGGCGTTCAGTGCGCTGATGTAGTTACCTTGTCGGCCTCTCTGTACCGCATTTAAAGGACGTGCTCAATATAGGACGCGCAACGATGACTTGCAACCCCCATAAATGAAATATTCAATTATTTCCGCGAACGGGCACGGCGGAAAACATAGGCAAGGCCCCAAAACAACAAAACGGGCCTGGCAGTTACCTACCAGGCCCGCTGTATCAACAGAGCTTGTTCGTCTAGTTAGGACGAACGGAACAATCACTTAGTAGTTCTCGGCACGAATCTCGAAGTGACCCTGGGGATGATCGCACACGGGGCAGCGCTCCGGCGGCTCGGTGCCGATATGGATATGGCCGCACACGGTGCACACCCACACCTTGACCTCGTTGCGACGGAAGACCTCGTCGTTGTTGATGCGATCCATCAACGCCTGGAAGCGCTCCTCGTGAGTAAGCTCGATCTTCGCCAGCATCTCGAACCAGTTGGCCAGGTCAACGAAGCCCTCCTCGCGAGCGTCGGCAGCGAACTTCTGATAGGCATCAACGCCCTCAGCTTCCTCGGAGGCCTTGGCGGCCTTCAGATTGTCCATGGTATGCGGCACAGCGCCGTCATGCAGCTTCTTGAACAGCAGCTTGGCATGATGCAGCTCGTTGCCGGCGGTCTCGTTGAAGATCTCAGAGATCTGCGTGTAGCCGTCCTTAGCAGCCTGCTGGCCATAGAAGGTGTACTCGCAATAGGCACGGCACTCCAAGTCGAGGGCCGCCTCAATGTTCTTCCAGGACTGGGAATCTTTCAGCTCCATCGGTCCACTCCTTTCAGGGCGCGGTCATAGGGGCTGCGCCAGTTGACTGACTCCATACTGAACCGATTTGATGACTTGATTCCTCAGAAAGAAAACCAGAAACCCCAACGTTACCAAACGTTAGAAAACCCGATACGTAATATAGCAAGAGGGCCGCCCAAACGGACGGCCCTCAAGGAAAAGCATTGGTCAGTTAAGACCTATTCGCCCTCCTGCACCTGCTTCAACAGCGTCTTGTTCTCGGCGGCGGTGATCCAGCCGTCGGGAATCTCAGCATCGTTGTGGCAGCTGGAGCAGTAGTTCACCGACGCGCGGTGAGCCTTGTGGCACTCGCTGCACTCGACGGTGCCATGCTGGGCCACATGGGGGTTGCGCTTCATGTCGGACGTGGCCTTGGCCAGATCGTCGCGGGTCATGTTGTGGCAGGCCTCGTTGAGGCAGAACTCGTCGGCCGGAATGCCGCGAGCCTCGGTGAGCTCGGCCAGGGTGCGCTCGGGCGGCACCATCAGGCCCGTCTGGGTATGCCAGACCTCGTAGTTACCGGAGATCCAGGACATGCCCTCGGAAATCTGCTCGCTCAGAGTAGGAACATGGCAGGACAGGCAGGTGTCACCGTTCTGAGCGCGATGCAGCGGAGCCATCATAGCGCTGGCGTTGGTGACCTCGTTGCCCCACTTGTCGGTGGAAGCCATATCGACCTCAGCCTCGTAGGTGGGCAGATAGGCATCCATGGGGGTGTGGCAAATGGCGTTGCAGAAGCTGGGCTGCTCATGCCAGACCCAGAAACCGGCGCCGGCCACCACTACGACGGCGACAACAACGCCGACGATGATGGGCCACTTCTTCTTGCCCTTTTTCTTTGCCTTGGGAGCCTGCTCCGCGGCCGCAGCGGTATCGGGAGCAGCTACCTCGGCCTTCTCTTCTTCCGTCATACATCCATCCTTCCAGCTTGGGACTTCAGACGCCATCGCGCCTCCTTCTTGCGAGGCAGTCGGATCGGCCCTCCCCAGCAGATCCGCCACCAAGGGATTTGCTTGCACGCATAAAAGCCCTTGGATGTGCCTCGAACCTATAATAACTGAATTTCCATAAAAGGTCAGCAGAAACGTCACCCATTAGGGCGATTTTTCCCTTAAATCAGAACCTTGTTCGGCAAACGGTTCTGAGAGGCTTGTATTTAATTGTTCATCCCGGCGCAATTGACATATCGTCGCAAAAAGAATGGACCCCGTCGAAACGGGGCCCATGGGTAACACTCTAGCGCAGAAAATGCGCGTTAGTCCATCACACCGTCGGTTTGACGGATCAGCTTGCGCTTGATTTTACCGCCGATGGTCTTGGGCAGCTCGTCGGTGTACTCGATGATGCGCGGGTACTTATAGGGAGCCGTGGTCTTCTTCACGTGCTCCTGCAGCTCGCGCGTGAGCGCCTCGGTGCCCTCGTAGCCCTTGGCCAGCACCACGGTGGCCTTCACCACTTTGCCTCGGATGGGGTCGGGGGCGGCCGTTACGGCGCACTCGATAACGGCCGGGTGCTCCACCAGGGCGCTCTCCACTTCGAAAGGTCCGATGCGGTAGCCGGAGCACTTGATGACGTCGTCGTCGCGACCCACAAAGAAGCAGTAGCCGTCGGAGTCGCGCCATGCCAGGTCGTGAAGGTTGTAGTACTCCCCTCCCACGGCCTCTTCCGTACGCTCGGGGTTCTTGTAGTAGCCCACGAACAAACCGGGAGGATAGGCCTCCTTCAGGCCGGTAACGCAAATAGCGCCCTCTTCGCCGTCCTCCACCTCGCGACCATCGTCGTCGAGCAGCTTCACGTTGAGCAGCGGCGACGGCTTGCCCATGGATCCGGGGCGCGGCTCGAGCCACGGGAAGGTGGCCAGCAGCACCGGGCCCTCCGTCTGGCCGAAGCCCTCGCGGATCTTCTTGCCCGTCAGGCGCTCCCACTGAATGGTCACCTCGGCGTTCAGCGGCTCGCCGGCCGTGGCGAAGTTCTTCACGCTGGACAGATCGTAGGACTCTACGTCCTCCTGGAGCATGAAGCGGTACATGGTGGGCGGCGCGCAGAACGTGGAGAGCTGGTAGTCCTGGATCTTCTGCAGCAGCTTCGTGGGCACGAATTTATCCATGTCGTAGGCGAAGATGGTGGCGCCGGAAATCCACTGTCCGTAGATCTTGCCCCAGCCGAACTTAGCCCAACCGGAATCGGTGACGGTCATATGCAGCTCGTTCTCGCGCACCTGCTGCCAGTACCTGGCCGTGATGATATGTCCCAGCGGATGGGCGAAGTTGTGCTCCACCGCCTTGGGGTTACCTGTGGTGCCGCTGGTGAAGTACATGAGCATGATGTCCTTCGAGGTGACGCCGGCCTCGCCCGTGGGACGCTCGAAGGTGTCGGGGAACCCGGCGATGAGTTGGTCGAAATCGATCCAGCCCTCGCGGGAGCCGTCCACAATGAACTTCGCCAAAATGGAGGGGCACTCGGGCATGGCCTGCTCTACTTGGCTGCACACGTAGTCGTCGTTCACGGCCACAATAGCCTTCACATCGGCACTGTTCACGCGATAGGCCACGTCCTTCTTCGTCAGCTGCAGCGACGCCGGAATGATGGTGGCACCCAGCTTGCACAGGGCCACGGCGCACACCCAGTACTCCCAGCGACGGCGCAGGATGCACATGACCACGTCGCCTTTGCCGATGCCTAGATCGGCGAAGGCGTTGGCGGCCTGGTTGGACAGCTTCTTGATGTCGGTGAAGGTGAAAACGCGCTCTTCGCCGGCGTCGTTGCACCACAGCAGGGCGCGCTTATCGGGCTCTACCTCGGCCCACTCGTCTACCACGTCGAAGCCGAAGTTGAAGGCCTCCGGCACTTCGATCTTGAAGTTCTCCGCAAAGTCCTCGTAGGAGTCGAATTCGATCCTGGGGCAGTACTTCTTCAAAACGTGATCCATGATGCTCTCTTTGTCTTCCTTGCTTGTCCGCGCCGTGCCACCGGGTATTCCAATTCGCTCAGACAGTCCTCGCTTTGTGAAAATGTCCACTGGACATTTTCAGTCGCTGCGGAACTCGCTCGGTTGAAACACCCGGTGTCACGGCGCTGCTCTTACAACTGTGAAAGATTCCCTTGGCTGGGAGAGTTTTACTCCGCGATAATCGTGATGAACTTACAGGTTTCGGTACCGTTGCAGCGCTGGCCGTGGGGGTACTCGGGGTTGAAGTAGATGCTGTCACCGGCGTTCAGCTCGATGTCGCGATCGCCGAAGGTGAGGATCATCGATCCTTCCAGCACGTAGTTGAACTCTTGGCCGCGATGCTCCACCAGTTCGGCCGCATCCTCGCCGGGCTCCAGAATGACCAGCAAGGGCTGCATGATCTTGTGGGAGTAGCGGCTGGCCATGTCCTCGTAGTGGTAGCCGGGATAGCGCTCCACCTCTTCGGTTTCACCGCGACGCACCACGTGGTAGGTGTTGAGCTTCGGCGCGGTGCCGGTGAGCACCTCGGCCAGGTCCACGTTGAACTTCGTAGCCATGTGATACACCGCCGATATGGGGATGTCGATGCCGGTCTCCTCCCAGGAGCGATAGGTGTCGATATCGACGCCCAGCTCCTCGGCCATGGTGTGGCGCGACACATCGCAGGCCTCGCGGAGGCCCTGGATGCGCATGCCCAGCTCTTGCAGATTCTCTTCCATGATGGCTCCTTAGGCGTTGAGGCCGATTTCGATGGCGGTACGGTTCTGCTCCAGCTTCTCGGGCTTCGAGGCGGGCACCACCTTGGCGATGGCGGCATCGAGGGACGCGCGCTCGCAGAACTGGGTTTCCTTCCACAGCTTGCCGATGAGCACAATGTTGGAGAGGCCCTTGAGACCCTGCTCCTCGCAAAGCTTCGTGGCCGGGATGCCGATGACGTTCACGCCCTCGCGCTCCGACACCTTGGGCACCATGGCGGTGTCGACAATGACCGTGCCACCTTCCACCACCGTGTCGAGGAACTTGTCGAAGGAGGGCTGGTTCAAGGCAATAAGCGCATTGGGATGCAGCACGAGCGGGCTGCCGATGGGCTCGCTGGACAGCGTGACCGAGCAGTTGGCCGTGCCGCCGCGCATCTCGGGGCCGTAGGAGGGCATCCAGGACACCTCGCGATCCTCGGCCAATCCCGCCATGGCGATAACTTTGCCGGCGAACAGCGACCCTTGGCCGCCGAAGCCGGCCACGACACATTGCAGATCGTTGCTCATTAGTTCTCCCCCTTCTTCTCGGGATGGGCGATGGGGCAGTCGGCGTTGCGGGCCGCAGCCGCCTCGGCGGCGTTGGCGAAGCCGTCGGCCACCACGTCGCGGTACACGCCGAGCGGATAGTACGGCAGCATGTTCTCGCGCATCCACTCAAAGGCGCCCTGCGGGGTCATGCCCCAGTTGGTGGGGCAGGTGGATACCACTTCGATGAAGGAGTAGCCCACGCCGTCGATCTGGTTCTGGAACGCCTTCTTGATGGCCTTCTTCGCCTTGCGCACGTTCTTCGGCGTATCCACCGTAACGCGCTCGATGTAGGCCGGGCCGTCCAGGGAGCTGAGCAGCTCACACACACGGATGGGGTTGCCCGCCGTGGTCACGTCGCGGCCGTAGGGGCTCGTCTGCGTCACCTGGTTCGGCAGCGAGGTGGGGGCCATCTGGCCGCCGGTCATGCCGTAGATGGCGTTGTTGATGAAGATGACGGTGATGTTCTCACCGCGGGTGGCGGCGTGAATGGTCTCGGCCATGCCGATGGAGGCCAAATCGCCGTCGCCCTGATAGGAGAAGACCACCTTGTTCGACTGTACGCGCTTGACGGCGGTGGCTACCGCGGGGGCACGGCCGTGGGCCGCCTCGATCATGTCGCAGCCGAAGAAGTCGTAGGAGATAACGGCGCAGCCAACAGGTGCCACGCCGATAGTGTCGCCCTCGATGCCCAGCTCGTCCATGACCTCGCACATCGTGCGCTCCACAATGCCGTGGGGGCAGCCCGGGCAGAAGTTCGTCACCACGGGCAAAAGGGACTTGGGGCGCTCGTAAACGACCTTGAGCTCCTTCTCGGTTGTCTCGGCCATGCTACTCACCTACTTTCTCGTTGAGGGCCACCAGGGCGGAAAGCACCTCGTCGGGGGTGGGAATGACGCCGCCGGTGCGGCCGAAGAACTCGACGGGGCGGCGACCGGACACCACCAGCTGCACGTCCTCGATCATCTGGCCCATGTTCATCTCCACGTCCAGATAGGCCTTGGCCTGGGGCACCGTGGCCTCAAGGGCATCCACGGGGAACGGCCACAGCGTGATAGGACGGAACAGGCCAGCCTTGATGCCCTGGGCGCGCGCGGCGTTCACGGCGCTGCGGGCCACACGGGCCGAGGCGCCGAAGGCGGTCACCACAATGTCGGCATCGTCGATCAGGTAGGTTTCGGCCTCCTGCTCGTTGGCGCGAATGGTGTCGTAGCGCTGATAGCGCTCGATGTTGAGGTCTTCCAGGTCCTCGGCCGTCAGGTACAGCGAGTTCACCACGTTATGGGCGCGCTTATGGCCGTGACCGGTAGTGGCCCAGGGCTTCTCGGGCAAGTCCTCCAAGGCCCGGGCCTCGGGGAGCACCACGGGCTCCATCATCTGGCCGAGCAAGCCGTCGGCCAGGATCATAACGGGCACGCGGTACTTGTCCGCCGTGTCGAAGGCCTTGTAGGCGTAGTCGGCCATCTCCTGCACCGTGGAGGGGGCGTAGACCACAATGTGGAAGTCGCCGTGGCCGGTGGCCTTCGTGGCCTGCCAGTAATCGGACTGCGAGGGCTGGATGGAACCCAGACCCGGGCCGCCGCGCTCCACGTTGATGATGACGCCCGGCAGATCGGCGCCGGCCATATAGGAGATGCCCTCGCTCTTCAGCGAAATGCCCGGCGAAGAGGACGAGGTGAGTACGCGGGCACCCGCGGCCGAGGCGCCGTAGACCATGTTGATGGCCGCCACCTCAGACTCGGCCTGCAGATACACGCCGCCCACTTTGGGCATGTTCTTCGACATATAAGCGGCCACCTCGGTCTGCGGGGTGATGGGATATCCGAAGAAGCAGCGGCAACCAGCGCGCATGGCCGCCTCGGCCATGGCCTCGTTGCCCTTCATGAGTACTTTCTCAGCCATGTCCCTACCTTTCCACGGTGATGGCCACATCGGGGCACATGACGGCGCAGGTTGCGCAGCCGGTGCATTTTTCCTGATCGATGCAATGGGCCGGGTGATAGCCCTTGGCCGTGATGACGTCGGGGTCCAGCTCAAGAATATGAACCGGGCACACCTCGACGCACAGGCCGCAGCCCTTGCAGAAGAAGTCGTCAACGGTTAGTCGCGCCATAGGAACCTCTTTCGCTCGTGCGTTTCTGCGCTCCGTCGCTCTCCCACGGCGAAGCGTCCTATTGCTTTCAGCCCTTTTATCCCCAGGGCGTGGAAACAAGTACCTGTACAGGATAGCTTTCGGGAATACACTCAAGCGGCGTTGACCCGTCGTTTTCCTGCTGAATGGCCGATTCGGGCACCGTAGTGCAACGAAGGGGCCGGCCTGTGACCCGGGCTGTGGTCTGGGCAAAGGGGACACATTCTGCAATGTGTCCCAAAGTGGTCTCTCCCTGCAAATGGGAGTTGTTGACAATGCCCGTAGCCGTCAGATGGCTTTTCGCCTCGATTTCGGCGAGAATGGCCGCGGCCTCTTCCGGGGTGCCGGTGAGGTTGCGATAGCCGTTCACCACGTACCACACCTCATGGGGGCCCTCCTGGATGGCAGGGGCGAAGCGCGCCAACGCCGTAGCCCCCACATCGTCGCCGCCGGCGTCGATGATGACCACGGGTCGCCGACCCTCTCCACCGGTACGTGCTTCGTGGTAGGCGCGATTGATGGCGGGGATAACCGCGCCCGTCAGCGACGGCACATCCAACGACGTGCCCGCTCGGGCAAAAACCGGCGCGATGAGGGTCACACCGTGCTCTTCCAGAAGCGTCCGGTACTCGCTGGAGCGGAAGTAGGGATTCACCACATCAAGATCGGCCAAGGTGACCGCCGCGCCCGCTGCCGCCGCATCAAGGGCCAGGTTGAGGCAGAAGTTGGTCTTCCCCACCCCGTAGTGGCCCACCACCACGGTAACGGGCGCCAAGCTTTCCAGCAATGCGGCCTTGTCCACGCTAGATCAGCCCCTCGGGGGTTTTCTTGGAGGCGTGGTGCGTCTGGTCTTGCTCGCGAATGGCGGCACGACGGATCTTGCCGTTCACAGTGCGGGGCAGATCGTCCACGTACTCGATAATGCGCGGGTACTTGTAGGGGGCCGTCTGGCGCTTCACCCATTTCTGCAGCTCCTGGGTCAGGGCGTCGCTGCCCTGCCAGCCGTCGGCTAGCACCACCGTGGCCTTCACGGCAAACCCGCGCACCGGATCGGGCACGCCGGTAACGGCCACTTCGCGCACGGCGTCGTGCTCGAGCATGACCGATTCGATCTCGAAGGGACCGATGCGATAGCCGCTCGACTTGATCACGTCGTCGTTGCGGCCCACGTACCAGTAGTTGCCCTCCTCGTCGCGCCAAGCGGTGTCGCCGGTGTGGTACCAGCCGTCGTGCATGGCCTCGGCGGTCTTCTCCGCGTTGCGGTAGTACTCCATCATGATGCCCGCTGGGTGCGGATCAATGTTGATGCAGATCTCCCCCGTCTCGCCCGTGTCGCACTCCGTGCCGTCCTCGCGCAGGATGCGCATGTCGTAGAGCGGCACGGGCTTGCCCATGGAACCGGGGCGCGGGGTGGAATTGGTCAAGTTGCCCACGGTCAGCGGCGTTTCCGTCTGACCGAAGCCCTCGTAGATGGTAAGGCCCGTGTGCTCGCGCCAGAAATCGAACAGATCGGGGTTGAGCGCCTCGCCGGCCGTGGTGCAGTACTCCAGGCTGGACAGGTCGAACTCGTCGACGTTCACCTCGGTCATCATGCGGTACATGGTGGGCGGGCAGCACAGGGTGGTCACGCCATAGCGGCCGATGAGGCCCAGGATGTCGGCCGGGTCATAGCGGTCGAAGTCGTAGGTGAGCACCGCGGCCTCCATGAGCCACTGCCCGAAGAACTTTCCCCACACGGCCTTGCCCCAACCGGTGTCGGCAATGGTGAAGTGCAGGCCGTCGGGGCGCACGTTGTGCCAATGCTTCGCCGTGATGAGGTGCGCGAGCGCATAGCCGGAATTGTGCAGCACCATCTTGGGATTACCCGAGGTGCCGCTGGAAAAGTACATGAGCATAGGATCGGCCGCCGCCGTCTCGCGACGGGCAAAGTCGGCGCTGGCCGCGCGGACCTCGGTATTGAAGTCGCGCCAGCCTTCGCGAGCCACGGGTGCGGCGCAGATGCCCTCCGGGCCCGACAGCGCAGGGCCTGCCGGTTCGTCGGCGGGCAAAAGCCACGTGCCATCGGCATCCTGGGGCGTGAGTCCAGCACCCGCCGGGTTCACCAGGATGAGCGTTTCCACACTGGGGCACTCGTCCACCACGGCGTCCACCGTGGCAGCAATGTCTCCTGCGGAAGTGGCGATAACAGCCTTGATATCGGCGCCCTGCAGGCGGTAGGTAAGATCGTGCTCCTTCAGCATGAAGGTAGCCGGCACGGCCACAGCACCCAGCTTCTGGAGCGCCAACATGACGAACCAGAACTGATAATGGCGACGCAAGATGACCATGACGTAGTCGCCGCGGCCGATGCCGCAGTCGGCCAAGAAGTTCGCCGTCTTGTCCGACCAGGTTTTCATATCGGCGAAGGTGAAGACGTGCTCTTCCCCCTCCGGGTTGCACCACACCATGGCGCGGCGCCCGGGGTCGTTCATGGCAATATCGTCGACCACGTCGTAGGCGAAGTTGAAGTCGGCTGGGGTTTCGATGTCGAATTGAGTGAGCTGGCCTTCCTCGTTGAAGGCCTCGGTAACATAGCGTTCGTTGATATGGCGCATAGTAATTCCTTGCATGAAGTCAGAGGGCGAATGGGATTATCGGTTGCGGCGACGTCGGGGCGTTCCCGGCGGCGCCTAGATAATCTTCTCGTCCTGGGGCTTCATGACAATGGCAAGGAACACGCAGGGCTCGCCGCCTGTGGCCACCATGCCGTGGCCACGGCCCGAGTCGTACATGACCAGGTCGCCCGGCTCGAGGATTTCCTCGTGGTCCTCGTAGGCAAAGCGCATCTTGCCCGAGATGATAAAGTCAAGCTCTTGGCCCTCGTGGCGGGACAGATGCACCGGCACGTCCTGCTCCTCCTCCAGGTAAGGTGCGGTGACCACGAAGGGCTCGGCCAGCTTGTGGCGGAAGTGCGGCGCCTTGTGCAGGTATTCAAAGCCAGCGCGGCGCTTGATGGACAGGCCCTGATCCGCACGGGTAAGCGAATAGCCTGTCAAGTGAGGATTCTCGCCTGTGAGCAGCTCGATCACGTCGACGCCGAACTTATCGGCGCATTTGTACAGGAAGGTAAAGGAGAGATCCTCCTCGCCCGACTCCTGGGCGGCATACTCGGCGGCGGAACGACCGGTAGCCTCGGCCATCTCCTGCAAGGTGAGGTCCATATCCTCTCGCAGCGCGCGAATACGCCCCGCCACCTCTTTGATATTCGGCTCCACGATTGCGACCTCCTTTTCCTTGAGACAGTTTTCGGTATCGCAGTATTGTACTGACATCCTGTTCATCTGCGTTTCAAAACGGTTAATACATCGGGGAAGCGCCCATAGTTTTTCCTGCGCGCCCTCTATCGGATTATCCGAAACGCCGAGATTTCCCGTTTTCCTCGCTCCAGGAAAGAGAAAACGGCCCGAAGGCCGTTTTCGCAGTGCTTATTCTGCTTTGCGCCGCATCCGCGCTAAGAAATGCGCATCGGAGCTGCCGGGCTCCAGCATGGTGGAGAAGAAAGGCGCTTCGACACCAAGCTCGGGATTGTCGTAAGGAACCACTTCGAAGGCCGCCCCGACCTCGCCGGCCAGGAAACGCTCCACCACCTCAGCGTTTTCCCGCTGAGTGATGGTGCAGGTGGCATAGGCCAAAAGACCGCCGGGGGCCACATGGGCCGCCGCTGCCGCAAGCAGACGTTCGTCGAGGGCCGCCTGCTCCTCGATGGCCTCGGCGGACAAGCGCCAGCGAATTTCGGGATGGCGGCGCAGGGTGCCCAGACCCGAGCAGGGGCTGTCTACGAACACGGTGTCGAAGGCGCGCTCGCCCACCAAGACATCGAGATCGGTGGCGTCACCGGTGAGCGCATCGGCTACGTTGATGCCGTACTGCTCGCAGCGCTCGCGCAGAAGCTTGGTTTTGAAGGCGTGGTTGTCCACGGTCACGTAGTCGTCGATCTGGCTGCCGAACCGACGCACGGCGCAGCTTTGGTCGAGAATGGTCTTCGTGGCGCGCCCGGCACCGATCTCCAGGAAGGTGGCAGGTTTCTCGCCCTCCAGCACCAGGTTCGCGATAGCCTGGGACGTGGCGTCGGAAACAAGGATAAGGCCCTGATTGAACATGCGACGCACACGGCCGTCGTGAAGCACCACGCCGGAGCAAAGACGGTAGCAGCCGGGCACGGGACGGCCCGCCACGGTCACAGCCTCAGGCTCGCCATGGGCCGCCGCCAACACCGACACCACCTCGGCCTCGTCGGCCTTGGCGGCGTTGATGGCCACGAACACCGGCGCCGGTTCGTTGGAGGCCTTCATGAAGGCCAAGGCGTTTTGGGGTCCGAGCTCCTTGAGCAGGCGCTCGGCGAGCCACTGGGGGAAGCCGTGCAAGCGGGCATAGGCCGCCAGGTCCTTGCGCGGGTCACCGAAGGGGAAGGCGTCCTTGGCGCGCACCACACGGCGGAGCACCGCATTGGCCAGGCCACTGGCGCGGGGCGCCACCGAGCGCACCAGCTCGACGCCCTGGTCCACGGCGGCATGAGGGCTCTTGTCCAAGAAGATGATCTCGTACACCGAAAGGTCAAGGGCATCGCGCACGGCCGGCGAGACATCGTCGGGAGAATCCATGCAGGAATCGAGGATCTCATCGAGGGTGCCGCGCATGCTGACCACGCCGAGCACTAAGCGCGTGGCGAAGGCACGGTCCTCACGGGAAAGCTTCGAGGTGTCGATGGTCTTCGCAATAATATCCTGGGCGAAGGCGTCGCGCTCTCGCAGCTGGTGAATGGCCGACAGGGCCAGTTCACGGGCCGAAGTGGCATGCTTGCCCGAACCCTTGCGCTTCTGCACTGCTTGGGCGCCATCGGCGTAGGGCGCGCGCGGGGCGCGGGGCCCATCGCTTTCGCGACGAGGCTTGAAATCGTCACGATGCCCAGACGGGCGAGGCTTGAACCCCTCAGCGCGGTCCTCCCGAGACTTAAAGCCCTCGCGGCGATCACCCTGGGACTTGAAGCTATCGGGCTTACCATCACGGGGCTTATACCCGCCGGGCTTGCCATCGCGCTTGCGGAAATCCGGCTTATCGCCTTTGCCGTCGTCATCGCGACGGAACTTGCCAGCACCGGGTTTGCCGCCAGGCTTGCCGTCTCGACGGTCGAAGCGACGATCACCGCGGGGCTTGCCCCCTTGAGAGGGGCGGCCACCCTGAGCAAGGCGATCGCCTTGGGACGCGCGGTCGTAGGAGCGACGCTGGTTGTGAGCTCGATGATCGTTACGCATGGTGCCATGCTCCTTCTGCCCCGCGCAAAACCGGCACGCCGGCGGCAAAGGCCTTGGCCTCCATGGCACGCTTGCCATCGGGCTTTACTTCCAATACTTCCAATACACCCTGGGCGCAGCCCAGGTAGAGCTTCTTCGCCATGAATTGGGCCTGGCCAGGCGCTACAACAACCTCAGCGGGCGCCAGGCAGGCTGCCAGAACGGTGACGGGGCGCTCGCCGATAATGCAGCGGGCCGGATGGGCCTCACTGGACGCGCGCACGCGCCGTTCGTTGACGGCTGCAGATTCCTGAGGGTCGAGGTCCAGCTCGCCCTTGGCGATTTTCTCCGCATAGGTAACGCGGCTCTCGTCCTGGCTAACCCAGGCTGCATGACCGGCCTCCACCTGGGACAGAGCCACCAGCAGAGCCTGGGCTCCCAGATCAGCCAGCTCCACCGTGAGGCCAGCGGCCGTCTGACCAGCGGCGGGAATGGCGCGGCGCACGCAATAGTCGCCGGTGTCGAGCCCCTCCTCCATGGCCATGATGCACACGCCCACCTCTTCATCGCCCGCCAGCAGGGCGCGCTCGATAGGGGCCGCCCCGCGCCAGCGCGGCAGCAATGAGCCGTGAACATTCAAGCAGCCGTACGGCGGAATATCGAGTACTTCCTTGGGAAGAATGGCGCCGTAAGCGGCCACGCAAATGGCTTCGGGATGCAGAGCCGCCAGATCGGCCTGCACCTGAGAGTCACGCAGGGTGCGCGGCGTGCGCACTTCGATGCCATGCTTCTGGGCCACTTCCTTCACCGGCGAGGGCACGAGCGTTTTGCCGCGGCCGCGCACCGCGTCGGGGCGCGTATAGACCGCCACGACCTCGTGATGGGGAATAAGCTGCTCCAGGATGTCGGCGGCGAAGGCAGGCGTGCCCATGAAGACGATGCGCACCCTACTTCACCTCGAAATCGGTGTCGCCGGGGCGGGCGCCAGCCGCGCGGGCCTCCTCGTAGAGGCGCAGGGCCTCGATGCGAGTGGCGGCATCGCAGCTTTCGAAGAGCGTCTTGCCGTTCAGGTGATCAATCTCGTGCTGCAGGCAGCGGCCCAACAGGCCGTCGCCCTCGATCTCCCACAGCTCGCCGTCCAAGTCGTAGTACTGCACGCGGGCCCAAGGCTGACGCTCAATAGGCACGTTCACGCCGGGGCAGGACAGGCAGCCCTCACTGCCGATTTCCGGCTCGCCGGCCAGCTCGACGATTTCGGGGTTCACCAGCACGATGGGGTTCTTCTCCCCCTTCTCGCCGTCCCAATCGACATCGATGACAATGAGGCGCTTCGTGACGCCCACCTGGGGCGCCGCAATGCCGCAGCCGTAGTTTTTATACATAGCGTGTTCCATTTGCTTGGCCAGGCGCTTGAGCGACTTGTCGGACAAGTCGCAAGGCTCGCAGACCGTGGCCAAAATGGGATCGGGGGAAATGACAATGGGCAGCACCGTGGTTCCTAACTCTTATGGGATGCGCAAAGGCGCGAACAGGTTGTTAACCTGTTCATTGTGGGCAAAGGCGAAAGGCTTGTCCAGATACGCCGCGAAATCTACGGAAGGGAGCGATGGGCCTGACGGCGAGCGGCCAGGTCTTTCTGCAGCGCCGTGGCCGTCTCGTGGAGCAGCATGGCCTCGTCGGCATCGAGGCTCTCGTCGGAAAGCTGGGCCACCAAATCGGCCACGGCCTCCTCGGCATCGCCCAAAGCCAGTTCCTCGGCAAGAAAGTCCCCCAGTTCCTCGGGGTCTTTCTTCTCGTCGAACGACCGTGCCATGAATACCGCAGTGGCCTGCGGTGCACGATCGGCCACGCGGCTTACCAGCGAGGCACTATCCAGGCCCGGGTTGTCCTCCCAAGCCTCCAGCATGGCCTCGGCCACAAGGCGGTGAACCTCCTCGTGCCATTGCACCTGAGCCAAACCATCAGCATGGGCCAAGCCCACCGCCGGATGATGGGCCACGAGGCTTAGAAAGGCACGCTCGAAGGAAAGACGGTTGCGCTCGGCCCGGGTCAGGGCGCGGCGTGGGCGTTGCGGCGCAACGGGGGCCGGAGGCTCCTCGTCGACGCGCTCAACCGCACGCGGGGGCTCGAGGCGCGCCAAAGCGGCCAGCACGTCTTCCTCGCGCTGGCGCAAACGCCCAGCCAATTGGATGGCATAATCCTTGGCAAGCATCGACTGCTTGATGGGTGCCAGCACCTCCAGGCAGGCCGCCAAGGCGCGGGTGCGCCCCTCGGCCGTGCTGAGGTCATGGGCCGCCATGCGACGATCAATGCCGTACTTGATGAGCGGCTTCGCGTCATCGAGCAGCGCCCGCAGTGCATCGGCACCCCGGGCCTCGACGAATTCCGCTGGGTCCAAATTGTCGGGCAGCGTGACGGCCACCAGTTCGACACGGGTGCGTCCCGCCTCGGGGGTCATAGAGTCGTCGATGAAGCTGAGGGCGCGATCGGCCGCGCGCTGGCCGGCGGCATCGCCGTCGAAGAGGTACACGATACGCTTCGATGCATGGCGCGACAAAAGGCGGATATGCTTCATGGTCAGCGAGGTGCCGAGCGTGGCCACGGCGTTGGTGATGCCGTGCTCGTGCAAAGCGATAACGTCCGTGTAGCCTTCCACCACCACGGCATCGCCCGTGGCGGCCATGGCGGCTTTCGCCTTATCAAGTCCGTAGAGCACCTGCGACTTGTGGAACAAGGGGGTTTCCTGGGAGTTGAGGTACTTCGGTTCGCCTTGGCCAATCACGCGGCCGCCGAAGGCAATGCACTCCCCCTGCACGTCGTTGATGGGGAACATGACGCGGTTGAAGAAGCGGTCGCGCAGGCGTCCGTCACGGCCGGTGAGCGCCACGTTGGCCGCCACGAGCTCGTCGCCCTTGAAGCCCAAACCCGAGAGATGGCGCACCAGGGTTCCATGGCCCGGAGCGAAGCCCAGATTCCAGTCCTTCGGTACCGCGCCGCCGAAACCACGGCCGGCCAAGTAGGCGCGCGCCGCATCGGGCTCGGCGCCTTTGCCGCGCATGAGCTGGGTATGGTAGAACTCGGCCGTGCGCGCGCAGATCTCCTTCAAGCGCGCCTTGCGGCTGGCCGGCACCGAAGGGCGCCCCGAGGCCTCCACAATGTCGATATGGGCACGCTCGGCGAGGCGCCGCACCGCTTCGGGGAACGTGAGGTCCTCGCTTTTCTGGATGTAGCTGAAGACGTCGCCGCCCTCGCCGCAGCCGAAGCAATGCCAGCGCTGCAGGGCCGGATCGATTTTGCACGAGGGGGTTTTCTCCTGGTGAAAGGGACAGCAGCACCAGAAATCGCGCCCCTTCTGCTTGACGGGCACGCGCTCCCCCATGATGGCTACCAAATCGCTGGCTTCTCGAACTTTCTGGATATCCTCATCGCTGATGCTGGCCACTGATGCTCCTGATTCTTCCGTGCTCATTTTTTGGGAGAGTATATCACCTTGCGGGCAAACGGATGTTCCGCAGTTACAATGGCGGCAAACAACAGATGGCGAAAGCGAGCGTATCCATGAGCAAAGACACTACCTCTTATCTTTCCCTTGATCCCGAAATCGAAGCGGCTATTCGCGCCGACCGGGCCGCCGGGCGCGAAACCCCCGCGCGCTTCCGCGACGAGGATGTTGTGCGGCGCGAGGACTTCAAGCACGACGAGGCCACCTTGACGCGCCCGGCCTTCGTGCGCGATATCGAGAAAGTGTTGAACATTCCCGCCTACAATCGCTACACCGACAAGACCCAGGTGTTCTCTTTCGCGGAAAACGACGAGATCTCCCGCCGCGGCCTGCACGTACAGCTGGTAAGCCGCGTAGCCCGGGGCATTGGCAGCCTACTGGGGCTCAACTGCGACCTGATCGAGGCTATTGCCCTGGGGCACGATGTGGGGCACACCCCCTTCGGCCATGCCGGCGAGCGCTTCCTCTCGGCTTGTTACCACCGTCGCACCGGCCGCTACTTCAACCACAACGTGCATTCCGTGCGCGTGCTAGACGACCTGTACCGGCGCAACGTGTCATTGCAAACCCTAGACGGCGTGCTCTGCCACAACGGCGAGTTCGCCCAGCAGCGCCTGGTACGCGGCACCTGCGGTTCCTTCCAGGAGCTGGACGCCCTGGTGGAGGCCTGCAACGCCGATGAGCTGACCATCAAGACCCTACGCCCCAGCACTTTGGAAGGTTGCGTAGTACGCGTGAGCGACATGATTGCCTACCTGGGGAAAGACCGTCAGGACGCCCTGGCCATGGGCGTCATTGACTCGCTCGACGTGTTCGATACCAACGTCATCGGCACCACGAACGCGAAGATCATCAACAACCTGACCGTGGACATCGTCAACAACTCCTACGGTACGGGCGAAATTGCCATGAGCGAGGCGGTGTTCGCCGACCTCAAGCGGGCGAAGAAGCAGAACTACGAGATCATCTACTTGAAAGAGGGCATGGTCGACGAAACTGAGAACCTGGTAGAAGAGATGTTCGAGGAGATGTACGCCCAGCTGCTCAGCGACGTGGTCACCGATCGCCGCGAAAGCCCCATCTTCCAGCATCATCTGAAGCGGCTCTGCGTCGCTTCGCGCTCCATTAAGCCCGAAGAATACCTGGCCCAAGACCCGAACCAAATTGTGGTGGACTACATGGCCTCCATGACCGACAGCTACTTTATGGCCATCTATGCGCACCTGTTCCCCGAAAGCCCGCGCCGCATCCAAACCCGCGGCTACTGCGCCGACTTGGCCTGACGGAGCGTTTGCTGCCCGGGGGCGTCACAACTTAGCTTAGCCGCGGAATCCTTCGTCTTGCCGGTGGCAGGCAGGGTTGTCGGCGGCTGTGGTGGCCAGCTCGTCGCAGCGCTCGTTCTCGGGGTGGCCCGCATGGCCCTTCACCCACACAAAGGTAACCTGATGGGGCTCTTTGGCGGCCAGAAGTCGCTTCCAGAGGTCCACGTTCTTCACCGGCTGCTTCTGGGCGTTCTTCCAGCCGCGCTTGAGCCAGCCCGCCACCCAGTTCTGGTTGAAGGCGTTGACCAGGTACTGCGAGTCTGAGTACACGGTAACCGAGCAGGGGCGCTTGAGCGCCTCCAGCCCCACAATGCAGCCGAGCAGTTCCATGCGGTTGTTGGTGGTGCAGGAAAACCCCTCGGAGAACTCCTTTTCGTGCACGGTGCCCGACGGGGCGGTATAGCGCAGAATGGTGCCGTAACCGCCAGGCCCCGGGTTGCCGCGGGAAGAGCCGTCAGAAAAGAGGGTAACGTCCATGGTGCCTTCCTTGGTTGGGGCCGAGCAACTTGCCTGAGAAACAAGGCCGGCGTCTGAAAACTCGCTGAATGAAAACCCGGTCTGTGCCGCCATGTTAGGACAGCTCCGCTTCCACACGCTCGCTGAGGTCGATGAGCTCTTGACGGGTGTGCACATCGCATTTGGCGTAGATGCGGCGCAGATGAGTGTCCACGGTGTTCTTCGAGATGAAGAACTCGCTAGCGATACGCTCGGCCGTGCGGCCGCGCAAGGCCAGGGGCAGTATCTCGCGCTCGCGCTTCGAGAGCTTCGCCTGGGCAGCAATGCGCTCGCATACCTCGTCGAAGCGATCGGTTTGCGCCACCACCACCGACAAGGCCGCCATGTCGCGGTCGGTGAAGAGGAAGAGGTAGGTGTACATGACCGCGACGCCGGCTACGGCCACGAGGGCGGCTGTCACGTCGAAGGTGCCCGGCAGAGCCGCAATGACGCCGCCAATAACCACACCGCCGATCTCGCCGGCAAAAAGCGCCGCGAACCCGCGCGAGAAAGACCGCACCGTATCGCGCCCGGCAAGGCGTCCCATGATAAGGAACAAGGAGATGAGCACCGAGAAAATACCCAGGTAGCCGGCAAGCACCACAGCCACGCCGGAGACGCCCACGCTTTCCAGCAGGGGCACGGCAATAAAACCGCCTACCATAAGCAAGAGAGCCAAGCGGTAGGCGCCCCCCAGGGGGCCGACTTCTTGGTCGGGAGCCGTGGGCAGCACCGCGCGCACTCCGGGCCCCAAGGGCTTGCCGCCGTACAGCTGCAGCGCCGCCGCGCAGTAGAGGACAAACAGCACGAAGGTGACGGAAAGCGCCGTATAGGCAGACTGCTGGGCGCTGGCGCTCAGGGCCTCCACCGCGCCCGTAGCCAATCCGTAGACCGCTGTGCCTCCGATAATGCGCCCGGTAAGCTTGGTGGCCTCGTCGGATTCCGAAGCCCGATTTGCAGACTCTCCCTCGGTATGCGCGGGAGTCATACGAGTATCTTCTTCTGCCCGCTGAGCTTCTTCCGCCGAATCTCCCGATGTCCGCTGGAGGCAGCGAAGCGCCCAAGCGCTTCCCAAGGGAAGAATGTAAAGTGCCACATAGGCCTGGGCAAAGGGGATAGCCACGACGAAAAAGCACACGGCAGCGCCGAGCGCGCTGCCAATGAACACCTCGGGGACCGATTGGTCGATGGAGGCCTCCCCCAGGACGCGTCCCCACAGGCAGAGCAGCAGTGCCAAGGGAATTCCGGCGAGCAGGCCCTCCAGCACGGCGAACAGCAGCCAGGAAGCGCCGGGCAGCGCCCAGCGCAGACCTACCAGTACGAAAAGCGCTCCCACCAGCGGGATACCGAGGGTGCGCACGAGCCACTGGGCGGCGCCCATAAGACGCGCGCGGGCGCCCTCTTGCAGCATAAGCACAAACGTAGCCACCATGGCCACCAGGACGCAGAGCAAATCGGCGCGGTCAAGGAAGAAGCCGTGCTGGCCGCCCTCGTTGAAAGTGCCCAGATACAGCATAGTGAAGAGGAAGGCCTGATTGCAGCCGAAGCCCACCATGGCCAAGCGCGCTTGACGCACGCGCGGTAACGTAGTGGCCACAGTCCTCCCCTTTCGTTTCAGTTAACCTGCTCATTCTAGCGCAAACGAAAAGGGAGCCCGTGGCGGGCTCCCTCATTCATCGATTATCTGTGAGCAGACGGCTACTCGGCCTTCTTCTTCACAACCTTCTTCACGGTCTTCGTGGTGGCCTCGCCGGCACCGGCGTAGGCAACCTCGGGCTCGTCCTCAA
Source organism: uncultured Adlercreutzia sp. (assembly GCA_910585575.1). GTDB lineage: Bacteria > Actinomycetota > Coriobacteriia > Coriobacteriales > Eggerthellaceae > Adlercreutzia. The sequence goes on along the minus strand of CAJUFS010000030.1, from coordinate 4,249 downwards.
CAATCTCGACGACTTCCTCGACCTCTTCGTCCTTGTCCTTATCGAAGGACATGCCCTCGCGCAGGCTCTTCACGGTCTTGCCGAGAGAAGCGCCGAGTTTGGGAAGGTTCTTCGGCCCGAAGATGAGCAGCACGACAACGAGAATGATAACGAGCTCGGGAACACCCAGTCCAAGAATCTTCATGAGTAATGTCTCCTTCTTTGGTCGGACCCGGCGTGGTTGCATCCCCTCGGCCGCGTCCCTTGTGTTTGCGTTTCGACGCTGCCCATCATGCCCCCTCGCACCCTTTCTGCCTATCACGCAGACCCGTGATTTTGTCACGCAGCAAGAAAAAATCCCTGTCACACCTTTGCGTGACAGGGATAAGTTTTACCTGATCAACTTGTAAGTATTGCTTACTCGTGAATCCAGCTAAACATGCCGCGAATTTTCTCGCCGGTCTTTTCGATCTCGTGATCGTTGATGGCCTCGCGCTGCTCGACAAGCCACTTGTGGCCGTTTTTGCAGTCGGCCACGAACTCCTCGGCAAAGGAGCCATCCTGGATGCGAGCCAGAATCTCGCGCATAGCCTCGCGGCTCTGCTCGTTGATGACCTTGGGGCCGGCGTAGTACTCGCCATACTCGGCCGTGTTGGAGATGGAGTAGTTCATGAAGTGGATACCGCTCTCGTACATGAGGTCCACGATCATCTTCATCTCGTGGTAGCACTCGAAGTAGGCGAGCTCCGGCGGGTAGCCCGCCTCAACCAGCGTCTCAAAGCCGGCCTTCACCAGCTCCACCAGGCCGCCGCAGAGCACGGCCTGCTCGCCGAAGAGGTCCTCTTCGGTTTCCTCCTTGAAGGTGGCCTTGATGATGCCGGAGCGGGCGCCGCCAACACCCCAGGCATAGCTCATGGCGATATCCCAGGCGTCGCCCGTGGCGTCCTGCTGCACGCAAATGAGATCCGGCACGCCGGAGCCCTCGGTGTACTGGCGGCGCACGATATGGCCGGGGCCCTTCGGGGCGCACATGATGACGTTCACGTCCTCGGGCGGCGTGATGTAACCGTAATGAATGTTGAAGCCGTGGGCGAAGGCCAAGGTGTCGCCGGCCTTCAGATGCGGGGCGATATAGGTCTCGTAGATCTCAGGTTGCAGCTCATCGGGCACGAGGATCATGATGAGATCGGCTTCCTCGGCGGCCGTGGCCATGTCGACCACCTTGAGTCCGGCCTCTTCGGCGGCCTCAATGGACTTGGAGCCTTCGCGCAGACCGACGCGCACGTCGCAGCCGGAATCCTTCAGGTTGAGCGCGTGGGCATGGCCCTGGGAGCCATAGCCGATGACGGCAATCTTCTTGTCCTTGATGATCTCCGGGTTGCAATCCTCTTCGTAGTAAATTGTGACAGCCATGGGTTTCCTTTCTTTTCGGTCGGCTGGCTTTTATGTAATCGGGGTCTCCGTTGTTTTAATCGCGGCTTGCGCGGGACAGGGCCACTTTGCCGGTGCGGACAATTTCTTTGATGCCGTAGGCGCGGAAGAGGTCTTCCAGGCCCTTGAGCTTCGCGTCATCGCCCGTGGCCTCGACAGTGAGGGTGTTGCGCCCCACATCGACGATCTTCGCGCGGAAGATGTTGGCGATCTCGATGATCTCGCTGCGGCGCTCGGGGGCGGCGTTCACCTTGAACAGCGCCAGCTCGCGCTCGATGGAGGCCTCGTCGGTCAGGTCGGTAATCTTGTGCACCGAAATGAGCTTGTGCAGCTGCTTGGTGATCTGCTCGTAGCCCAAGTCGTCGGCGATGACAATGGCGGTCAGGCGCGACATGGTGGGATCCTCCGTGGGACCCACGGACAGCGACTCGATGTTGAAGCCGCGGCGCGAAATAAGGCCCGTAACGCGAGAGAGCACGCCGGGCTTGTTTTCCACGAGAACGGACAGCACGTGCTTCATTAGTTGCCTCCCTTCTTATCGGCGCCTTCACGGAAGAGCGTCTTCCATTCGGAAGGAGGCACGTCCACCGTCGAACCCTCCTGGCCCAGACGCGCCCCGGTGTCCTCGGGGTCGATCTCCCAGCGGCCGCCGAACTGTGCATCGATCTTCGCGCAGGGCGAAGAGGCGGGGGCAGCAGGCTCCATGGGGGTAGCCGCGCGCACGCCGGCGCTGGCCGGCATATCGGTGCGCACCGCGCCCACGGCCACGTCGATGGCGCCCATGATGTTGTTCAGGGCTGCGCCCGGCGCCACCATGGGATAGACGTTTTGATCGCGGGAAATGGCCACGTCCAACAAGTAGGGGCCTTCGGCGGCCAGCATGCGGGCAATGGCGTTGGGCACCTCTTCGGCGCGCTCGACGCGCTCGCCCTCCCAACCGTAGGCTTCTGCCAGCTTCACGAAATCGGGCACAGGCTCCAGCAGCGTCTCCGAGAAGCGCTTGTCGTAGAAGAGCTTCTGCCATTGATGCACCATGCCCAGGCACCGATTGTCCATGATCATGACCTTCACCGGCACCTGATTGATAGCTGCGGTGGCCATTTCCTGGGAGTTCATCTGGAACGAACCGTCGCCGGCCACGCACACCACGGTTTTATCGGGATTGGCGATGGCTGCGCCGATGGCCGCGGGAAAGCCGAAACCCATGGTTCCCAAACCGCCGGACGACAAGAACGAGCGAGGCGTCTCGCGGGGCAGGAACTGATGGGCCCACATTTGATGTTGGCCCACTTCCGTGGTGACTACCGAGGCGGCCGGGTCCAACTGACGGCCCAGCTCTGAGATGACAATCTCGGGCACTACCTCGTCGTCGGCCTCTCGCACGTTGGGGTGGTAGAACGGATAGCGCTCGCGCCAAGCATTGATATCGTCAATCCATTGGTCATCGCGAGGCTTGGCACCGTCCTTGTCCAACTGCTCGAGCATAGCCGCCAAAACACCCTTGAGATCGCCCACAATGGGCACGTCGGCGTCGCGAATCTTGCCGATTTCCGCCGGGTCGATGTCGATATGCACCACTTTCGCGTTCTGCGCGAATTCCGAGACGCGGCCGGTCACGCGATCGGAGAAGCGGGCGCCGGCGGCAATGATCAGATCGGCCTCGGTCATGGCCATATTCGAGTACTTCGCCCCGTGCATGCCCACCGGCCCCAAGTTCAAAGGATGGCTCGCCGGCACGCCGCCCTTGCCCATGAGGGTGACCACGGCCGGAATCTGCATACGGTCCATCAGCGCCACCAGCTCTTCGGAGGCACCGGAGCTGATGATGCCGCCGCCCACGTACAGCAGCGGCTGATCGGCCTCTTCCAGCAAGCGGCAGGCAGCGCGCACCTGCTTGGCGTTGCCGCGGTAGGTGGGCTTATAGGAAGGCAGGTTCACCTCATCGGGGTACTCGAACACCATTTCGGCACCGGCCAGATCGGAGGGAATGTCGATGAGCACGGGCCCGGGACGTCCCGTGCTGGCAATGTGGAAGGCCTCGCGAATGGTGCGCGTCAGCTCGTCGGTGGACTGCAGCAGGTAGGAATGCTTCACCACCGGCATGGTGATGCCCACGATATCGGACTCCTGGAACGAATCGGTGCCAATGACCCCGCGACCCACCTGGCCCGTGATGACCACCAGGGGCACCGAGTCCATATAGGCCGTGGCGATACCGGTCACCGTGTTCGTGGCGCCCGGGCCCGAGGTGACAATAACCACACCGGGCTTGCCCGTGGAACGGGCGTAGCCGTCGGCCATGTGCACCGCGCCTTGTTCATGGCGCGCCAGAATATGGTGCAGCTGATCGGAGTCGTACAGGGCATCGTAGAGCTTGATGGCCTGCCCGCCCGGATAGCCGAACACCGTATCGACGCCTTCGGCCTCCAGCGAGGCGATGACCGCCTCGGCGCCCAGCATGGTCTTTCCCTGTTTGGGCGTTTTCGAGCCCAGGCCGCGCGGAGCGCCCTCGGTGGCCGCGTTGCGCCTTGCCGTCGTTGTCTCACTCATAGAATCAACGCTCCCTTATCGGCCGATGAAACCAGTTTCTCGTACTTCGCCAGCACGCCGAATTCGTGCTTGGGGGCCGGCATCTGCCAGGCGCCCCGGCGCCGCTCCAACTCTTCGTCGCCCACATTGAGGGTGAGCGCGCCTCCCTCGATGTCCACGGTCAGCGAATCGCCTTCCTCAATGAGGGCAATGGGGCCGCCGGCTGCCGCCTCCGGGCTCACGTGACCCACCGCCGGGCCCTTAGTGGCGCCGGAGAAGCGCCAGTCGGTGATGAGGGCCACCGAGGTGG